>CAYRLB010000069.1:0-14498 GCA_964424945.1 uncultured Gemmatimonas sp.
CATCGCCGAAGTACTTCCGCTGGAACCAGAGGGAGACATTCACAAGCCCGATCAGGACCGGCACCTCCACCAGCGGTCCGATCACCGCCGCGAAGGCCGCGCCGTGGCCAATCCCGAAGACCGCTATGGCGACGGCGATTGCTAGCTCAAAATTGTTGCTGGCAGCTGTGAAGCTGAGCGTTGCCGTCTGGGAATAGTCCGCCCCGACCCTCCGGCCCATCCAGAAGCTCACCAGAAACATGACGACGAAGTAGATCAGCAGCGGGACGGCGATCACCACCACATCGAACGGTCGCGAGACGATCTTTTCCCCCTGGATGGCGAACATCACCACGATGGTGAATAGCAGTGCCGCCAGCGTGATCGGGCTGATCCGCGGGATGAACCGCTGCTCATACCAGTCGCGGCCTTTCGAGCGGAGAAGCGTCCACCGGGTCAGCATCCCGCCCGCGAAGGGGATGCCGAGGTAGATCGCCACGCTCTCGAAGATCTGCCTCATCGAGATATCCACCACGGTGCCTTCGAGCCCGAACCAGGTCGGCAGCACCGTGATGAAGAGGTACGCGTAGACGCCGTAGAAGAGGACCTGAAAGACAGAGTTGAAGGCCACCAGGCCGGCAGCATACTCACTGTCGCCCTTCGCCAGCTCATTCCACACAATGACCATCGCAATGCAGCGCGCGAGGCCGATCATGATCAGGCCGACCATGTACTCGGGGTAGTCACGCAGGAAGATGATCGCGAGCGCGAACATCAGCACCGGCCCGATCACCCAGTTCTGCACCAGCGAGAGCGCCAGAATCCGCCAGCTACGGAAGACGTCCCCAAGCTCCTCGTAGCGCACCTTCGCCAGAGGCGGGTACATCATCAGGATCAGCCCGATGGCGATCGGGATGTTGGTCGTTCCGACCTGGAAGCGGTTGATGAACCCCTCCGCGCCAGGGCTGAGAACGCCGACGGCCACTCCAAGGGCCATCGCCCCGAAGATCCATAGGGTGAGGTAGCGATCCCGGAATGACAGCCGTCGGGCGGATGTTTCGGACATCATTCTTCGTTATCGGTGGGATGGACGGCCTTCATCTACAGCTGCCATGCGAGCCTCACCCGATCAGGAGCAGCAGCCCGGGGCACAGCACGCCTCCGCCACCGCCGCCCCTCCGGAGTCGGCGCTGGTTCCCACCTCAGCCGGTTTGATCGCCCGAACGAACGCCGCCATGATCTTCCCGTCCACCGCCTTGCTGAAAGCTTCAACGTCGAGACCCGCCTCCTCCACGAAAGCCCGGGCATCTTCAGCCCGGTAAACCCGCGTGGGCTCGATTGATGTATTCTCGAAACCCGCTTGCCTGAGCAGCCGCTCGAATTCTTCGACCTCCAATGCCCCCGCCACACATCCCACCCAGAGTTCCATGGAGTGGCGCATTTCGCCGGGGACCTCGCCATTGACGACAACGTCGGACACTGCGAAGCGGCCACCTGGCTTCAGCACCCGGAACGCTTCATTCAGCACCTGGCCCTTGTCCGCGGAAAGGTTGATGACGCAGTTCGAGATGATCACGTCGACGCTGTTGTCGGGGAGCGGAATCTCCTCGATGTGCCCCTTGAGGAACTCGACGTTGGTGGCGCCGATCGCGGCAGCGTTCTTCCGGGCGAGGTTCAGCATCTCGTCGGTCATGTCCAGACCGAACGCCTTGCCGGTGGGGCCGACGCGACGCGCCGAGAGCAGAACGTCGATGCCGCCGCCTGACCCGAGATCCAGCACCACTTCGCCCTCCTTCAGCTCCGCGAGAGCCGTGGGATTGCCGCAACCGAGGGAGGCGAGCACCGCCGCTTCGGGGAGAGCCGAGGTGCTGACTGCATCATACAGATCCCTCGTGATCGGGTCCGTCGAACCGCAGCTTCCGCCCGTTCCGCAACAGGACGCCTTCTCCTGCCCCTGCATGACTGTGAGCGCCGCCTGTCCATAGCGCTCGCGTACAATCTCCCGCGTCTCTGTGCTCATGCTGCCTCGCTTATCAAGAAAGGTTGATGTATCGGGTCAAAAAAAAGGTCGGTGTGCTTAGTCGCAGCACTGCCCCGGGATGGAATTTTCGCATCCACACGGCGCCCAGGCGCTCTCGTCCGGCTTCCGCTCCTGAAGATAGGCGGACATCTCGTCCATCACGTCGGCACGTAACGAGTAGAAGTTCCAGCGCCCCTCCTTCCGGTCGTTCACCAGCCCGGCCTCCCGCAGGACCCTGAGGTGGAAGGACAGCCGCGACTGTGCAGCGCCGACCGAGTCCTGCAGGTCGCAGACGCAGCGCTCCCCGCCCTGGAGCATGTCGATGATGCGGAGGCGGGTTTCGTCGGAGAGCGCGTGAAACCACCTTGCGACGCGGGCGGAATTCGATGCAGCAGTTCTCATGGCTTGATGATAAATCAAGAACTGTTGATGTGTCAAGAATGGCCTCCGGGCGTCGCGCGCCTTTCCGGACCGCGGAGAAAGGCCTTTTCGCATTCTCGGGCGACCAGCTTTGCCCGAGTGCAGACTGGCGGGCCGCCGGCGAATCGGTAAGAGCCCTTGCCGACCTCGAACCCGAACTCGTATGCCAGTAGCCACGGGTCCACCTGGGCTGAGTGACCCTGCAGCAACTGATCAAGAAAGTCCGCCTCCATCGGCTGCCCAAATAGCGGCCCGTGATGTACCGCCAGATTAGCCGGGTCCGACTCGGGAGGTCCCCCGAGAACCGCCTCCAGCCACGTGTACCATACGGCGGGGAAAAGACGTGCCCCGAGATCCGCCTGCAGAAACTTCCCGAAGGACCCGAGGTGGCGGCGCAGAATGCCCGCAGAGGCGCGACATATGATCTGTCTCCGAATGTGCTCAGGCTGCGGGGGCGGACGAGGCCTTGCACGCAGACACCCGCCGTGAGCCCGCCACCGTCAGGAGACGCTCGCGTTCGGCATCCGGTCGCGCGCGGCCCGGACCCGCTCCGCATCGCTGAGGAAGCGGCGCGACCAGCGGTGGATGTCGTGTGTGAGCACCCGGTCGCGCAGGGTCAGCATCCGGGCGACCCGTTCACCGGGGGTGAGCGATAGCGCCTGCTCCAGCGCGCGGTCCATATCGTCCGGGCTGTAGGGATTCGTCAGGATCACCCCCGACAGCTCTGCCGCGGCGCCCGCGAACTCCGACAGGATCACAACGCCGTCGCCCCCGGCGGAGCAGGCGATGTACTCCTTGGCCACGAGGTTCAGCCCATCGCGGAGGGGCGTGACCCAGGCGACATCGGCGGCGGTGTAGAATGCCACCAGCTCCTCATGGTCGAAGCTCCCGTAGAAGTGGATGACCGGCTGCCAGTCCATCGAGCCGAATTGTCCGTTGATCCGGCCCACCGCTTCTTCCGTGAGCCGCCGCATCGTCTGGAACTCTTCCATCCCTGAGCGGGTGGGTACGGCGATCTGCACGAAGGATACATCCCCGTGCCGCTCCGGGTGCTTCTGCAGGAAGCGCTCGAAACACTCCAGCCGCTCCAGCACCCCTTTGACGTAGTCGAGCCGCTCCGCGCTCAGGATGAGGGTGCTCGCGCCGGTACGTTCCCGGATCTCATCGCGTCTCCGCCGGGTCGCGGGCAACTGCGCGAGCTGCGCGAAATGCTCAACGTCCACCCCGACCGGGTAGACACCAATACCGACGTCATGCTCGCCATATCGGAGGCTGAGTGGATAGCGGGGCACCGCCACCGCAGGGCCATGGGCGATCAGGTCGGTGCGCGTCACTGCCGTCGGATGCGCTTCCATGAACCGCTCTACGGTGTCGGCGAAATTCTGCGCGTACGACGGAATATGGAACCCGATCAGGTCGAGGTGCAGCAGACCGTCGAGCAATTCTTCCCGCCATGGGATCACTGCGAAGATGTCCGGCGGCGGAAAGGTCGTGTGGAGGAAGAGGGCGATAGTGAGATCCGGACGCCGCTGCTTGATCAGCTTCGGCGCGAGCATCAGATGGAAGTCGTTGACCCAGATGAGTGCCCCGGGTGCAGCCTCCTCGCACGCCGCCGCCGCGAACTGCTCATTCACCTCCCGATACGTTTCCCACGCTGCCTGGGTGAAGCGTGCCTTGTCGAGGAGCGAGAAGAGAACGGGCCAGAGCGCCGTCGAGGTGAACTCGTAGTAGAAGCTGGAAGCTTTCTCGGGGCTCAGCGGAAGGCGACGAACGGTGTACGACTCGGGATGGTCCTCCGCTGGCACGTGGATCCGTTCGGGCCACTCCTCTCCGGGGCCATGTTCCTTCCAGGCCAGCCACGTTCCCCGCTTCGTCCGCATGACGGAGTCGAGCGTGGTGAAGACCCCATTGGTCTTGCGCTGCAGCTCTGTGCCGTCGGCGGTGACGACTTCCTGATACGGCTCCCGGTGGGAGAGGACGATGAAGTCACTCGGCATCGGCGTCACCTCCCGGCAGCCAGCCGAAGTGAAGCAGCGCTTCGAGGATGCCTGCCGCACCCTCGCCCGATGCAAAGTAGAGGTGCTCCCTGCCATGCACACGCTCTCGCAACGCCGCCTCGCAGTTCCCGACGACGACCCCCGCCATGCCCGTTTCGAAGAGGGCCAGGTCGTTGAGCGTGTCGCCCGCCACGACCACATCAGCCTCTTCGCGGTCGAGCCAGCGCAGCACCCGCTGCAAGGTCGTCCCCTTGTTCACCCCGCGCGGAAGAACATCGAGATAGACATCAGCCGACGCCACCAGGTCGACCTCCAGCCCGTTCAGCGCCGCCCCGGCCCGGTCGATCGCCTCACTCATCGTTCCCTCACGGATCCAGTAGGAGACGCGTCTGGGGGGGCGCACCGCCTGCTCCTCGAGCCCGGCGACCTTCATCATCCGATCCCGCACGAGGTTCGCGCCCGGCCACACAGCGTCCAGCTCCGCCTCCAGCTCCTGAACCGGTTCGAACGCTTCCCCCCGGCGAACCGAAGTGCCGACATCGGCGATGAGCATGTCCGGGTGCGGCAGTCCGGCGGTCGCGATGATCTCCTGCGTCGCCTCCACGCTCCGTCCGGTGACATAGATGAGGACCGCGTCCGGTAGCCCCCGAAGCGCCGCCTGCAGTTGCGCCCGTTGCTCTCGCGTACCACCGGCGAAAGTGCCGTCGAGATCGGTTGCGAGTATCAGCGAACTCCGCGCCTCTGTGCCGTCCACCCTTGCCATCATACTATCTTTCTGCAGCCGTCTGAATTTCCGATGTCGAGCCAGCGAACGTAGGCCGCACCCCATGACGATGCAAACGACGGGTAGCTCAGCACTTTCGCTCGGCATCGTACGCACCGGGCGGGATGCGCGGGACGTTGCCGCCACGCAGTGCAGCAGTTGAAGGCCTCGTGCATGCATGGTACAATCCGCGAAACGGGTACATCAGCCACCGGCTGGCACCGCCCGCAGAAAAGGAGTCTTTATCGAGGATTCGCAGGGCGGCCCGTCCCCTTCCATGGGGCCGGCCGCCGAATGATGGAGGTGCGGTGCGACGGCATCTGCGCCGTGCGCGCCATCGCATCTTCTTCTATTTTTCAGATCAGTTTTTCGTACGAATCAGCCCAGCTCGGTGGAGGCCGACGGGTGAGCCCCCGAAACGAGGATAACCGGTGACATCACCCTTTACCGCTGCTCCCCATCACGACGTCCTGATCCTGCTGGTTCAGATCGCGATTCTCCTCTTCTCCGCACGCGCGATGGGCGAGCTGGCCCAGCGTCTGGGGCAGCCATCGGTGGTGGGGGAGATTCTCGCCGGTATCATCCTGGGGCCTTCGCTCCTCAGCGGGCTCTTCCCGGCCGTGGCCGCCTGGGTCGTGCCTCAGACGGCTGTCGGGGGATATCTCCTCGAGGTGGTCAGCCTGCTCGGTGCGCTGTTCCTGATGCTGATCACAGGGTTGGAGACGGATCTGGGCCTCATCCGCCGGCACGCTCGCACCGCGATCGGGGTCTCGCTGGGCGGGATTGTCGTGACCTTCACGAGCGGTTTCATCCTCGGATGGTACCTGCCGGCCGACCTGCTCGCGCAACCGGGCACGGGGCAGAGGCTCGTCTTCTCGCTCTTCGTCGCCACAGCGATGTCCATCAGCGCGATTCCCGTCATCGCGAAGGTGCTGATGGACATGAATCTGATGCGGCGCGACATCGGGCAGACGATCATCGCGGCGGGGATGAGCGATGACACGATCGGGTGGATCCTGCTCTCGATCGTTGCAGGCCTGGCCGGTACGGGGCTCGTCACAGGCGAAGCGGTGCTGCGGTCGGTCGGGAGCGTCGCGCTCTTCATGGCGGTCAGCTTCACCTTCGGCCGCTGGCTCGTTAAGCGGGCCCTCGACTTCGTCCAGGACGAAGTCCGCAGCGCCGACAGGCTGGTTACTCTGGTCGTCGTGCTCACTCTGACGTGGGGAGCGGTCACCCAGGCGCTCCAGCTCGAAGCGGTTCTCGGCGCCTTCGTGATGGGCATCCTTCTCGGCCAGATGCCACGCCTGCCGGAGTCGGTTCACCACAAGCTGATCACCCTCTCCCTCGCCGTCTTCACCCCGATCTTCTTCGCGGTCGCGGGTCTGAAGGTGAACGCGAATGCGCTCCTGGAGCCGCGTCTCTTCCTCATCACGCTGCTCGTCATCGCGATCGCATCGGGCGGGAAGATCGTCGGGACCTATCTGGGCGCCCGCTTCATCGGGGGGCGCGAGCATTGGACTGCGCTCAGCTACGGGGCCGGACTCAACGCCCGGGGCGCGATGGAGATCATCATCGCGACGATCGGGCTCGAACTCGGGATCCTTTCGCAGGACATGTTCTCCATCATCGTGGTGATGGCGATGGTCACCTCGTTGATGGCCCCGCCCGCGCTGCGCTGGGTTCTCGCGCGCGTCACGCCCGAGGAGCAGGAGCTGGAGCGGCTGCGGCGGGAGGAGCTCGCGTCAGGAAGCCGCATCGCGAAGATCCATCGCGTCCTTCTCCCTGTGCGGCGCCGCCCGATCGGCGATGCGGTCCACGCGCTGCAGGCGAAGGTGTTGGACCGGCTGGGCGCACACGGCTCCCTCTCCCTTACCCTCCTCAACGTCAGCGAGGAAGGGAAGAAGAGCGACGGGATGGACTACCTGGACTATCTGAGCTCACAACTCAAGATGTCCGAGCTGACGAAGAAGGTCGTCGTCAGCGACGAGCCAGCCGGCGACATCCTCGACGAGGCGCAGAAGCACTACGACCTGCTGATTCTCGGGGCGACGGAGCTTCGTGGTCGCCGCGCCGATACGCTCTTCCACCCGCTGATCGACCGGCTCGTGCGCTTCGCCCCCTGCCCGACTCTAGTGGTCAAGGGCGGGAGTGAATCGGACGAATGGGGATCGGGGCGGATCCTCGTGCCGACCAACGGCTCACTGGCCTCTCGCCAGGCTGCCGAGCTCGCCTTCCGGCTCGCGGGACCCGACGATGTCGTCGTGATTCTCAATGTGGTGCATTCGAACCGGGAAGATCTCCAGGAGGCGCTGGGGAATGATGAACGGCGCTTCGCCACAGCACACTCGATCGTGCGGGAGCTCTACGACCTGGGCGAGGCACAGGGAGTGCGCACACTCCCGATGGTCCGCGTGGGAGCAGAGCCGGATGCGGTCATCCTGGAAGTGGCGAACGACATCGGGTGTGGTCTGTGCGTTCTCGGCACCGACGTCCGGCCCGGTTCCGACCGCCTCTTCCTCGGGCCCAGGGTGGAACAGATCCTGGAAGGGTCGACCTGCCCGGTGCTCGTCTTCAACGCGACCTGATTCACCGGCCGCCGCCGAGGGAGCCGTGCTGGCGCGCGGCTCCCGGCGCGATGTCCTGCTCCGGAATCTTCGGCGGCCGTCGGAGCCGGTGCGTTCGCCCGTTCGTCTGCCGACAACGGTTCGTCCGGCAGCGAAATCGACCAGAACCCAGCCTGCGGGAGGTCCAGAATGTCAGAAAGAGCGGTGATGGTCATGACGATGGCGGGGGTGTTCTTCGCGCTCGCCATCGCTGGAGCCGGCGATGCAGTCGCTCAGCCGGGTGGTGGGAACCAGCCGATCGTTCTCGGCCCGGACGACCGACCGATCGCGCCCCCTCCGCCCGATGGCTTCAACCGGCCGCGGGAAGGGGTTCCACAGGGTCGGATCGAATCGATCGAGTACCCGTCATCCACCGTCGGTACGGTTCGTCGCGCGCTCGTCTATCTGCCCCCCGACTACTCGGCGGACGAGCGCTACCCGGTCCTCTATCTGCTGCATGGCATCGGTGGCGATGAGGAGGAGTGGCACCGGGGGGCAAATCCGCAGGCGATCCTCGACAACCTCCTCGCGGATGATCTGGCGGTGCCGATGGTCGTGGTGATGCCGAACGGCCGAGCGCAACCCAACGATCGCGCGGAGGGGAATGTCATGGCTGCGGCGCCTGCCTTCGCGAATTTCGAAGGGGATCTGCTCGTGGACCTCATCCCCTTCATCGAGCAGCGCTTCTCCGTGCGGACGGACCGGGAGAGCCGTGGCCTTGCCGGCCTTTCCATGGGAGGCGGGCAGTCGCTCAACTTCGGGCTCGGGAATCTCGATCGGTTCGCCTGGATCGGCGGCTTCTCGTCGGCGCCGAACACCCTTCCGCCGGAGGAGCTGGTGCCCGACCCGGCTCAGGCGCGCGAGATGCTGAAGCTCCTGTGGATCTCCTGCGGCGATGAGGACAATCTCTTCTTCATCAGCCAGCGCACGCACGCCTATCTCGATGAGCATGCGGTGCCGCACATCTGGCATGTGGATTCGGGCGGCCACGACTTCCAGGTCTGGAGCAACGATCTATATCATTTCGCGCAGCGGATCTTCCGCTGAGCAGGGCCTGACGCAGGCAGATCACAGAAAGATGGCCCTGCACGGAGACTCTCCATGCGGGGCCATCTTCATTCTGGTCGCCGAACGCCTGCGTTCAGCTGCGGTCTGCAGCTCTCATAGCGACCCGATCGGAGCAAGGAAGACGATCAGCCGGGCGACTTCGAGCCGATGCCCGCGACCTCCGCGATGATCTCGAAGGACCGCAACCGCTTCGCCGGATCGTACACATCGGAGACGATCATCAGCTCGTCCGCCTGGGTCCGCTCGACGAATGCGTCGATCCCGCTCCGGACCGATTCGGGTCCGCCGATGATGCTTTCCCCCAGCATCTGCATGACCTGAGCTTTTTCCTGCGGCGTCCAGAAGGAATCGATGTCCTCGATCGGTGGAAGGGTGAGTTCGCGCGCGCCCCGGAAGATCCCGGTGAACGACATCTGCTGCGACGTTGCCAGGAACTTTGCCTCCGCATCGTCTTCGCCGGCGATCACATTCACCCCGACCAGGACGTATGGCCGGTCGAGTTGCGGCGACGGCTTGAAGCGCTCGCGGTAGATCTTCAGCGCCGTATCCAGCATCTGGGGGGCGAAGTGCGAAGCAAAGCCGTAGGGGAGGCCGAGCTCCGCCGCGAGTTGTGCACCGAAGAGGCTCGAGCCGAGAATCCAGAGGGGTACCTCCGTGCCCGAACCGGGGACCGCCTCGATCCGCTGACCTGGCCGGACCGGCCCGAGGAAAGCCTGGAGCTCAAGGACGTCCTGCGGGAAGTGCTCCGCGTTGGCCGGATCGCGTCGAAGCGCACGGAGCGTCATCTGATCGGTGCCCGGCGCGCGGCCGAGCCCGAGATCGATCCGTCCCGGGAAGAGCGTCTCCAGCGTGCCGAACTGCTCCGCGATGACATAGGGCGCGTGATTCGGAAGCATGATTCCCCCTGCGCCGACCCGGATCGTCTCCGTGCCGGCTGCGATGTGGGCGATCACGATCGAGGTCGCAGCCGTTGTGACCGTGGGCATGTTGTGATGTTCGGCGACCCAGATCCGCTTGTATCCCCACTTTTCCGCGTGCTGAGCCAGCGCGCGGGCTTCGTCCAGCGCCGCGCGCCGATCCGAACCCTTACGCACCCGACCCAGCTCCAGAACAGACAATTCAACCATGATGGATATCTTCGATATAAGGCCGCGATGACATTCGTCGGGGGCGCTGTGCGCCGCAGTCATCGCTGTTGTGCCTCATCTTACCGGCGTCGGAGCGGGAGGGTCCGAGGGGGCGGGGAGTCCATCACGTCGCCCGCCGCGAAGATGTCGGGACAGCTCGTCTCCAGCAGATACGGTTCCCACTCGAGCGTCCAGCGTGACGAACCTTGCCGGAATCAGGCAATCTCTATATTGTTGCACATATGAAGCATCCTGAAACCGAGGTCGTCGAGGCGGTGTGTGAGGGGCGGGTGACCGGCCCGGTTCTCCTCCTGTTGCTGGAAGCGGCCAAAGTTCAGCAGGATCGGCTTGAAGAAGCCCTCAGGCAGGTGGGGCTTTCTCGCGCGAAGATGGAGGCGCTGCAGCAGCTCCTCCGGGCTGGCGAGCCGATGCCGCTACGGGCCCTCGCGGAGGGGCAGCGGTGTGTGCCGTCGAACATGACGACACTCGTGGACCGCCTCGAGAGCGAGGGGCTCGTCCGCCGGGTCGACGACCCGGACGATCGCCGCAGCGTACGTGCGGAGCTGACGCCGCGCGGGGCCGAAGTCGCTGCGGCCGGGGCAGAGGTGGTGGCTCGCATGCAGGACGAGTTCGCAGCGTCGCTGCCGGCGACGGATCTGGCGACGCTGCAGCGGACGCTGGCTTCGCTCCTCCCGGAGTGATCTCTTTTTTTGCCTATATGCTTCATATGTGAAAGTGTGACACACGAATTAATTGCAGGTCCACCTCGGAAACCAAGCAGATAGACAATGCACAAGATCGCTGTCATCATCGGCACCACGCGCGGCAACCGCTTCGGCGAGAAGGTCGCGCGATGGATCCACGACACCGCCTCCGCGCGGCGTAACCTGGAAGTGGAACTCCTCGACCTGCGCGACTACGACCTGCCCTTCTTCGACGAGGTCGCGTCGAACCTCTGGATGCCCTCACAGAACGCCGAAGCGGTGCGCTGGCAGAAGAAGATCGGCGAGTTCGACGGTTACATCTTCGTCACCCCGGAATACAACCGGAGCATCCCTGCGGTGCTGAAGAATGCCCTCGATCAGGCGTACAGGGAGTGGAACCGGAAGCCGGCCGCCAGCGTGGGTTACGGCCCCGTCGGAGGCACGCGCGCTGTCGAGCATCTGCGATTGATCGCGGTGGAGCTGCAGATGGCGCCGACGCGCACGGGTGTGCATGTGCAGGGCGCTGACTTCATGGCGGTGTACCAGGGCACGAAGTCGCTGGAGGAGCTGGAGTACCTGAAGCCGAACGTCGAGCAGATGCTGGACGAGCTCACCTGGTGGGCCGAGGCCCTCCGCGCGGCCCGCGAGGCGTCTCAGGAGGAATCGCGCGCTGCCTGAGTATCGGCCGGGAGGCGTGACGGCTCACTCACCTTTGTCTCATGGACCTCCCGGTGAGCGCGCAGGCGCCTCCGGGAGACCGGTCCGAGGGGGGCGGATCCGAAGCGGAAGACGGGGCCATGGATCCCGCCCTTCCTCATTCCCCGATGAAACAGGGAGGCGCGGGAGATGCACCTCGGGCACTTCTTCGCCTGCGATGGGACGGGCCGATGGGCCGGACTGAACATACATTTGAACGAGCGGAGTCAGATGACACGGATCGGAACATCGGAGTTGGAGATTTTCCCGCTCGGCCTGGGGGGAAACACCTTCGGGATGACGACGGACGCGGAGGCTTCGGAGAAGGTGCTGGACGCCTTCGCTACGGGTGGCGGCAACTTCATCGACACCGCGGACTCCTATTCCGCCTGGGTCCCCGGGAACTCGGGCGGGGAGTCGGAGACGATCCTCGGTGACTGGATGCACAAGCGCGGCAACCGGAACTCCATGGTGATTGCGACGAAGGTCGGGTCGCACCCGGAGTACGAGGGACTCGCCCCGAAAAACATCGCACGCGCGGCTGACGCTTCCCTCCGGCGACTCCGCAGCGACCACATCGACCTGTACTTCGCACACAAGGAGGATGCGGAGATTCCGATCGCAGACATCGCGGGAGCCTTCGACGATCTGGTCAGGTCGGGGAAGGTCCGCTACATCGCCATCTCGAATCTTCCGCCCGCCCGGATCGAGGAGTGGATGCGCGTCGCGAAAGAGCAGGGGCTCGCGATCCCGGTCGCGCTGCAGCCGGAGTACAGCCTGGTGAGCCGCAAGAACTATGAGGAGAATGTGGCGCCCCTTGCTGAGGCCCATCAGCTCGGCGTCACGCCCTTTTTCGCCCTCGCCAGCGGCTTTCTCTCGGGGAAATACCGTACCAGAGAGGATCTTGAGGGCGCCGCGCGGGGTGGCGCGGTAGAGGCGTATCTGAACGAAGACGGCCTGCGAGTGGTAGAGGCCCTTGAAGCGGTCGCGTCGGCGCGCGGCTCCGCTATCGCTACGGTTGCTCTGGCCTGGGCGCTGGCGAAGCCGACCATCACCGCGCCGCTCGCGAGTGCTACCACGGTGGCGCAGCTTTCGGAGCTGCTGGCCGCACCGGAACTCCGCCTCACCCCCGAGGAGGTCACCACACTGGACGAGGCATCGCGTCCCTTCGCGTGATCAGGGCATGGCCTGAGCTGGAATGCGGTGAAGCCCCACAACGATAGCCGGTTGTGGGGCTTCACCCATCTATATCGGTATTGCCTGGAGGTGCCGAGCCGCCCCCGACGCTGCTTAGATATCTGCCGACCGGGGCGGATTACGTTCCGCAGAAGGTCCTGAAAACCTGTTCATCTTCCTCTGGCGGTTCGGCGTACTGCCTGAAGGAAGGCTGATCGTCGAACGGGTTCGCCAGCACGGTTACGAGTTCATGGAACGGGGCGAAGTCGTCCTCGTCCATGGCTGCTCGAATCGCTGCCTCGACCAGGTGATTGCGGGGAATATACGCCGGGTTTACCGCCCGCATAACAGCTTGTCGGGTTGCGACTTCGGTGGGCTCCTCCGCGAGGCGCTGTCGCCATCGGACCGCCCATTCGTCGTACGCCGACGCACTCGCGAAGAGCCTTCCTACCTCAGCGTCTGCGTCGGCTGATCCCGCGGCTTCGCTCAGCTTACGGAAGGTAAGTGTGAAGTCGGCTCGGTTTGCTTCCATCGCCTGGAGCAGGTCCCGCCCGAGTTCTGCATCCCCGTCACGATCGGTGAGCAGCCCCAGCTTCCGCCGCAGCTTCGCAAGGTACGCGGCTTCGTAGATCGAGGAATAGGCCCCGAGGGCGTCCTGCGCAGTGGCGACGGCGGTCGTTGAATCATCAGACAGCAGGGGCAGCAGGCTCTCGGCGAAGCGCGTCAGATTCCATCCTCCGATCGCCGGCTGCCTGAAGTATGCGTACCGCCCTCCACGGTCGATCGAACTGAAGACTGCCTGATGGTCGTAGCTATCCAGGAATGCGCACGGTCCGTAGTCGATGGTCTCACCGGCGATCGCCATATTGTCGGTGTTCATCACCCCGTGAACGAACCCGATGAGCATCCAGTCGGCGATCAGGGTGGCCTGCGCCCGGATGACCGCTTCCAGCAGCGCGAGATAGGGCTGCTCACTTTCGGCAGCTTCCGGGTAGTGCCGCGCAATGACGTGGTCGGCCAGAAGCCGGACACCTTCGACATCTCCGCGGCGCGCGAAGAACTGGAAGGTGCCGACACGAATGTGGCTCGATGCAACGCGCGTCAGCACCGCGCCGGGGAGCGTCACCTCCCGAAAAACCGGCTCGCCCGTCGCGACCGCCGCGAGCGCGCGTGTCGTGGGGATCCCCATCGCCGCCATCGCCTCGCTGACGATGTACTCGCGCAGGACGGGCCCCAATGGAGCCCGCCCGTCACCGCCGCGCGAGAAGGGGGTGCGCCCGGAGCCCTTGAGCTGGATGTCGCGGCGCACTCCCTTCCGGTCGATGAGCTCACCGAGGAGGATCGCACGGCCGTCGCCGAGCTGCGGTACGAATTCGCCGAACTGATGGCCGGCGTACGCCGTAGCGATCGGCTCGGCCGCGTCGATCACCCTGCTGCCGGACAGCATCCCCAAGCCCTCCTCGCTCGCGAGCCACTCCGGATCGAGGCCAAGCTCCAGCGCGAGGTTGTGGTTGATGCGGATGAGCTGCGGTGCACGGACCGGCGTGGGCGCCACACGGGCGAAAAACCGGTCGGGTAGGCGGGCGTACGTGTTATCGAACGGTATCTTTGCCATCTATCGGTGATAATCTGCGCAGTGCGCTGCGAGTGATTCCTGGGATCGATGCTGAGTTACCGGGAAAGGCGGATACAGCTGCTCCGTTCCGGTACGCGGATGAACACCGCCGAACCGGATGCCTTCCAAGCAGCCGGTCTCCATCCGCCAGGAGCCTTGTTATCGATCGCTAACTATACAGTCCGTCTGCAGCCGACCCGCACCCGGCATTCTTTCCGCGCCTGACCCGCTCGCCCATGAGGCCGAGCACGCCACAATCCTCGGCACAGCAGGAGATCCCGATCAGACCTCCAGGATCACGAATAGTACCACGGCAGCCGGGGCGACGCC
>CAYRLB010000070.1:0-12129 GCA_964424945.1 uncultured Gemmatimonas sp.
TGAAGGTCGATCCGAACGAGGAGAAGATCTCGCTCGGCATGAAGCAGATCGAGGAAGATCCGTGGCACGCGCTTCCGGAGAAGTATCCGGTCGGCACGCGCATGTCGGGCAAGGTGCGGAACCTCACATCGTTCGGTGCATTCGTGGAGATCGAGCCGGGCATCGACGGCCTGGTCCACATCTCCGACATGAGCTGGACGAAGCGCATCCAGCACCCGTCGGAAGTCGTTCGCAAGGGCGATGACGTCGACGTGGTGATCCTCGGCGTCGATGCGGAGAACAAGCGGATTTCGCTTGGTCTGAAGCAGACCCAGGAAGATCCGTGGGGCGAGATCGCCGAGAACTACACGGTCGGTCTGGCCATCAACGGGAAGGTCTCCCGCCTGCAGGACAAGGGCGTGGCGGTCGACCTGGGCGACGACATCGAAGGCTTCGTGCCGCTCTCGCAGCTCGGCGTTGCCGGCCTGCAGAACCCGGCCGACTTCTTCGACGAGGGCGATGACCTCGAGATGGAGATCACCGAGGTCGATCCGGAGAACCGCCGGATCGTGCTGAACGCGACCCGCGTTCCGAAGGTGGAGCAGGGTGCGGTCATCCGGCCTCGTCCGGCGCCTGCCGCTGAGGGCGAAGAGGGTGCAGAGGGGTCGCAGCCGGCGGCCGAAGCCGCACCCGCTGCGGAGGCTTCGACGGAGGCACCTGCCGCTGAAGAGGAGAAGCCGGCCGAAGGGTGATTCCCTTCCCGGCAGGATGCACGACCCGGAGGGGCGTGGGGCTATGCCTCACGCCCCTCCGGCGTATGCCGATCGTTCGTCGTCCCGAGGGATGATCCGGAACAGCGGGACGGGCTCGGGTGTCCGGAAAGAATACGTTCTCTCGCGGTTCCAGGTCCTTTTCCGGAAGGGCGGGATCCTCCTGGGGCGTCCCGAGGAGATCGCAGGGTAGTGCGCGGTTGGAGCGGATGGCGCCTGCCCGGCACTCCACGACCCCGATTTCGATTTTCAGGTTTGGGGGAATCCCTTCTGCCGGGTTCCCCCGGTTCATTCTGATTCCGAGACTCACCGATGAAGATCTCTTCGCTCGTCGCCGTCTCCGCTCTCCTACTGGCCACCCAGCTCCATGCCCAGACCGGAGCCACCCTGGACCTGCATGCGCTCGAGGCATCGCTCGCCGCCGACGTGCAGGGATCTGAGGCGGAGAGACTCGCGGACGAGGTGCGGCGTGCGTTCGGAGGGCGGGAGTCGCTTATCGCAGGACCGCAGCCGCTGGTCGACGAAACGACGGTAGCGTGGGCGGTCGAGATTCCCGGCTTCGTTGCGGGGCAGGGGATCCAGGCTCCGCGGGTGTGGCGGCCCGTCGGAACGGTCAGCTATCCCATGCGGCAGATCGGTTCGACCGGCGTCTTCGCGGTGGTGCGGCGCTTCTCGAGCGGGGAAGCCTTCGCCTGGATGTACGACGTGGGTGGAAACACGCGCCGGAGCGGGGGCAACCTCGAAGTGTACAATACCCATCCGGACGCCATCATCCGCGCCGGCGTGCCGAGAGGCGAGCTCCGCCAGATGTCCCCCTGGCGCAGCACCATCTTCCCGAATACGACGCGGGACTGGTGGGTTTACGTGCCTGCGCAGTACGACGCCAGCGAACCTGCGGCAGTCATGGTCTTCCAGGATGGGGCGGCAGCGCGCCAGTACGCGGTCCCGGTTCTCGACAACCTCATCGCGCAGGGTGACATCCCGGTGATGGTCGGCATCTTCCTGGAGCCCGGGGGAGTCGACAACCCGCGCGATAACCGCAGCTACGAATACGATCGGCTCTCCGACCAGTATGTCCGCTTCCTCATCGAGGAGATCCTTCCGGAGGTTCAAAGGACGGTCAACCTCCGGCAGGATGCAGCCGGGCGGGCCATTGCGGGGCAGAGCAGCGGCGGCATAGCAGCGTTCACCGCCGCGTGGGAAAAGCCCGACGTCTTTTCCAAAGTCCTTTCGGGGATTGGCAGCTTCGTGAACCTTCAGGGCGGCGAATCCGGGATCGGGGGCGGGCACAACTATCAGGTGATGGTGCGCCAGAACCCGCGCAAACCGATCCGCGTCTTTCTCCAGGATGGGAAGGGGGACCAGGACGCAATATGGGGGAACTGGTGGCTGGCCAATGTCGCCCTGGCGCAGTCGCTGGAATGGGCGGGGTACGACTATAAGTTCGTGGAAGGCAACGGATACCACACCAATGCACACATGCGGGCGATTCTTCCCGACGCCATGCGCTGGCTCTGGCGCGACTGATTGCGTCCGCACTTCAGGAATCAACAGATCCCATTCCGTTAATGCCGTCACCACAGCGCCGCCGTCGTCGATCACAACCTGCTCCTTCGCAGCGATCCGCGGAAGTTCGGATCGATTCGATCGCTGCCGGCGGCGAAGGCGTCGGGCGGCTGCCGGATGGTCGAGCGGTGTTCGTCCATCGAACGGCACCCGACGAACTCGTTTCGGTTCGGCTGACGTCGGAGCGGCCCCGGTGGGCGCGGGGCCAGCTGCTCGAGATCCTCGAACCATCTCCGGTGCGGCGTCCTGGGGTCTGCCCGCACTATGGCGAGTGCGGAGGCTGCACGCTCGAACATCTTGAGTACGACGCACAGCTCGAGGCGAAGCGCGGCATCGTCCGGAGCGCCCTCGCGCGAATCGGCGGGCTGACCGTTGATGTCCCCCCGGTCGTCGCCTCTCCGCGCGAGTTCCGCTACCGGAACCGCGTCTCCTTTGCGCTGCGGAGGCTGCCCGGCGGTCACGTCATCGCCGGTTTCCACGCACTCAAGGATCCCGATCGCATCGTCGATGTGGATGGTGCGTGTCTTCTTCCGGAAGAACCCATCGCCAGGGCGTGGAACAGCCTGCGCGCGAGTTGGGGAGAGAATGCGGAGCTGCTCCCCTCCGGCCGGAGCCTTCGCCTCACCCTCCGGTCGACCGCTACCGGCGCCGTCTCCCTCCTGATCGAGGGTGGCAACCGCGACGGACGTCTGGATGAGCTGACGAACGGGGCCACCGGGATCGCGGCGATCTGGCACCGTCCCGGGGAGAGGGAAGAAGCCTTTCACGCCGCCGGCGAGAGGGGGCTCCCAGAAGCCTGGGGGGACGAGTCCTTCGAGGTGTCGGGACGCGCCTTCCTCCAGGTCAACCGGGAGGCTGCTGCTCTGCTCGATGCACACGTTCTCGACCAGTGCGGCGATGTGGAAATGCTCGACGTAGTGGACGCCTACTGCGGAATCGGCGCACACGCGCGACGGCTCGCCCGACGAGGCGCTCGCGTCACCGGCATCGAACTCGACCCCGAAGCCATCCGAATCGCGGAATCCCTGTCCCTCGCGGCTGACTCGACCGGGTCCGCTGGCCTCGCTCCGACCTATCTCCGCGACAGGGTCGAAGCGGTGATTGAGAGCTGCCTTCCCGCCGATCTTGTGCTTCTCAACCCTCCGCGAGCCGGCGTCGTTGAGGAGGTGACCCACGCACTCCTGAACCAGCCCCCGGCGCGCATCCTTTTCGTATCATGTGATCCGGCTACACTGGCGCGAGATCTGAAACGCCTCTCACCTCGGTTCGAGCTCTCCAGCATTCGCTGCTTCGACCTCTTCCCGCAGACGGCGCACGTGGAGACGGTAGTCACACTAGCAAGGAGAGAGTGAGAAGGCATCGTTGCGCCTTCTGTTTGCCGACATCAGCAACATCGCACACGAACCCCGGACGTCAGGCGGCTTCGACACCCGGTTTTGTCGCCGGGCTTGCACATCCCATGCGGCGTAAAGCATACTCCGTAGATGGACCATCGGCGGTGTCCCAGCCACTTCTCTCCGGTCCTCGTACTTCCCACTCACCCGGCTTCCCTTGGCGATGCTTCATCGAATCACGCGATTGACCCTCGTCCTCGCGAGCCTTCTTGCGGTGCCCTCGGCGCTGGCAGGGCAGGATCTCCTTCCCGAGGATGGATACGAGATGTGGCTCCGCTACCAGAGGGTCACAGATCCGGCTCGCTCCCAGGAGTATGCTGCGCAAGTGCGCCGTCTGGTTGTCGCGGGGAACTCACCGACGGCCGCGGCGGTCCGAGCGGAGCTCGAGTCGGGACTATCCCGGCTCCTCGGCACCGAAGTCGTCGCCGCCGAAGGGGTAACCGAAGAGGGTACGCTGATCGTCGGGACACCGCAGAGCTCCCCCATCATCGCCGGGCTCGGTCTCGATGCGTCACTCGAAGCGCTTGGACCGGAAGGATTTCTAATCCGGGAGGTCGAGGTCTCCGGCCGCGGGGCGACCGTCATTGCTTCGCAGACGGAAACGGGAGCTTTGTACGGGGCATTCCATCTGCTGCGCCTGCTGCAGACGCAGGAGCCGATCGCCGGCATCGACGTCGAAAGCTCGCCCCGGGTACAGCGTCGAGTGGTGAACCACTGGGACAACCTGGACCGCTCCGTGGAGAGAGGTTATGCCGGCATCTCGCTGTGGGACTGGGGAACGCTGCCCGATTATCGTGATCCACGATACCGGGACTATGCCCGGATCAATGCCTCACTGGGGATCAATGGGACGGTCCTGAACAATGTCAACGCGAATGCCGAGATTCTGCGGCCGTACTACCTGGAGAAGGCCGCCGCGCTGGCGGACGAGTTCAGACCATATGGGCTGAAGGTGTATCTGTCCGTCAACTTCTTCGCGCCGATGACCATCGGTGGGCTCGAAACCGCCGATCCGGTCGATCCTGTCGTGCGGCAGTGGTGGAAGGACAAAGTCGACGAAATTTACGAATTCATCCCGGATTTCGGCGGTTTCCTGGTGAAGGCCGATTCCGAGGGGCAGCCCGGCCCCCAGCGTTATGGTCGTGACCATGCGACGGGAGCAAACATGTTCGCCGAAGCGCTGGCGCCGCACGACGGGATCGTGATGTGGCGCGCCTTCGTCTACGATCCCTCCCAGGCCGACCGCTTCCGGGAGGCGTATGACGAGTTCGTCCCGCTGGACGGGCACTTTATGGACAATGTCATTGTCCAGGTGAAGAACGGCCCCATCGACTTCCAGCCCCGGGAGCCATTCTCCCCACTGTTCGGGGCGATGCCGAATACCAGCACCATGCTGGAGGTGCAGGTCACCCAGGAATATTTCGGGTTCGCCACGAATCTGACCTACATGGGGCCGCTCTTCACCGAAGTCCTGAACGCGGATACGCATGTTCGGGGCGAGGGGTCGACGGTGGCGAAGGTCATCGATGGCGAGCTGTTCGGGTCCCCTATCTCCGGGATGGCGGGCGTCATCAACCCGGGGACGGCGCGGAACTGGACGGGTCACCCCTTCGTCCAGTCGAGCTGGTACGCGTTCGGCCGTCTCGCATGGGATCACTCGCTCACCGCGGAAGCCATCGCCGGAGAGTGGACCCGGATGACGTTCGGCAACAACCCACGCGTGGTCGATATCGTCACCGACATCATGATGGTTTCGCGGGAAGCGGGCGTGAACTACCGGATGCCGCTCGGATTGACCCATCTCTATGCGCAGGGTGACCACTACGGCCCGGGGCCGTGGCAGGACCATCTCAGCCGTGCCGACTGGAACCCCGTCTACTACCATCGGGCGGATGCTTCCGGGATCGGCTTCGACCGGACGGCCACCGGCTCGAATGCAGTTGAGCAGTACCAGGAGCCCGTCGCACGTGTCTTTCGCGACCTGGCGCTGATCCCTGACGAATACCTTCTCTGGTTCCACAGGCTTCCCTGGACCTACCAGATGCGGTCGGGCAGAACACTCTGGGACGAACTCGTTCACAAGTACTACGAAGGCGTCGACCAGGTCCGGTGGATGGGAGAGCAGTGGGCGAGTCTGGAAGGGCTTATCGATCCCGCCCGGTTCCATCATGTCGCGGCGCTGCTCGACGTGCAGGAGGAGCACGCGGTCTGGTGGCGGGACGCATGTGTGCTCTACTTCCAGACCTTCTCGCAGATGCCGATCCCTGCGGGGCTCGAGGCACCCGCGAACGACCTCGCCCACTACCGGCTGCAGACGGAGTACATTCCCCGATATTGAGCCGGTGCCGAGCGCGGCCTGCGTGCTTCCCCTTCACGGGACGGATGGCTCGCGCCCTTGACGACCGAAGCCTTCAGGGCGAACGTCCGCAACGATGCAGCAGATCTTACTCTGCCGCCGTCTCCACGGTGGGGCCCTGGGCTGACGGATGAGAACGGGCCGGCAGCCAGGTCGGCATCGATTCCCCTTGCAGATACTTCCCTCGCATCTGCAAGGCCGGCCTACTTCGGTGAAGATTGGACTGAGTCCCGCTCATGCAGCCATCCATAGAATCATGCCTCCCGCCGAGTAGTCGCTTCTACGCCATTCGAGCCGGCCTCTACTGTACGCCCGCCCCTGATTGGCACTAGATTGTGTCTGGAACGTGCCCGGCATCCAAGGATGGACCTCGTGTGTGTCGGAACTTCGAAATCCAACCCGGGGATGTAATGCAGCAGGCCTTGACTCCCATTGCCAGACAGACGCTGTCCGATGGGCTCGCAGAACGCGTCCGGAAGCTTATCCGTTCTGGGCGCTATCAGCCTGGTGACCGCCTCCCCACGATCGCCGAGATGGCCAACCGCTTCGGCGTGGGACACCCCACCTTGCGGGAGGCTCTCAAGAAGCTGGAAACCCTCGGGATCGTCACTATCCGGCACGGCTCGGGGGTGTACGTCGGTCGGGATGACAACTCACTCCTGATATCGAATCCTGTCTATTCAGGTTCGATCTCGAAGAAGCTGCTCGTCGATCTGATGGACGCCCGGATGTCGCTCGAGCTGACGACTGTGAAGCTCGCGGCGCTCAACGCCACGGACGAATGCGTGGTCCGGATGCGCTCCCTGCTCGATCAGGCGGGTAGCTGTCTCGGGAACGACGCCATTCTGAGCGCGATGAACATGGCATTCCATCGGGAGATTGCTGCAGCGTCGGGAAATGCGGTGCTCGGGCAGCTTCTCGAGGTTCTGACGAATGTCTTCCAGGAGGAGCAGAAGGTCATTCTCGGCATTTACGGGTCTCGCGAGAAGGATCATTATCAGCACATCGAGATTGTCGAGGCGCTGGAGGCGCATGACGCGGAGCTGGCTGTGGAACGGATGAAGGCACATCTGGAAGGTGTCCGGAACGTCCTCCTGCGGTGGGATCCCGAAGCGCATCCCGCAGTCTAGATCTTCCAGAGGAGAGGAGCCGGCCAAGCGCCGGCTTTTTCTTTTTTATCGCGGATGCGTTCTGTCACTCCTGGTCGCAGGGTCCTGGTCGATATCCCGGCGTGATTCCTTCCACAGCCACCAGAGGATCGCCAGGAAGAAGACCCCGCCCAGGATCGACATCGCCTCCGTCACCCCGATATAGTCGGCCAGGAAATCGCCGACGAATGCGACGATGCCCGTGTAGCTGATGTAGCCCGTGTACGCGATCAGGAGAAAGCGGCGCGACGGGATGCGGGAAAGACCAGCGAGTATGCTGAGGATGTCGACGGGAACAACGGGAATGGCGTAGACCAGCCAGAGGAGGACTGGTCGCTTCTGGAGCTGCTCGTTATACCGACGGCGCGAGCGGTCCGAAACATTCTCCTCGAAAAGTGGCGTACCCCAGCGCCTCGCGAGGAAGAAGACGAGCGTCGTCCCGACGACGTTCCCGATGTACAGGAGGGGCCACGCTTGCCAGAAGCCGAAACGCGCCGCGCCGAGGTAACCGATCGCGCCACCGGGAATCGGGGCAAACACCACCTCGAGAATGACGACCAGAACAAAAAGCGGCGCCGAAACCGTCTCCGGGATCCGCTTGAAGAGCAGCGTGCCGGTCGCGACGATGACGGCAAGCACGGCCAGCACCATGATCAGCTTGCGCCGACGCGGACTCATGCCAGGACGGGGCGTGCGTGGTCGGTGACGAGAAGGGCGGGACCAGGAAGAAGTGGCAGGATACAGCCATGGTGGAGGTGGTTCCATCCTCGTGCTGCTCCGCTGGAATGGTCGGAGCCGAATGACGCTAACCCCCGGGTGAACCGTCGTCAATTCGGCACGGGTGCGAAGCCGTACCCGATCCGTGAGGACGCCCTCGAAGAAGAGCCATCCTACGCACATGAGCACGGGGAGGTAGGGCATGGAACGAGTACCCACCCTGCCGGTAGCAGAGCAGTAGGAATGGAACAGGACCGTGCAAGTACCATCCTCGTCTCCGATGCACACGCCCGCGCCCTGAGTAGAGCCGATGCGCAGATTGTCGATCCGTACTTCCTTCGTCTGGTTGATCTCCTGGCTGCTGCTGGGGAGCGCGCCCGCACTTGCCCAGCAGGAGGTCGGGACTTTCAGCCCCGGCGCCGCGATTCCGGTCGATCCGGCCGTTCGAATCGGGAAACTGGAGAATGGGCTGACCTTCTATATCCGCCAGAACAGCCGCCCCGAGCAGCGGGCGGAGCTGCGGCTAGTCGTGAACGCCGGCTCGATTCTCGAGAACGATGACCAGCGGGGGCTCGCACACCTCGTCGAGCACATGGCCTTCAACGGGACCCGCAACTTCGCCCGGCAGGAGCTCGTTCACTATCTGGAGTCGATCGGTATGCGCTTCGGGCCGGACCTGAACGCGTACACCAGCTTCGACGAGACCGTCTACATGCTTACCGTGCCGACGGACGACGATGAAATCGTCCGGACGGCCTTCCAGATCCTGGACGATTGGGCCAGCGGCATCAGCTTCGACGCCGATGAGATCGACCGGGAACGGGGTGTGGTCATAGAGGAATGGCGCGGCGGGCGCGATGCAGCGGCGCGTCTTCAGGACGAGCAGATCCCGGTACTCCTCCGAGGCTCCCGATACGCTGAGCGGCTGCCGATCGGTCTTCCGGAAACGCTCGCGACCTTCCCCCATGAGACGCTTCGCAGCTTCTACCGCGACTGGTATCGCCCCGAGCTGATGGCCGTCGTGGCGGTCGGCGACTTCGACCCCGATGAAATCGAGCAGCTGATCCGCAGCAACTTCGGGGATAACGTTGCCGGAGATGGTCCTGAACGCACCGTCTACGACATTCCGCCCCACGACGAAGTTCTTTTCCTCGCCACGACCGATCCGGAACTCACCGTTACCCGGGTCGAGATCATCCACAAGCGGCCGCGGAGCCGACTTTCGACGGTGGCCGACTACAGGGATCTTCTGTTGGCGCGGCTCTATGACAGCATGCTGAACTCCCGCCTCGATGAGATCGCCAGATTGCCGAACGCGCCCTTCCTGGCGGCAGCGGCGCAGGGCGGTCCCTTCGTTCGATCGGCCGACGTCTACGCGCTTCAGGCCATTGTCGGCGATGGCGGGACGGAACGGGGGATCGAGGCGGTTCTGACGGAGGCTGAGCGGGTGGCCCGGCACGGCTTCACCGGAACGGAGCTCGAACGGACCAAACTGAACATGTTGCGAGCGCTTGAGCGTGCGAACCTCGAGCGGGACCGGACGAACTCGGGCGCCCACGCGGCCGAATACGTGAACAACTATCTGGAAGGCGAGCCGATTCCTGGAATCAGTTACGAGTACGAACTGGCGCAGGACCTCCTCGACGGGATAACGGTTGCGGAGGCCAACGGGCTTTCCCAGGAACTGCTCGACGATGCGAACCGGGTGATTCTGGTGAGCGCACCCGAAAAGGAAGAGGTCCAACTCCCTGATCTCGCCGCGGTACGGGCGATCGTCGAGCGGGTCGGGATGGCCGCTGTCGAACCGTACGAGGACAGGGTGATCGATCTTCCGCTGCTTGCTTCGGCACCGATCCCATCGGCGGTGGTCGCCGAGATGGAGCACGCGGCGGTCGGGGTAACGGAGTGGCGTCTTGGCAATGGCGTGCGAGTCTTCCTGAAGCCGACCGATTTCCGCGAAGACGAAATTGTCATGCGCGCCTTCAGCCCCGGCGGCCTCTCTCTGGCTTCCGATGAAGACTATTTATCGGCATCCGTGGCGGCGGATCTGGCGGGGGTCAGCGGTGTGGGCACTTTCAGCGCCGTCGATCTGCGTCGTGTGCTTGCAGGGAAGGCGGCTGCCGCAGGCCCGGTGATCGGCGAGCTGGAGGAGGGGATGGCGGGGACAGCTTCGCCTCGTGACTTCGAGACGATGCTCCAGATGGTCTACCTCTACTTCACCGAGCCGCGGCAGGACCCGGAAGCGATCGAGGCCCTTCTCGCGAGAGCCCGTGCCGTTTACGCGAACCGCGGCGCCGACCCCTCCGCTGCCTTCGCGGACACCTTCAACGTCACCATCGATCAGTATCATCCCCGCTCGATCCCACCCACCCTCGGGGACATCGAAGCGCTCGATCCGGATCTGGCGATGGACTTCTATCGTGAGCGCTTTGCTGACGCAGGTGACTTCACGTTCGTCCTTGCCGGCAACCTCGATCCGGACGAAGTCCGCCCCCTCATCGAGCAGTACCTCGGCGGATTGCCCTCGAGCGGCCGCATGGAAAGCTGGCGGGATGTGGGAAGACGGCCTCCGCAGGGGGTGGTTGAGAAGGTCGTGCGCCAGGGACTCGAGCCGACTGCAACGACCCGGATCGTCTTCACAGGTGAGACGAGCTATTCGATAGAGGACGCGCATCTGATCCGCTCGCTCGGCTCGGTGTTGAGCATCCGCCTTCGTGAAACGCTGCGGGAGGATCTCGGTGGCACCTATGGCGTGTCGGTGGGAGGATCCCTTTCGAACCGGCCATATGAAGCGTTCTCCTTCACGATCGCCTTCGGCGCGGACCCCGGTCGGATCGAAGAACTCGTGGATTCGCTCTTTGCGGACATCGCACGGTTGAAGGAAGAGGGTCCTTCCGAACGGGATGTCGCGAGCGTCCGCGAGATGCAGAGGCGGGAAAGGCAGACGGCGCTGCAGACCAATGGTTTCTGGGTCGACCAGATCGGCGGCGCTGTTAAGGCGGATCGAGACCTTGCCGATATTCTCGCCTACGACACGCTGGTCGGGTCCGTCACCGTCGAAGCCATTCGGGATGCGGCGCGTCGCTGGCTCCCGGCGGACAACTACGTTCGGGTGACACTCATGCCCGCCGCGGAAGCTCCCGCGGCTCAGGAGGAGGTGCAGTAACTTTCCCGGGACGACCCGGTGCCGATCCGCTGATGACGCCATCTGAGCCGGGCGATCGGTCATACTGTGTCGCCAGCGGATCGGCACCCGGTATCGTACCTTCGTGCCAGGGAATGCAACGTGCAGCCCCTTGATCCGTCTCCCTTCGCCCTGCCCGACGGCCCTCGGAAAATATCATCATGTATTCACGACATCGCCTCTCCGCATCCGGAATGCTCCTGCTTCTCCCTCTCGTGCTGGGTGCGTGCGGAGGTCGTGCCGGCGGCCCTGAGGTAGGACCCAGCTCGTCCTCGACACGCGCCCGCGGCAATGTGCTGACTGCCGAGCAGATCGAGAACATGCGCACCACCGTCAACTCGATGCAGGAACTCCTTCTGCTCCTTCCAGGTGTGACCCCGGCAGCAGGGGGCAGCGTCCAGATCACGAGTCGGGGAGGTCAGCCCCTCTTCGTCGTGGACAATGTTCCTCTCGCGGATGCATCGGCCGCGATGGGTCTGAATCCGCGGGACGTGGATCGCGTCGAGGTGCTGCGGGAGGGAGGCGCGACGGCCCAATACGGCTTCCGTGGAGCGAATGGCATCATTCTGATCACGATGAAGCGGTAGGGCGTGGGGGCGAGACGCGGTGTTCTTCCGGATGGCGTGATTTCGCCCGTCTTTGTCCTCCCGACGACGGGATCACGCGGAGACGCGGGGACCGCGGAGACGGCAGACGGTCAGGCCGATGATTGCAGCCTTCTTTCCTACAGCGAAACCCCGCGTGCTCCGCGTCTCCGCGTGAGAAAAGCGGTTTGATGGATGGAGCGCTCCTGCCCGGCTTGGGTCTTCTACGCCTGTCTTCATCCTTCCAACGACGGGCTCACGCGGAGGCGCGGGGACCGCGGAGACGCAGACAGCCAAGCCGATGATTGCAGCCTTCTTTCCTACAACGAAACCCCGCGTGCTCCGCGTCTCCGCGTGAGATAAGCGGTTTGATGGCTGGAGCGCTCCTGCCCGGCTTGGGTCTTCTACGCCTGTCTTCATCCTCCCAACGA
>CAYRLB010000070.1:12229-14258 GCA_964424945.1 uncultured Gemmatimonas sp.
TTGCAGCCTTCTTTCCTACAATGAAACCCCGCGTGCTCCGCGTCTTCGCGTGAGACAAGCGGTCTGATGGATGGAGCGCTCCTGCGCGGCTGGGTCTTCTACGCCTGTCCTCGTCCTCCCAACGACGGGCTCACGCGGAGGCGCGGGGACCGCGGAGACGGCAGACGGCCAGGCCGATGATTGCAGCCTTCTTTCCTACAATGAAACCCCGCGTGCTCCGCGTCTTCGCGTGAGAAAAGCTGTTCGATAGGTTGGAGCCCCCCGCCGTACTGCCCGCCCCGGATCCCCTCCCCAAGGCCCGCGTGAGACCCGTTTCCGCCACTCTGCCCGCGTGACTGTCGAAAGCGCGGCAACTCGCTTATTTTCTGCAGCTTGCGTATCAACCTGTGAACCTTGCAACGCGCCATGCCGACGTACGAGTATCGCTGCCCAGAATGCAGTGCGGAGTTCGAAAAGTTCCAGAAGATGTCTGAAGAGCCGGTCGCCGAGTGCCCCGCGTGTGGCGCCGCGGCCCAGCGCAGGCTCTCCGGTGGAGCGGGCTTCCTCTTCAAGGGCTCGGGGTTCTACATCACGGACTACCGGAGCGACAGCTACAAGAAGGCGGCAGATTCGGAGGGTGGCTCCGGATCGGCGGCGAGCAAGACAGCTGCTGGATCGAGCGCTAAGGCAGAATCCTCTTCAAGCGGCTCCGAAGCAAAGCCGTCGAGCACCTCCAAGCCGAAAGCAGACTGATGCCTGTCGAACGGCTTCGCGATGAACTCGGCCGGGTCCTGAAGCAGATGGGGGTCGAGCCCGGCGAGATCTCCTTCGAGCGCCCCCGGAATCCCGAGCATGGTGACTTCTCGAGCAATGTGGCGCTCGCCCTCGCGAAGCCGCTCGGCCGCCCTCCCCGCGAGATCGCTACGGAGCTCGTCGAACGCCTCGATCTGACAGGCGCCGGGATCCAGGCCGCCGAAATCGCAGGACCGGGCTTCATCAACTTCCGTCTCGCCAGCGATTATATCCGTGACGGTCTGCTGAGAATCGTTGACGAAGGCGATGCCTACGGCCGTTCAGATGTCGGGCAGGGGCAGCCAGCCATGGTCGAGTTTGTATCCGCGAATCCGACGGGCGCGCTGCACATCGGTCACGGGCGCCAGGCGGCACTGGGGGACGCAGTATCGGAGCTTCTGGCCTGGACCGGATGGAAGGTCCACAGGGAGTTCTACTACAATGATGCCGGTGAACAGATTGCGCGGCTCACCCGGAGCGTCTGGACGCGCTACCTGCAGCAGCACGGGGTCGACATCCCCTTCCCGGAGGATGGCTACCACGGAACGTATGTTTCTGAAATCGCCGCGGCGATCTCCGCCGACCAGGGGGAGCGCATCAACCTCGACGAGACCGACGCGACGCTCGACATCGTCCGGCAGTTCGCCGTCCGCGTCCTCCGGGAGGAGCAGAACCGCGACCTCGATGAGTTCCGGGTCCGCTTCGACCGCTTCTACCTGGAATCGTCGCTCTACGAGGAGGGGCATGTCGAGCGCACGATCGCCGCGTTGCGCGAGACGGGCCTCGTCTACGAGAAGGATGGCGCGCTCTGGCTGGAAACGACCCGCTTCGGCGATGACAAGGACCGGGTGATGGTCAAGAGCAGTGGCCACCCG
Source organism: uncultured Gemmatimonas sp. (assembly GCA_964424945.1). Lineage (GTDB taxonomy): Bacteria > Gemmatimonadota > Gemmatimonadetes > Longimicrobiales > Longimicrobiaceae > WHSP01. Next base: position 13,876 of record CAYRLB010000070.1, read on the forward strand.
ACCTACTTCCTTCCCGATGTCGCCTATCATCTCACGAAGTGGGAGCGCGGCTTCCGGCGGGCGATCAATGTTCAGGGGTCGGACCACCACGGCACGACGAAGCGCGTACAGGCAGGGCTCCAGGCACTCGGGCTGCCGGAAGGCTACCCCGAATATCTCCTGCACCAGATGGTTCTGGTGATGAGGGGGGGCCAGGAGGTGAAGTTTTCGAAGAGGGCGGGGAACAATGTGACGCTGCGCGATCTCTTCACCGAGGTCGGCGTGGATGTGACGCGCTATTTCTTCCTGATGCGGAAGGCCGAGGCGCAGCTCACCTTCGATCTCGATTTGGCGCTCGATCAGTCGGACAAGAACCCGGTCTACAAGGTCCAGTACGCACACGC
>CAYRLB010000071.1:0-13874 GCA_964424945.1 uncultured Gemmatimonas sp.
GCACGGCGAAGAGGAACATCATCGTGATGCCGTGCATCGTGAAGAGCTGATTGTACAGATCAGCCCCGATGAGATCATTCTCCGGAACCGCGAGCTGGGTGCGCATCAGAACACCCGTAAGGCCGGCCAGCAGGAAGAAGATGAACGCGGTGATCGCGAACCGCCGCCCGTAGACCTTGTGGTTCACAGGCCGGAACCAGCCGAAGAACCCCTTGGGTGCGGCCCAGGTCGCGCGGAGAACGGCCTCCCGCTCCACCTTCACCATGGTCAGGTCCTGATCACGCGTCGCCAAGTATCCCCTCTCCCAGTCGGTGATCAGAAGGCATGTGCGTAATGATTTGCGTCCTCCTGGGCGGCATCTTCCTCATCGGAGCGAACTCAGGTAGGCGATGAGTGCCTGCAGCTCCTCCGCTTCGAGCTCTACGCGCGGCATCCGGTTCCCCGGCTTCAGGACCTGCGGGTTCGCGACCCACCCACCCAGGTGACCCGGGTTATTGGGCAACGTCCCCGCCGCGAGCGTGAGCCGGTCGGCGATATGTGTCAGATCGGGCGCCACCGAGGCGCGCGCTTCGGTGCCCCGGATGGTGTGACAGATCGCACAGCCGCGCTCGAGAAAGACTCTCTGGCCCTCGATTTCGATCGGGGCGACCGGCTCGCGCGCGGGTCGCTGCTGCCCGATCGTCCACCTGGCGAAATCCTCAGGGCTGTGCGCGACCACCATGAGCGCCATGTGCGTATGTTGCAGACCACAGAACTGCGCGCACTGGCCGCGGTAGATGCCTGGCTCATCCGCACGCAGCCAGAGCGTATTGGTACGGCCTGGAATGAGGTCGATCTTCCCCGCGAGGCTCGGTATCCAGAGGCTGTGGACCACGTCCGCGGAACGGAGAAGGAGGCGGACCGGTTCCCCGACAGGAAGACGGATCTCGTTCGCCGTGGTGAACAATCGTTCCTGCTCCGCCCCGTGATAGATCACCTCCCACCACCACTGATGGCCTATCACCTCGATCGTCACGGCATCATCCGTCACGAGCGCGTGGATCGAGCGGCTCACGACGAGTGAGTAGATGAAGACGCTCAGCAGGATGACGAGCGTGGCACCCACACCTCCCGCGACCCAGCGGACTCGGCCGGCGTCCCCCTCCACCCGGTTCACGATCGGCCGTTCGCTGGGCGCGTTCTTCCGGATGAAGAGGGTGTAGATGGCGAGCGCCGTCACGATTGCCCAGACCGTCATTCCCACGGCGAACATGAACCACCAGAACTCGGCGACGCGGGCGGCGACGTGGCCGGCCGGATCGAGCATCGCCTGAATCCCGGTGCACCCCGGAAGAAGTGTGAGGGGGGCGAGGAGGAGGGCTGTTCGCCTCATGGCTCCGTAGGCGAGAGCTGCGCGTCCCCGAGCGCCGACGGATGGACCCGGCTCCGCGGCGGCCGAAGCGCGGGTTCGAAGTCGAAGTCGTCTCCCTCCAGCGCCTGGATGTAGGCGACGATCCGCCAGACCTGGTCATCGGGGATCTGCCCGATCCAGCCGGGCATACCCTCGGGGCGACCCTGCATGATCGAGCGGTAGATGCTCACCGCATCCCCGCCATAAATCCATTCGCTATCCCGCAGCGGGGGGCCCATCCCGCCCCCGCCCAGCGCTCCATGGCAGGCGCCGCAATTGTACCAGGTGTAGAGGCGCTGACCTTCAGCGATGGCGTCGGCATCACCCGCGTAGGGATTCTCGACAGCGACATCGCTGGTTCTTGCAGGGCCGGGCACAAGCGCAATTTCTCCCGGAATGCCTACGACGGCATCAGCAGCGGAGGGTGGGGTGGGCCCTACATCTTCGGCCCCATCACACGCAACAGAAGTCAGCAGGCCCAACAGCAGAACGAGCCCGCGACGCCGCGTCGAAAGGGGTGATCTTCGCTGATGGAGCTTCATCAGGAACCTCCCCTCGCAGGGGGGCCGTCCCGCGCGAATGGCACCCCATATTCGCGGAGGATGGCGTCGATCTCGGCTCGTCGTGCTGCGAGCGCCTCCTCGACCTCCCCCAGAAGGGTCGAGTCGCTGCGCTCCACGGCGACGGAGATGTCGTACACGAAGGGGATGAAGGGCAGATCCACCTGAGGAGTGACGGGAGTCATCACCATCGGGACGCTATCGAGCGAGGCGAAATACCCGGCGATCGGACCCCACACGATTGCGACATCGACCTCCCCGGCCGATACCGCGCTCACCAGGCGCGCCGGAGGATTCGGCTCGGCGTAATCACCGTAGACGGAATAGCCGATCAGATTCTCAACCATCCCGCGCTGTGCGAGCGAGGCGGCAGCGGGCGAGTTGCTGTAGTCGTCGCCGATCAGGTGAAGTCCGATCCGGAGGTCGTGCAGAATGGGATCGTCGAGGCTCGAGATCTCGAGGTCCCGGTCGGCTCTCGTCAGGAAGACGTAGGTCGAGCGATAGTAGGGCCGCGACGGGAGAGCCATCTCCATGCTGCTCGGCAGCCCCATCACCACATCGCAGAGGCCCTCGCGGAGGGTGTTCCGCACGAATCCCCGGCGCTGCGGCCACCAGACATAGGAGAGAGACGCATCCATCTCGTCGGCGAGCAGGGTCGCGATCCTGTTCTCGAAACCCTCCTCTCTCTCATTCGAATAGGGCAGACTGTTGGGATCCGCGCATACCCGCAGCTCCCGTGCGGCAGACGCTTCGGCGTCCGGTGCCCCGCAGCCACTGAGGGACGCGCCGACACACGCGATCACCAGGGCGCCCGCCCATCTCCAAGGGGTCATGGCGTCCCTCCTGAACCTTGCGGCAGGGCAAAGACGTAGAGCGTTCCCCCCTGCGGCGTCACCAGCGGAAGGTCGGTGACCGCGATCGGGAATCCAAGGCCGATGGTGGGGTCCTCACCCGGGAGCACCCCGAGCGCCGAGATTCCTGCCCACCCTCCGACGCCCGAGAGAATCGCCACATACTGGCGGCCATCGGGGCCGAGGTAGGTGATCGGCTGACCGATGATCCCCGAATCTGTCCGGAACTCCCAGAGGATATCGCCAGTGACGGCGTCCACCGCCCTGAACCAGCGGTCCATCGTTCCGTAGAAAACGAGGTCGGTAGCGGTCGCGACGGTTCCGCTCCATGCTGGAAAGCTCTCGCGTATCTGCCAGACCATCTCCTGCCTGACGGGATCCCAGGCGGTAAGTGCCCCCCGATCCCCCGTGTCGTCGGCGGCGTACATCACCACATTCGCGCCCACGTACGGCGTGCCGGCGATGTAATTCGCCTCAACGCCCTCATAATCCATGCAGAGGAGGTTCTGCGGGATGTAGAGGAGGCCGGTGCGGGGAGAATAGGAGGAGGGCTGCCAGTCCTTCATCCCGGGCGCTGCCGGGCAGACGTTGCGGGCGAGCCGGTTCCCGGTCGACTTCTCTTCGTTGATGATCGGCCGGAAGTCGTCGTCCATCCCATGGGCCCAGTTCAGGGGCCCCCACGGCTCGGCGGAAAGGACTTCGCCGGTAGCCCGATCCATCACATAGAAGAAGCCATTGCGTTCCGGGCGCAGGAGGAGCCGACGGAACTCGCCCTGGTACTCCATATCCACCAGGATATTCTCCATGACGGCATCATAGTCGTGCTCGTCATGGGGGGTGAACTGGTATGCCCACCGCACCCGTCCATCGTCCGGATCGCGGGCGAAGATTCCTGCGCTCCAGAGATTGTCACCCGGCCGCAATGAGGAGTTCCAGACGCCCGCATTGCCGGTACCGTGGTAGATCAGGTCGAGCTCGGGATCGTAGGAGATCCATCCCCAGACGTTCCCACCGCCGAGCTGCCACTGGTCGGGCGGCCAGGTGTGAACTCCGAGGTCTTCTCCTCGGTAGCGATCGTAGAAGGGCTCGAAGAAGTCATGGTCAATCAGCACCTCGGCGTCTGGCCCGGTGCTCCACCCCGTCCAGACCACCTCGCCACTTTCGACATCGAGCGCCTTGATCCACCCGCGGACCCCCAGTTCACCGCCACTGTTTCCGACCAGGACCCTGTTCTTCACGACGAGAGGCGCCATCGTCATCGTTTCGCCGATGTTGATGTCGCCCACCTTCGTCTTCCAGATCTCCTCACCCGTCTCCGCGTCGACCGCGACCGTCTGTGCGTCGAGCGTGTTGAAGAAGATCCGGCCATCGGAGTAGGCGGCGCCCCGATTTACGACATCGCAGCATGCGATCCCCTGCGCGGCTGGATTTGCGTCGGGGTCATAGCGCCAGAGCATCTCGCCGCCATTCGCGAGATCAAGGGCAAAGAGGTAGTTCGGGAAGGGAGTGGTGATGTACATCCGGTCGCCGACGACGAGGGGCGCTGCTTCGTGCCCCCTCAGGGTGCCCGTCGAGAAGGTCCAGGCGAGCTCGAGCTGGGAGACGTTGTCGCGGGTGATCTGGTCGAGGCCACTGAAGCGGGTGCTGGCGTAGTTCTTGGCCGCCATCACCCACTGGCCGTCGTCCTCCATCAGTTCGGTGAGCTCGCGCACCTCGACCTCACCGCTGCCGACTGCCGGGCGCAAGGTCATCTCGTCCCGCTCCCCCGCCCCTTCACAGGCGCTGAAAAGCGCACCGCCTGCGAGTAGGGTGACCAGATGGGCTGCTTTGCGGATTCCGGGCAGACGCATGTGGCTATCCTGTTCGAATCTCTGCGCCCGCGCGTTCGGGCGGTGTCCACGAGGGCTACGGCGGCCGTTCCAAGTTACCGGGTCCTACGGCTGGGGCACGCCTACTGGCAGCCGGGTCCGAAGCGCACGACGGTCCTCCTCCTGTGGACCGGACGGGACCCGACCTGCAGGGGCAAAGTTGGTGCCTTCGGCAGGTCATCCGAGGCCCACAACTCCGGATCCTGGATCGCCAACGCTTGCAGTGCCAATATCTTACGAATCAACAACATTTCGTTTCACGAGCGGCGGAACTCCGGAACATACGCTCCCTTCCCGGCGGCTGCCCCCCCTGTCTGTTCGGGGCTCAGCGAGTATAGAGGTAGGCGGCGAGGTGTCGGGCGTCTTCATCTGTGACATTCATATTGGGCATCGCCGTGCCCGGTCGGATCGCCTGGGGGGCGCGGATCCAGTGGATGAGGTTATCGGGCGTGTTCGGAAGGGTACCGGCGATGTACACCCGTTGCCGAAGGTCCTCGAGAGGCGGGCCTACAAGGCCACGAGCGGAGCGGACGCCGGGCACAACATGGCAACTGCCGCAACCATACTGACGGATGAGTTCAGGCGCGCGGGAGGCGTCCCCCCCGATGACCTGAACAGCCACATCAGCCGGCGCCCCGCTGCACGCCCCTATCAGAAGCGTGATCAAGGGGACGATCAGGAGTCGCGCAGGGCAATGTGAGACCTTCTGGGAGAGCTTATTGTCGGCAGGATGGAGCGGGCGCTCCCGGACTCGTCTGACCATCGGCATGCTCCGCATTTTGAACAGGTGCATACATTCTCCTGCTCGATCCGCTCGTCGCTGCCCGGCCTTCCGCTTCAGGCGGTCTACCTCGGCAACCCGACGTGTGCGCCTTGCAAGATCGGTACGACGGGAGGGGCGACACCGATCGCCGCTGCTGAGCCCGGCGGCGAGCGGTTCCTCTGCATCTTTCGATCAGGGCATCGTCGCGACCCCCCACGGCCGGGTACCGACGGGCACCGTCGCCACGACACGCAGAGTAGAGGCGTCGATGACGGAGACGTCGTGCGACAAGCCATTTGCCGAGTAGATGTGCCGCCCATCGCTCGACACTGCCACACCCCAGGGCCGCTCGCCGACTTCCACCGTCTGCACGACTCTGTTCGTGCCCGCGTCTATCACGGCGACCTCATTCGCGTACCCGTTCGCCACGTAAACGCGACTCCCGTCGGGTGACACGGCCACCCCTACGGGCTTGGCGAGGTCACCCTCGAGGTCGATCGTTGCAATCACCGCGTGACGATCGGTATCCACGACAGAGACGGTGCCGCTGATCTCATTGGTGACGTAGGCGCGGGGTAGCGTGGGAGAGAAGATGACCCCCCGCGGACGTACATCGACCAGGAAGCTGTCGACGACATCGCGCCGCTCCGTATCGATGACGGAGATTGTGTTGCTCGTCTCGGCTGTGATGTAAACCCAGCGTCCGTCGGGTGAGACAGCCACACCCTCCGGTTCGATGCCGACCACGAGCGTCGCGAGCACCTCGCCCGTCGCGAGATCGGTGATCGAGGTCGTGCCCGCGTCCTCATTGGAGGCGTAGAGCGTCCGGCCGTCGGGGCTGATGGCGAACTGCTCAGGATCGGACCCCGCCGAATGCCGCTCCGTGACCCTTCCAAGCGGAAGAGGGATTCTCGCTACCGCGTCGGATCCGCTTTCGGTCCCCGGCGCGTCATCGCTGAGGGCTACGAAGACGGCGGAGCCGTCCGGGCTCACGTGAATACCGCGGGGGCGCTCATCTCCGCCCAGCGGAATTACGGCGACGGCTCGATGCTCTCGCGCGTCAATGACGGTCACATCCCCCGACCCTTCATTGCTGACGAAGATGTACGGCCCTCGGTCGAGGCCGATCTCCTCAGCGGTGGGGAGGGTTCCGCCCTGAGGCCCTCCTCCGGTACGACCACCAAGGAGAGCGCCCGTTCCCTGATCGACGAGATAGAGAGGCTGAAGGAGCTGGTGGGTCTCCCTGTCGAAACCGAGCGGCTCCCCCTTGTGGCCATCGAAGTGGGCCCGGTCCCCGGCCAGGAAGGCGGCAAGGGCGGAGGGCTCAGCGCTGCCGGTGCGCAGGAGGGCCTCCCACAGAAGCTTGATGCCCATCCAGCCGGTCCAGTCGAGGGGACCGGGCGCTGAATCGAACTCTCGCTCGAAGCGATCATTCAACTGCGCTGCGCCGAAACGGGTAAGTGCAGCGTGCCAGAGAACGGGCTCTGCACCCTCTGCCTCCCCGGCCGCCAACCGGTACATCGAATCGCTCGCCTCGATGTGGAAGGTGTTTCGAAGCCCGGGTTTCCGCAGCGTATCGGCGCGACAGGTGACGTTCAGATAGAGGGCACCTGAACTCTCGGCCCAGTCGCTCAGCGCGCGGCACGTCGCTTCATCTGTCCCGCCCATGATCGCGGCCGCGCCAGCCTCGTGCAGGCGACGCGCGGCGCGAACCGCATCTCGCGGCTTGTTCGCTACGAGGGTATGAAGTGTAAGATGCGCTCCGATCAGATCCCCCGCCCGCGTCGCTTCCTCCGCGCCAAGACGCGCGCCCCGCATGGCGAGATCGGATTCGTCACCCTCTGGCGTGATGTAGCCGATACGCCACTGCCCCGGCTCCAGGGGCGGGACCGACGGCTCGTCGGCGCACCCGGCTACGGACAGGCCGAGTAGTGCGATCCCGACGATTCCGGAGCGCATCATCCCAAGAGGAGTGCGTCTCGTGGAGGAATCACGGGGGCGGAGTGATTCGTTCGTGCGGGACGAATGGAGGAGATCGATCATGAAGGTGCGAAGCGATGATGACAGGAGGACAGATCGCCGAGGAATGTCGGACACGATCGCCGGGACCGAGGTCGGGGCTTCACCGATGCCCTCTTCTCAGTTCGGCGCCGGCTCCTGCTCAGGGAACCAGAAAGGTGCAGCCCTGGCGTCGCAGCGGCGCTACGTCGAGGCGACGCTTTCTCCGACACGCCAGTCAGGTGGCATCCTTTGCAGACAATGACGAGCACGGGCTCGCCGCCCGGGGGTGTAGTTCCGGAACAGTGCCCCGGCCGTTCATTGCACGGCTGCCGCTCAAGATTGATGCCTGCGGACGTCTGATGCGGCCGATAGTCCGTCGAGGTGAAGCGCGAGATTACCCCGCGTCACCATCGGATCTGGAAAGGATCGTTCGATCTGACATTCGGGCGGGTTCTTGCTGAAGCTTCCGATGATCCGGAGACGTGTCTCGCATAGAACGTCTCGCGTAGATCAAAGACGAAGGCTCCGGACCGATGACGCTCGGACCGGGACACTCTCTGGAGCAGGAGATCAGTCGATATGACCACTGAGACGGGAAGCACCGCGTCAGATCCGGACTCTCGCGAAGGGGCAGGCGAAGCTGAAGCTCGAACCGCCAGAATCCTCTTCGCGACTGATCCAATCTGCTCGCACTGCTGGGCGATGGAGCCTGCCTGGCGGCGCTTCATCTTTCTCTACGGCGCCCATATCGAGGCGACCAACCTTTATGGTGGGCTTCTTCCCGGATGGGAGGGGTTCAGCGATAGTGCGGGCATCCAGAAGCCGACGGACATCCCGCCGCATTGGGATGAAGTTGCCGAGCGCTACGGACAGCCGATCGACACCTCGGTCTGGTACTCGGACCCGCTCGCCTCCTCCTACCCGCCGTCGGTCGCAACGCACGCAGTCCGCGCCATCGCTCCAGCCCGTGAAGATGACTACCTGCGCCGCATCCGGCAGGCAGTTTTCCTCGAAGGGCGCAACATTGCGCGACCGGAGGTACTCATCAAATGCGCAGAGACTATCGGGCTCGACGCAGCGAAGTTCGAGACGGCATTCCGCAGCCCCACCAGCGAGGAAGCCTTCGCTTTGGATCTCCAGACCAGGGCAAGCAGGGGAATCCGAGGCTTTCCAACGCTAATCCTGACAGGACCGGCGAGCGAACAGCCGTGGGTCATGAGGGGATCCCAGCCATTCTTTCGTCTGGAGCGTGCGCTCGGAGCGGTGCTGGGTGAGCTTCCGAAGGCGCAGGAGGTGACCGTCGAGGCGGTGCTTCAGCAGTACGGCTCGGGCACGACCCGCGAGTTCAGCGAAGTCCTCGAACTCGACGAGGAACGAACCTTCGCCGCGCTTCAGCAGGCCGGTGTGGTGGGGAAACCGGTTGCGAGTAGCCACCTCTGGAGGGTGTAGCACGGACTGGAGGGCCGAAGGGCGCGCCTCTGCGCACCCTCCGGGTCAGCCGGCCTGGGCGATCAGAACCTGAGCCGGTCACCCTCTTCGTCTGCCGGGCAGCCCCCCTGAAACGCAGCCTGTCGGCCTTTGCGCTGCGGCGGCTGCCCGGCGACGACGATCACATCGCTGGACTTGCGCGCTCGAGGCGATATACAGACCCGCCGCGGTCGATGATGTACAGTTCGCCGGCGGCATCCTCCCCGAAGGAAGCGATGAGCCCGACGCTGCCAAGATTCCAATCCGTGTGCTCGGAGATGGTCCCGTCGGTGTATCTGAAGCTGCTCACCTGCCCGCTGCAGTAGTCGGCATAGATGTACGTCCCCCGCAGCTCGGGCATCGCGCTACCACGATAGACATACCCGCCGGTAACTGCGCATCCGTCCGAAGTCGGATACTCGTATACCGGAAGCGTCAGACCCATCTGATCGCACCCCGTGCGGGGACTGTAGCAGGTTGTGCCCTCCATCGTATTCCAGCCGTAGTTGACCCCGGCCTGAGACGCGGACACAATGTTGATTTCTTCCCGAAGACTCTGACCGACGTCTCCGATATAGAGGAGACCGGCGGTGCTATCGAAGGAGAAGCGCCACGGGTTTCGCAGTCCGTACGCCCAGATCTCGGGCCTTGCACCGGCGGTTCCAACGAACGGGTTGCCGGCGGGGATGGCGTATGGAGCACCTCCGTCCACGTCGATCCGCAGCATGGCTCCGTGCAGGGTCTCGAGATTCTGACCATTGCCATATGGATCCCCTCCGCCGCCCCCGTCGCCCATCCCGATGTACAACATCCCGTCAGGCCCGAAGGTTATGAGCCCACCATTGTGGTTGGATTCGGGTTGCGCCACCCTCAGGATACGATACGCCGACGAGGCGTTTGCCTGGTTGGGATTACTGTCGGAGACGCTGAATCGTTCGATCTCCGTGGCTCCGTCCGACCCGGTGAAGTTCACGTAGAAGAAGCCGTTCGTCGCATAGTTTGGATGGAAGGCCATGCTAAGCAGACCCCGCTCGCCACCCGAGCTGATGCGTCCCGACAGGTTGAGGAAAGGCTGCTCCAGCACCTCGCCATCCTGGATGATCCGGATCCGGCCCGTCTGCTCCACGACGAACAGCCGGCTATCTCCAGCCGGAGCTGTCAGATAGACGGGCTGGCTCAAGCCGCTCGCTACCCGCACCGCGGCCAGGGAGGGCGCAGGCAGGGCCAGCTCCGTGGACACGTACACAGTGAAGGCGAAAGTCTCGACCGTCGGCTCGATGTGCAGGCGCCACGTCCGGGCAGCCGTCACCTCGTTCGTATCGAGAATCTCATTGTACTGATAAAACGCCTGATTCGTGGCGGTGAACGTCGCGACACCATCGGGGTTCTCGACCTCGGCTGAACCGGAGCCTGACGTCGGCGTCGGAGCCGCGGAGAAAAAGACCCGGATGCCTTCGCTGTGCGGAGTTACACCATCTGCGGTGCCCATACGTTCAGGCCGCAGATTCTGAACAGTCACGTCGAACTGGAAGATGGAATCTTCCTCAGTGTAGACGACATTACTCGAGGTGAGTCGCACATTCGTATTCTGCCCGCCGATGAGCGCTGCGGAAATGCCTCCCTGCGTCGAAGACTCCGTGTAGCAGTGTACCGTGCTCTCTACGAGGCTTCCCTCGCAGACCATCGCCTGAGCCTCATGATCAGGGGGAGGCGAGGGGTCAGGCGCAACAGCAACTGGATTCACATCCGAGCACGCCGGCAGACAGAAAAGAAGAAAAACGCTTCCTACCGCTGCCTTCCGGGCAGCTTTCGAACTGGGGATAGTCCGCACTGCGCCTCCAAGGTGCATAACGTGACAGGTCTCATCCCTCGGGGGATGGCGGTCGCGCACTTTTGTGCAAAGTGCGTACTCACCTGCGGCAATCTCCTGCGACCTTTCCGTAAGGGAGTGGGCCTCCGTTCGATCGCCATGAAATCCCCACGTTTCATGCCGAATAGCGGGATTGGGAAATGCCTCGAAATGGAGCATCCATCCCCGGACTGCCAATCCGGAACCTCATCAGAAAGAGGCTCGCAGTGTTGTGCAGCACGTCGAGTTGTCTGAAGCGTGCAACGTCCAGGCGCGGAGTCAGCCATCAGGGGAAACCTTCATAGCTTCCCCCTGATGCCTCCTGCGGGTTTGCGCTTCGGGCCGGCAGGCCGGCGATAGGGATCGTCAGGCGCGTTCCCAGAATGCCGGAGGTTCAATCCCGAGCGCCCGCAGATAGACGTACCCCTGCCCCCGATGATGGATTTCGTTATCGAAGGCGTACATGATGAGCTCCCAGACGGGCCCGGTGTACTGGCCGAAGATCGTTTCAACCTCGAGGAAACGCGCTTCTGAAAGCTTCGGGAACAGCTCATCGATCGCGGCGGTCTGTTCATCCCAGAGCCGAAGCAGGTCGTCGCGGGATTCGGCCTTCGCGTCCGAGAAGTCAGCCCCTCCCCCCTCGATCAGTTCGCGGAGCGTCGGAACCGCGATACCGAGCATCTCCCGAACGAGATCGCCGAACGGCCTCATTCCGCCAACCGAGAAGCTGAACAGCTGGTCCTCTGGAAAGGTCTCGACCAAACGTCGGGTCAGCGCCCGATGACCCTGCCAGTGCTTCCGGAATGCTTCTGAGGTGATGAAGGTCGCCTGTTCGGTCATCGTGCTCATGTGTTCGCTCCGCTCCTGGTGAGTAGCCCCATGTTCGGTTTTTGTTCGGCACACACCAGACTATATGCGGGAATGTCAGAGCGCAATGATCTTCTTTCGGAAGAGCGTCGACCGTGGCTCCGACCCGTTGCGCGCGCCCTCCGCCGCGGCCGGGGCCCCACGAGAAAGCCCCCACCGGCTAGCAGCCGATGGGGGCTCAACACACGATGCAGCGCCCGGAGGGCAGGCACCGCCTCCCGGCCTGCTTACATCACCTCGGGACCGCGCGATACAGACCGCCCGTCGCCGTGTTCTCGAGGAACCAGAGCGCCCCATCCGGCGCTTCCGCGACGTCACGCGCCGTAAAGCCCATGTCCCAGCGCTCCACAGCCTCAGCGCCACCCTGATCGTCCACGACGATGCGGGTAAGCGACCGGCCCGTCGGGGCGTTTCCGAAGCCCATCCCGGACGCGAAGCCTGATCCCTTCCAGTCGGCGAAGAGGTCGCCCTTGTAGAACATCAGGTTGCCGGGGGCGATGACCGGGGTCCAGTAGATCACCGGCGCCTGCAGATCCGGGCGCGTCGAGTGGTCCGGAATCGGCACCTGATTGTAGTTGGTCGAGTTGGACACGAGCGGCCAGCCGTAGTTCTTGCCCGGCTCGATCAGGTTGAGCTCATCGCCACCGCGCGGGCCATGCTCCAGCTCCCAGAGCTGCCCATGGAGATCGAACGCAAGCCCGTACGGCGTGCGGTGACCGATGCTCCACGTCTCCGAAGGCGTGAGGTTCGGACCGGAGTAGGTGTACGTCCGCTCGACCGGCGCCGTCTTCGCGACCTCGGTGTCGCTCGGCGGGTTGATGATCGGGATGCTCTGCTCGCCCGTCTGACCTTCGGAGGGATTGCCCGCTGCGGGCTTCCCGTCGAGCGTCAGCCGGAGAACCTTGCCGAGCGGCGAGTTCGGATCCTGCGCCGGGGTCATCCGCTGACGATCGCCGACGGTCAGGAAGAGATGCTCGCCGTCTTCTGAGAATGCGACGGCGCCGCCGAACTGGCCCCCGCGGCCACCCGCCGGATCGCGCCAGATCACCTCGACATCCTCGAGACTCGCTGCACCACCGCTCAGAGCAAGCCGCGCCCGCGTCAGCGCAAGGCTCGACCCACCCTCGTTCGGCTCGGAATACGTCAGATAGATGTAGTTCGTCGACTCATAGTCGGGCGAGACGTAGACGCCGAGCATCCCACCCTGACCGCCGTAGAGGACTTCCGGCACGTTGGAGATAGGGGTCTTCTCTCCCTCCTGCGTGACGAGCCAGACGGGTCCGACCTTCTCCGTCACGACCATCCGGCCGTCCGGAAGGAATGCGATCCGCCAGGGCAGATTGAACTCGGCCACCTTCGTGAGGGTGAACGGCAGACTCGGCTCCCGCGGCTGCTCGCCCATATTGGGCTGGGCGGCTAGAGGGGCCGACGCGACGAAGAGAAGCGCGGCAGCTTGCAGTACTTTACGCATGGGTAAGTTCAGTTTCCCGGAAGAGAGGGGGTTACGCCTAAGTCGCACCATGAAGAACGCCCACAACCAGCGCATCGTCTACACGCTGGAGAATGGGCAGTTCCTTACCTCAGGTGATACCGACGAGATGTCGCAGCCGTTTGTACGGCCCCCGGGCTGCGGCGGGAGTTGCGGTTCCGATGGCATCCCGGAAGCGCGGAAGAATGCCTTTACACCCGAATCACGCGATCCTTCTTACAGCTGTCGAAACCGGTATTGAGCGCAGATCCGTCGAGCAATCGATGAACCCGTCCAGCCGCTCCCCACTCTCAACCGGATCCACAGCTCACTCGGTCAGAATACTCAATCAAGGCATACTATCACACGACTGAGTATCTCCGCCAAGGGTCATGCGCGTTTGACGCTACACGCTTTGCAACTACGGGGATGCCGGCGTCGACCTGTTGCCCCCTCGAGAGAAGCCCTACCGGAAGAATCTGGCCCCACAAGCGAAAACCCCCACGAGCGATGCTCGCGGGGGTTTCTACCTTTCCTCAGTGCGCCCGACAGGATTCGAACCTGTGACCTCTGCCTCCGGAGGGCAGCGCTCTATCCAGCTGAGCTACGGACGCGATACAGGAGGCGGAATAAGCCGAGTTCTGTCCCGCTTGCGCGGGGAGGATCATTTCTCTGGGAATACCGTTACCGGCACTCTCTAGCAGCCTACCCGGGACTCTCGCGGGGCGGGCCGCCCCTCGTCCCCTATTTGGCCTTGCTCCGGGTGGGGTTTACCATGCCGCTCCCGTTA
>CAYRLB010000072.1:0-13389 GCA_964424945.1 uncultured Gemmatimonas sp.
TGGTGTCGGTGACCGAGCGGACGCGCGAGATCGGAATCCGCATGGCGATCGGCGCCCGCGGCAAGGATGTGCTCACCCAGTTCCTGATCGAGAGCATTGTGCTCAGCCTCCTCGGAGGTCTGATCGGGCTTGGGTTCGGCGTCGGTGGCGCGGCGCTTCTCGGGTGGTATATGGGATGGGCCACGGAGGTGTCGAGCCTGACGGTAGCAGTAGCGATCGGCTTCTCTGCCGCAGTCGGCGTCTTCTTCGGCTTCTACCCTGCCCGGAAGGCGGCCAGCCTCAACCCCATCGAAGCACTCCGTTACGAATGAGGCATCACCGGCCGTCGGCTCCGTCGGCGGCCGGTCCTCTTCAGGATCAAACATCGGAAGACACGAACATGAACCTCATGAAGCGCCTTGCCGCGGTTTCGGCAGTGGCCATAGCCGCCCTCGTGCTGAACGGGCCGGCGGAAGCGATCGCTCAGCAGCCGCAGGTGATCACCCTGGAGGATGCCATCCGGCTCGCACTGGAGCGCAACCCTACGATCCGCCAGTCAGAAAACTCGGTTCGAAGCAGTGAGCTCAACGTGCTGCAGCAGCGGCGGCAGCTGCTCCCCAACCTGAATCTGACGAGCGGCACGGGCGTACCATATCTGACGCCGAACGCTCAGGACCCTTCGATTACGGCCGGGCTTTCGGCGTCGATGCAGGTCGGCAACATCTATTCGACGGTTGCCAACATGCGTCAGTCCAGGATCAATGAGGACGTCAGCCGAGAGAATCTGGACCGGTCCCGGCAGACGATCATCTTCAACGTCATGTCCAGCTACCTCTCGCTTGTCGAGGCGCAGGACCAGATCGGGGTTCAGGAGCGGAACCTCGCGACGGTTGAAGAGCAGCTTCGTCAGATCCAGGTTCGTGTAGACGCCGGCGCCCGACCGATCTCGGACCTCTACCAGCAGCAGGCTTCGGTCGCGAGCGCCAGGCTCTCGGCGGTTCAGACCGAGCGCGGTGTCATCGTCGCGACGATGAATCTGATCCGCCTTCTTCAGCTCGACCCGAATGGGGAGTATCAGTTCGTCCGGCCTGAGCTCGGCCCGCTCAGCACCAATGTCGACTCGCTCGATATCGATGCGCTTTCAGCACGGGCATTTGCCCAGCGCCCGGACCTTCGGGCGTCGCAGCTGTCGCTCGCTTCGGCGGAGCAGGGGGTGAAGATCGCCCGCGCCTCGCGCTGGCCCAGCCTGTCGCTCTCGCTCGGCTACAATTCGGGGAGCTTCAACACGAACGCCAACGGCGCCTTCCTGGACCAGTGGGATCGGGGCCGGCGGGGGAACCTGTCGCTGAACGTCAGCGTGCCGGTCCTGAACTTCACGTACGGGATCACGAAGGAACGGGCACAGATCTCCCTCGAGAACGCGCAGATCAGCCTGGAGAACGCCCGCCAGGGGGTCGCAATCGAGGTTCGGACGGCGTACCTCGACCTGCAGCTCGCCGAGGAGCAGCTCGTAGTCGCCCAGGCTCAAATGGATGCTGCTGAGCTGGCGCTGCGGACGGCGGAGCAGCGGTACGAGGCCGGCGCCGCCACCCTGCTCGAGCAGGTCCAGGCCCAGCTCGCCCACCAGCGGGCCGCGATCACTCTCGTGAACGCGGAGTACGAGCTCGTCTTCCAGAGCCGCCTCATGGCGTATTACCTCGGCGAACTCGAAGTCTGACCCTGACCTGATGTGATTCCGCCGGCCCACGATGACCGGCGGATCCACGAAGATCAAAAGAAGCCGCCCGCTGCCGATGAACACAGGCAGCGGGCGGCTTCTTTCACTGCTGTGCCCCGAAGGCTCCCCTACTGAAGATAGTCCGCCAGGCTCTGGGTGGTGCCCTTCAGCTCGGCGACCCTTCGCATCGTCACGGCGACCGCCGCCTCCACCTCCCGGATCCCCATCGCCGGATCGGCAGCAGAAGGCAGATCGAGTACCCGAAGGTTCACGTCGTTCACCGAACCCTCCAGACTCGCCACCTGTGTCGTGAGCAGACCGGACAGTCGGGACACTTCCTGGTACGCGGCGTTCAGGTCGCCTTCGAGCTGGGCTACTGCGGTCTCCAGCTCCGCAATATAGAGCTGCGTCTCGACCGTTTCGCTGCTCTCACACCCCGAAAGCAGAAGCAGCCCCAGAAGGCTTCTGAAGACGAAGCGGCTCGGCAGGGGGCGGATCCGCGTTTCCGCCGATCGGGAGCGGGGCGATCCTCCCGCGATGCATCGTCCTGCGATAAGGACCTCTCCATCGTTCACTCCCGCCATCCTCGTCCCCCCGGATTCGCCCGCTCTCTTCGCCATGACCGCCGCCTCGTCTCTTCGTTGGTTGCAATCGTACACTGATCCGGAATATCCAGGGGCGCGACTCCATCCAGGATCGCGCCCCGCCCTTCGAAACACTGCAGCCCCCCGGGCCGATATCGCAGCCCCGATGGGGCCCTCCTGTCAGAAGATATCCGACGGATTCGCCCGGGCCCAGGCCGTTGCCTCGTCGCTCGCAAGCCACTCGATGGCGTTCCCCATCAGCTCGCGGAACTTCGGCGTGGCCCACGCCGTCGCGTCATGGCCACCCTGAATGTAGACGATCGGGCTGTTCTCCGCCGTCTTCACCCAAGCGAAAAGATTACTGAAGGTCCAGTCCGGGTTCATGTTGGCCGCCTGAGCCTCCGCCGTGGCCGGCCGCCAGGACGTTCGCAGCAGCGGAGTCACCGAATCTTCGAACATCGGACATGTGTACGATTCGTCCGTAATCTCGAAATCGCCCAGATCGGCTGTAATCGGATGATCCCCGACGACCGTGATCTGCTGCACCGTGTTCTGATGGTACCCTGACCGCGGATGCCGGACTCCCCGCGTTATGATCTCCCGGCCCCAGTCGCACGCGCCGCCCATCACCTCCATGTACTCGGGCCAGGTATGGACCCACGATGCAAGGGAGTGATGGAAGAAGAGCATCGGCTTGCCCGACTCGAGCAGCTCCTCGAAATCCTCCTGCTCCTCCTCCGAGGGGACGATGTCGTTCTCTGTCGCCGTCGTGTTCGGCCCTGGAACGCCGGGCGTCCCTCCCTGGTAGTTCCGGCTCTCGGCAGTCCCAGTGGAACGACCAGCCATGTCATAGTAGACGAAGACATCGTACGGCTCCGCCAGATCCTTGTCCCAGAAGGCGCGAGCCGCGGGGTGTTCGACGTGCGTCCAGGTGATGTCATTCCCGAGCGAGTCGAACATCGCGAAGAAGGGTGCGCGATCGAATGCGTGACCCTTTGTGATCAGAAGGACCTGGATCGGCCCCCTCCCACCGGCTGGCGGACGCCCCTGCGCGCTCGCCTCCCCCTCCAGTATGGCAAGGACCGGCAGCAACGCCGCCGTCATTCCCAGGCACCGCGCGAATCGGCGCCACCGAACTGGCTTCGTCATATTGATCCCCTGTCGAACGGGTGACGGCCACTGTTCCGAAAGACGCCCATCGGGAGAGCTCAGAACCTCCGCTGGGCGCGGAACGAAACTCATGCCCGGAATCGAACGCTGACCACGGTGCCCCGACCCCTTGCAGCCGGGACACCGCCAGACAAACCGAAGGCCGCTACGACTCAGTCGTCGCCGACTCCTGCCATCTCGCGTTGGTTCTGACCCTCCGATGTCCCGACCTTCTCGAGAAGCTTCTGGAACTGGCGGATCCACTCGACGTGCGCTGTCCACGCGGGCCCCGTGACGAGGTTGCCATCGGTATATGCCTCGGGAAGCTCGAGCGACTTGAAGTTGCAGCCGGCACTCGTAACCTCGGGCGCACACGCCGGATACGCGTTCATCGTCCGACCCCTGAACGCGCCTGACGCTGTGAGAATCTGTGCGCCATGGCAGATGGCCGCGATCGGCTTGTTCTCGCTGGCAAAGTGCCGGACGTAGTCGAGAACCTGCTCGTTCAGCCGCAGATACTCCGGGGCTCGGCCTCCCGGAACGCACAGGGCGTCGTAGCTCTCGGGATTCACGTCCGCAAAGGTCGCGTTCAACGTAAAGTTGTGACCGCGCTTCTCGCTGTACGTCTGATCGCCTTCGAAGTCATGAATCGCCGTCCGGCAGCTGTCACCCGCCTTTTTGTCCGGGCATACCGCATCGACGCTGTGCCCAAGGATCTGCAGGGCCTGGAAGGGAACCATCACTTCGTAGTCCTCGACGTAATCACCGACCAGCATCAGGATCTTGGCCATGGCTCGGTCTCCGTAATGAGGGCGTGACGTTGGTCGGCCGGGGAGGCCAGACCGGGGAGCAGCGGGGAGCATGGGAGCGCGCCCGCGATGTGGGACGGGTTGGGGGAGAGCTTTCCTTCCTTTCATGCGGAGGACGAGGGGAGGACCCCGTACGTCGGGAGTCCACCCCTCATTCCGTGCAGCAGCAACGCCTATGACATGAAGGTGTCTGCTGCGATGACGATTCCTGCCCCGTCTTACGGGTTGGCCGGAAGCGCCACCTCGACCACCGGCGAGAAGATCATCTCGGACACGTTGGCGATCTTGATTCCTACCCGCGCCTGAACGTGCGTCCGCGGCTCCGGCGACGGGGTCTGACGGATCCGCGGGGGAAGTCCCACGGTGAGCGTTACAGGCTCCGTTTGCCAGTTCGCAGGAAGGTCGGCGCGATCTACCGAAACCTCAACTTCGCGGTTCGTACGATCGACGAACTGCGTCTTCCCGACATACAGCTCCACCGATTCGAGCTGACGGAACCGGGCGTCGGTCGCCGGAACTATCGTGTTGATGTTGAACGTAGCGGAGATGTTGCCGATGGTGTCCCCATCCACTCCGGACGCAGGCACGTAGTCGAAGCTCTCGTTCGCCACCAGGTAGTACGGCGTGACCGGGAAGTCCAACGTCGTATTGCCTGAAACGGAGACCTCCAGGGTGTCATCGGTGACGACCCACGGACCCTGTCCCCGAACCGCATTGAGCTTGTAATCACCGGCGAAGAGGGCCGCCGAGTAGTGCCCGTTCTGATTCACCGATACCGGGATCTTCGTGCTCAGCTCGAAGCCTGGCTGCCAGAGCTCCAGCTCGATCCCGCCCGACCGCACATTCACCGGCTCGCCGTTGTAGACAACACGGCCCGACAGCATCGAATCCGGCTCATCGTAGTTGTCGAGCCCGAAAATATTGTCACAACCCGCGAGCAGGATCGTCGGAAGTAGGGCAATACCGCTTAATGCACGCAGTTTCATGATTTCTGTCGTTCGTGTGGTTGACCGTTTACTGCAGGGGGTTCCGGGTCAGCTCCGGGTTTGCATTGATCGCCGCCTCGGGAATTTGCGCATAGTAGTTCCCGAGCCGAAAGAACCGCGGGGCCGTTTGCACCGGCGCCGGAATTTCGTCAAAAACGTACTTGTTGTGGTTCGCGTGGCCTGGACGGACGACCCGATATGGCCAGAGCGCCCTTACAAAGGCGGTTTCCGGGTTATTTCCGTCGAGGCGAGTGTGGGCAATCCTCCAGCGTTTAAGGTCCCAGAGTCGATGATCCTCGAACGCGAGTTCAGCCCATCGCTCACTCTGAATTTTCGAGAGCGTGAGCGTAGACAGGCTGTTCGGCGGGAAGCCGGCGCGTTCGCGGAGTCGGTTGATGTGGGCCAGAGCCTCCGGCATAAGGCCGAGTTCGAACGCCGCTTCCGCCGCGTTCATGTAAATCTCTCCCAGCCGGTACATCACCCACCAGTTGTCGGTGCCAGTGATGAGGGCGCCCTGCGGGCCCGGATCCAGGTGCTTCCGGAGCAGGAATCCGGTCGCCGAAACATACACCTCACCGGCCACCGGACCGTCAAGTCCGGTTTGCATTCTCCCATCAGAGTAGGTCGACCCCTTCACGTCTGCAACCCGGTCGTAACGATTCGTCGTCTCATTCCACACATAAACGCCCGCCTGAATCTGCACCGGCTGCCCCGCAAACGTGCTTCCGGGAGTGATCAGGGTGCCGAAAAGTCGGGCGTCCTTGTTGTCGAAAATGTCGTCGATTTCATCGTAGAAGATCCAGTCTGCCTGGCCTGCCACGGTCCCATCGCCCACCCCGTGAAGCTCACCCGGCGAGCCATCGAGATAGTCGTACGCTTCGGCGAGCTGCAGCGCCGGAGAGATCGCGCTCCCTCCCCAGTTTGCATTGATCGCGTGCGGGATCGACTGCGGATAAGTCTGCATGGTGAAGTAATGACCCTTCCCCTGACTCACCATGTAGTCCTCGGCAAGGATGACCTCGGGATTCGGCTCATTGTAGAAGATGCCGGCGAACGCCTCGCCGGGGTCCGCACCCGTCACCAGCGAATACTGGCCGCTGTCGATGATGGCCCGGGAAGCTTCAAGGGACTTCTGGAAGTACTCATCGGCTCGCGAGGCCGGGATCCCGACCTCGCCTCCAGGAAGGGTCACCGAAGGTGTATGCGCTTCATTATAACGAGCGATCGACCCCGCATACAGCATCGCCCGGCTCTTCAAGGCGAGCGCGGTATATCGATTCGCCCGCCACTTGCTCCCGGCGTTGCCGAGCTGCCCCGCGATCTCGTCGACCTCATCGGCGATGAAGTCATAGATCGCGGCCTCGGTCGAGCGCGGGACCTGGAGCGGTTCGGCATTCCCGCTGAAGTCGTAGACCATCTGCTCCGTGATGAGCGGCACACCGCCATTGCGCTTCACCAGCTCGAAGTACATCTGCGCGCGCAGAAAGCGCAGCTCGGCGAGGATCTCCCTCTTCGCATCCTCGTTGAGGGTCCCGGCTTCCACCTCATCGTAGGCGAGATTGATGTCGCGGATCAACCGGTAGCCGGTCGGATTGTTGTTCGTCCCCTCCCAGAGCGACCAGGCTCCATAGTTGTACGGGTAGCTGGAAGCGCTGTTTCGCGCCTGGGCGCCCGCGGTGACGCCGGACCATACGGCCTCGTCATAGTTCGTGAACTGCTCGAAATCGCCGTTCGGGAGGTTCTGATGCGTCGGGAGCCGATCGTAGAAGTTCGCCAGTACGTTCAGTACGAGCGTTTCGTTGCTCCACACCTGATCGTCGGTGATGATCGTCTGCGGCTCCGTCGTAAGGAAATCGTCGCAGGCCGCGAGCGACACGATCAGCACGATTCCCGTCAACCCTCGATGCGTCCTTTTCATGGCGTGCTTTCTCAGGTTCGCAGGGCTGCCGCGCCCGAAGGCGCGGATCGACCGCCAGGTCCCCGGAAGGAGGTGCTTCCGGCCGATGCCCCTGAAATGATCGGGAGGCGGGGGCGGCGACCATCGCTCGCCCCCTCCATGCACGGTTAGTCGTCGCTGGGAAGGGGAACGACCGGAGCCGGATCGTCCATCCCACCCAGCGTAGCCGAGAAGCCAAGGGTGATGACCTGAGTCGTCGGGTAGACCAGCGCGGTACCCTGAACCACCTCCGGATCGATTCGATAATGTGACACGTTATCGACCGTCCACGGATTCGTGGCACTCGCGAACACCCGGACTCCGTTCAGCCCCACGTTTCGCGTGAAAGCATCGGGAATGGTGTAGCCGAGTTCGACGCTTCGCAGCCGGATATAGCGGACGTTCGTCCTCCAGAAGGTATCCTGGCCGCGGGTCCAGCTGTTCGTGTTGTTGCCCTGGCGGTATGGCGGATAACGGCCGGGGATCCAGGCGCTCTGCGGGTTGTACGGATCCTCCCGGCGCCAGCGGTCCATCGTCCAGCGCTGACCATTGTGGTCGCCCTGGAACATGTTCTTGGTCTCGGCGCCACGAGAGTGCGAATAGCCCGTACCACCCGACCAGTTGATGTTCAGAGACACGTTCCCCCACGTGATGTCATTCTGCATCCCGAAGGAGATGATGGGGGTCTCGTTGGTGCCGTAGCCGATCACCCGCTGGTCCATCGCATTGATGATCCCATCGTTGTTGACGTCCTCATAGATGAAGTCGCCCGGGAGCATCGTGCGGTTGCCCTGACCGTCCTGGTTGATCTGGTGCCTTTCGATTTCCTCAACATTCTGGAACTGGCCGATCATGTTGTACCCGAACGCCGTCCCCATCCAACGCTCCTCGGTACCATTCCGGAACCGCTCCCAGGAGTTGCCGAAGCGGGGGCGATACGGCTCGAGCATCATGTTCCGGGCGATCGTGAAGTTCGGGGAGACCGAGATGTTGAACGGCCCCAGTTCATCCGTGTAGCG
This sequence comes from uncultured Gemmatimonas sp., assembly GCA_964424945.1. GTDB lineage: Bacteria > Gemmatimonadota > Gemmatimonadetes > Longimicrobiales > Longimicrobiaceae > WHSP01. Next base: position 8,180 of record CAYRLB010000072.1, read on the forward strand.
GATCTGGAACTCGAAACCCCGCGTGGAGCTCGACTCAAGGTTCTCGTTCGGCAGGAGATATCCGACTTCGAGCGGAAGGAGCACGTCCGATCGCGCCGCCGGGAGTCCGGTAAGCAGCCGCTCGAAGATGTCGAATTCCGCGGACAGCTTGTTGTTGAAGAGGATCGCGTCGAAGCCGATGTTCTTGGCCGTGCTCTTCACCCAGCTGAGGTTGCGGACGGGCAGGCCGCGCGGAGCGGCACCCTGAAACAGCTGATCACCGAAGACTGCACCACCCTGCCCATACGTCGCTCCGGCCAGGTAACCCCATGCGTTGACGCCCTGCTCACGACCCGTCTGTCCCCATGAAGCGCGCAGCTTCAGCTCCTCGAGGAAGCCGAACCGATCCCGCATGAAAGGCTCTTCTGTAATCCGCCAGCCGAGCGTGATTCCAGGGAAGAAGCCCCAGCGCTTGTCGGGGTTGTAGAGGTAGGAGCCGTCATAGCGACCCAGGAGGGTCATCAGGTACTTCTGTTCGTAGTCGTATCCGATCCGGCCCGCGATCGAGGCTCGACGGGTGATCCCCCAATCGTTCGTGACATCGTTGATGTCCGTCACGCGGATCAGGTGGCTCAGGTTGTTCGGCGGCGTTGCCTCGATTCCCGTCTGCCAGTCTTCGGTCCCGTTCAGCTCGAAGGCGATGGTCCCGTCGAGGGAGTGGGCGCCGAAATTCGTGTTGTAGCGGGCGTCGATGCTCCCGAACTGCTCGACTTCCTCCCGCTTGATCTGGTTCCGGACGCGGGGGGCCGGGGTCAGCACCTCCCGGCAGGTCGAAAGATCCTGGGTGTTGGTGCACTCCCACGCGGTGAAGTCGTACTGCTGCTTGTCGAAGCTCCGGGTCCCGTACTGATGCGAATAGGTCGCACGGATGATGGGCCCGAAGGGCAGCTCGTACTGCGCCCAGAAGTTACCTCTCAGATTCCGCCGGAAGTCGTGCTGCCACCCGGCGATATCCTGATCATACATCGCCACGGTCCGGTCGATTCTCCGGACGTGTGAAGGACCGTTGGCGATCATCGTCCGATCATCGTCCAGCCAGGGATTCTGGAAGGGCCATGAGCTGTGGATGCCCAGAAGCAGCGACCGCACGATGTCCTGATCGCCCTGCACCGCGATGTTATCCTGAAGCTCCTGCCGGGCACTGATCTCCGTACCGATCCGGAATCTGTCCGTCAGGTCCGATGAGAGATTCGCCTGGACATTGGTTCGGCTGAAGGCGTTGTCCCGCATCAGATACTCCGACTTCACATGCCCGACCGACAGGTAGTACTGGGCATTACTCGAGCCGCCGGAAACGTTCGCGTTGAGGTTGTACTGGGGCGCGTTGCGGTTGTTGATGACCAGCGGGTAGTGATCCGTGGACTCATAGCCCGGCCCGCCCTGACGCCAGTTGTTGATCTCTTCTTGGCTGATACTCGACTCGATGCCGCGGTTCTGATCCGAGTCCACTCTGCTCCAGAGGTACTCGTACGCATTCGTCATCGTGCTGTCGTAGTGGTACCGCGAGAAGTTCTGGAAGCCGTAATTCCCGTCGAAGCGGACCTGTGGCGGCCGGGTGCGGTCACCCTTCTTCGTCGTCACGAGAATGACGCCGTTGGCCGCCCGGAAGCCGTAGACTGCGGCGGCGGCATCCTTAAGTACCGAGATATTCTCGATGTCCGCCGCGTTCAACTGGTTGAACTCGCGCGGATCGTCGGTGGGGATCCCGTCAATGACGAAGAGTGGATCACCCATGTTTCGGATCTGGATCACCGTTGCCGCGCCGGGACGTCCGTCCAGAACGTCGCCAGTCGCCGCATTCCGGCCATTCCCAGCGGTCGTCATGCGCGTGTTGATGCCCTGCATCCGCCCGACGAGCGCGCTGGAGGTCGTCACTGCAGAGGTACGCTCGAGGTCCGAGGCGTTCACCGAGCTCACGGAACCCGATACCGTCGCGCGCGTCTGCGCACCATACCCGACAACGACGATGCCCTCGAGCGCGACCGCGGCTTCCTGCATCGCGACATTGATCGTCGTTCGCCCCCCAATGGCGACGGTCTGCGTCTGGTAGCCGAGAACGGAAAAGGAGAGGGAGGAGGTGGAGGAGGGTGCGTTGATGGTGAACCCGCCGGTCGCGTTGGTCACCGTGGAGACGTTCGTTCCCTCCACCATGACGTTCACGCCGATCAGCGGTGAAAGAGTCGCGCTCGACGTCACCCGCCCGGAGACGGTGTGTGCCTGTGCCGCGAGCCCCTGAGGCACGAAAGCCAGACCCAGGGCGATCAACCCCGTCAGTCTGGCTATCTCTGCTACCGACCTTCTGCGCCGAGCCTGGGTCGTACGTTGCTTGCCGATCATAAAGGTCTCCTTGTTGACGGATTCCCTGCCGGACACACGACGATACTGACGCTGGCGAAATGCTGGGGGGAGCTGTTTCTGGGGCGGGGCGCGGCCCTGGACCTTCCCGGTGAAGGTGGACGATCTGGAAAGAAGAACCGGCGACGACGTGGAGTGTTGAAGAACCGACTGCGCCTTTCCCCATCAGGAAGCGAGATGGGGGGGTCGAAGGGACACGACCTGGCAAACGACTGCAAGAACATCCCGCGGGATGGCGATGTTCGTCAGGCGGAAGAAGATGCCGCCCGATGCACTCATCCGGATGATACATTTCGGCACATCATGTGTCAAACATAGCGGTCCTTTCACGACGAAAGATCAGATCCGAACGCTCGCAGCAGGGAGGTCGGAAGTCGGGAAGGGCTCGGGAACAATCACTTCGCGTCTTGACCGTCGGCGCCGGCTGGACCAATCTCTTCTTCTGATCTGCACCCACGAAGATTTCTCAATCCCAGACTCGATCAATGAGCGCATTCGTCAGATGGTCCGCCCTTCTTCTTCTTTCCGGTGTTGCGATGGCCGTGGGATGCAGCCGCAATCCCGGCCCGGGTTCCTCGGGACCGCGCTCCGGCAGCGGCGAATCTCGCGTCTTCGAGCTGCGGACGTATACGGCGCACCCCGGGAAGCTCGCGGATCTGGAGCGCCGCTTCCGTGACCATACGATGCGTCTCTTCGAGCGCCATGGAATGACGAATGTGGGGTACTGGATTCCGCAGGACTCGACGGGGGAGAACACGCTGGTCTACCTGATGGCGTACCCGTCCCGCGAGGCGGCGACGCGCAGCTGGGAAGCGTTCCGGGCGGATCCGGACTGGATCGCCGCGCGGACACTTTCCGAGGCGAATGGTCCGATCGTGGAGCGGGTCGAGTCGCTCTTCCTTTCGCCGACCGACTACTCGCCGATGCGATAGAGCCCTTTCTGAAGGGGAAACCGTGATGGCCGAAGAGAGCGGGGGTACCTGCCGGGGCCAACCGGCCAGCCCCTTTCGAGGGAAGCGGTAGTTCGAGACGCGGCGGGCTCTCTCCGGCCGTCATTGCGGGTGATCGGCGCGGCCGCGCGTTGCGCGACCACTCCGAGCCGACCCGTCCCTGGTCCCCGGTGAGGGGAAGTCGCGCCTGAGTCGCACCCCTCCCCGGCGCCCCCGATCCGAAGACTAGAAGCGGGACGAGGTCAGCCACACCTCCGAGCGGGTCCAGGCCTCCTCGAAGAGATCCCGGGCATCGTCCGCCTGTGCGTCCATCCCCTGCGCCCTCAGCGACAGCTCCAGCCCCTTCAGGCTCCACCCATTCCGCGGACGTCCAACGAGCGCAGCTTCGAAGACGAGCTGAGCCTCTGCGGGCCTCCCTGCCTCCAGCAGTGCCGCCCCCAGGAAGTCCTCCACCTTGAAGGGAAGCGGCTCGGGTTCATCGTAGGTAAGCGCGTTCTGCAGACGTACTGCGTCATGGAATGCCGCCAGTGCCTCTTCGAAGCGACCATCTTCACGGAGGATCTCCCCGCGCAGAATCCCGGCGACAGTGCCGAGCAGCATCGCAGGTGTGTGCACCCTGAACGTCTGCGTTGCGGGAGTCGCCTGGCCGAGCGAATCGACACGTGAGAGATACAGTGCAGCGCTGTCCGCGGCGCCGAGCCGGAGATGGGCAAGCCCGCGCGCGAAGGACCAGAGCCCCAGGTGGATCGGGGCAGTCGGCGGAGCAGTGAGCTCGAGCGCCTCATCGAAGCGTCCGAATCGCACGAGCGTCAGTGCCTGAAAGGATGATCCGTCGCCCGGTACGAGCTTGCCGTAATCCTTCGCTGCCTGGATCGATATTGCGCCCTGCCCATCGACGGCGGCGGAGAAGAGCAGCATATGAAGATTGTGCGCGGGGTAGATCGCGAATCCCTCTCCATGCTCCGCCTTCAGATCCGAGTGCCAGGCTGTGACGTTCGCCGCGGTCGCATCTCCCCACCGGCCGACGCGATTGTAGGTGTGCGAGGGCATATGGTTGATGTGACTCGCACCCGGAATGGATGCGCCCAGAAGATCGGCGCACCGCTCGGCATGCCCCGCCTTCGGGGTGGTCTCCGTTGCGTGTACATAGGCATGGCACGCTCCGGGATGCCCGGGATCGTCCTCCAGAACACCCTCCAGGACCTCATGGATGCGAAGGATGGAGGGCTTCTCCAGCGACCAGGTGCCGCGCCGCGGCTCGAGAAGCATCATCGCGTCGGCAAAGAGAGTCGCGACTTCGGCGTGCTCGGGGTAGCTCGCGTAGACCCTCTCCATCTCACGCGCGTAGAGGGAGTCGAGCCCCGCTCGGCCGGAGGAGGGCGGCCGCGGGGCGTAGCGCGATGCCATCGCACCGATCAGCGCTGACTCCACCGGAGACATGCCGGCCCGCAGGGTCTCTGCCGACCGGATCGCCGCCACCGCCTCCGGGATGTCCGTGTCGCTCATCGCCCCGTTGAAGTAGGGGCCCATCGACCAGGCCAGCCCCCACCAGCACATCCCGCACGACGGATCGTGTCTTCGCGCCTCCGAGAAGGAGCGCCGGGCTTCGCTGGGCGCGTACGCGTACATGAGACGCACGCCCTGGTCGAAATACGCCTGGGCTTCCGGCGATTGCGTCGTCACGGGCCAGGAGTGGTCGCCCAGAATCGCCGTGTACAGCGGGTAGGTCGAGGGGTCGGCGGCCTCCTGCGCCAGCAGAGCCGGTGCGGCGGATGAGGCCAAGAGGAGGGCGACGGCGGTGTGCGGCAGCCGGATCGTCGTGGAACGGAAGGCGTTTCGCGGCATTTTTCTGGTCCGGTGGGAAGG
>CAYRLB010000073.1:0-13310 GCA_964424945.1 uncultured Gemmatimonas sp.
CTTCACGATGACCATATTGTGATGGTCCTCGTCGAAGAGGGCATCGCCGATCATCTCCTCGACCGACAGGTTGTACCCGCGGGTCAGCCACTGGAGGCTCGCCCGAACGCGGTCAGGGGTCTTCTGCAGACCCTGACGGTCCGGATCCTCTCCAAGCTGTCGAAGCTGTTCGCGGACCAACTCCTCGAAGGCGATCTCCGGGGCCACCGCCAACCGCCCGTTTTCCTCGGTCATATGCCTATTCACCCGTGTATTCCGCATAGTTTCGCGGAGTTTCCCAGAGAATGAGCCGAACGAGCCGGGCGTCGCTCGGGATCCGGTCGACCAGGCGCTCCCAGATCTTCACGACCAGGTTCTCCGTCGATGGGACCACGCCCTCGAGCCATGCGACGTCGAGGTTGAGGTTGCTGTGGTCGAGCTCCCGAAGCACCGCCTCCTCGGCGATGGATCGCAGGACGCCCAGATCGATGACGTAGCCGGTCGCCTCGTCGACCTCGCCCTCGACCGTCACATCGAGCTCATAGTTGTGGCCATGGTAGTTCGGGCTGTTGCACAGCCCGAAGATCTGCGCATTCTCCTCCGGCGATAGCGCATCGCTCTGAAGGCGGTGTGCAGCCGAAAAATGGACGCGCCGGGTTATCCGCACCCTTGGCATGGGTCATCCCTCTTCGGAAAGTAAGAAAGGGCCAGCCTCCCACAGGGAGACCGGCCCGGGCCGGGACGCGGCGGAAAGGATTTTTGAAGCCTGTAAGGAACAGTTCGGAGCCTTCCAGCGGCTTGCCGCCTTCCTCTCGCGAGGCGTGACGTCCGCCGCAGCGGTCAACTCCGGCTTCAAAAAAATGTTGGCTCAAAAATTGGGCTTTCCACCGCGCCCTTCGGTGCAAAAATATAGCGGCCGGCACCATTTACGTCAACCGATCCGTTCGCGCCTGAGGCCGGGTGCCACGGCATCTCCTCCGGCACAATCCACCATCAGACTGCGCTCTGAACGGACACGGGAATATTCTTAACTTCAAACTCGGTATGAAGCCCGTGTTCGAGATCGAAGAACAGGGTGGTGGGCCCTGCTGCAAGGCCCGTCAGCACGATCTGGTCGTCACCCTGAACTGCGACGTCGACCCGCAGCGGAATCAGCACGCTCGCATCGCCGATCGAGTACTCCTCCCCGTCGATGTCGACCAGTGCGCCCGACTCGGTCACCACCAGCACGCGATAGGTCGCGCTTCCTCCGACGGGCACCGTCAACCCTCCCGTTACCGTCTCAGGATAGATGAAGCGGGCCGCCTCCGATCCATCCGATCGGACGAGAACGATCCCTGATGGGTGGTCCCCGGGATCGACGACCGAGTCGCATCCCCCCTGACTTGCGAGGAGAAGGGCCGCCACGGCCACCGGGAAGCGCTTCCACCAGGCGTTCATCTTCATCTTCGTCACCCTGAGCGTTAGTTGTCGGCTGGCTCTCGAAGCTACAAACGGGTGCCGCCAGTGAGTTCCTCAGTCGGCGCGAAGAAACGCGCGGAGCCGTCCGAGGTTCCGTCTGTCTGCGACTGCTGGATCGTCACCCTTCGGGGTTTCGAGCAGCTTCGGTACCATCGTGAATCGAGGGTCGGTCATGATGCGTCGGAAGGGCTCGTCGCCGAGGCTCCCCTGCCCGATCTCCTCGTGGCGATCCCGCTTGCTGGCGAATGGCTTCTGCGAATCATTCAGGTGAAAGACCCGGAGATGCTCGAGGCCGATCACCCGATCGAATTCCTCCATCACCCCGTCATAGTCTTCCCGGAGATCGTAGCCCGCGGAATAGACATGACAGGTGTCGAAGCACACCCCGACCCGGTGCCGCAGCGCTGGGTCGATCGCGTCGCGCAACCGTGCAATCTCTTCAAAACGCGAGCCGATGACGCGGCCGGCTCCCGCCGTGGTCTCGAAAAGGACCATCGGGGAATCTTCGACCTCGCGCAGCGCCCGCTCGACGAGCTGCGCGTTCTGCTCGAGTCCGCGATCGAGGTCGCCATCGGTCGCGTTCCCCGGGTGACTCACGACCCCACCGGCGCCTACATCCCGCGAGCGTTCGAGCTCCGACCTGAACGACTCGTAGGAGCGCTCCCGCAGCACCTCGTCGGCCGAGGCAAGGTTGATGAGATAGGAGTCGTGCACGCAGACGAAGCCGATGCCGGCCTCCACGCAGCCGGCCCTGAAGGCGGCCGCCTCATCCGGATCGATCGGCTTCTCGGCCCACCGACTTGGCATCTTCGTGAATATCTGTATCGCAGTGGCCTCGATCTCCACGCCCCGCCCGACTGCTTTCCGCAGACCGCCGGCAGTGGAGACGTGCGCGCCGAGAAGAATCGGGTTGGTTGTCGCTGCAGTCACCGTCTGTATCGCACCTCAAAAAGGAGAAAGGATCCGCGCCCGAAAGTGCGGATCCTTTCTGTCGAGGGCAACCGAGCGATTTATATCGTCAGCGGCCCCGGAAGCCCGGAGCGGACAACGCGGATCAGTTCAGCCGATAGTTCTCGATGATCTGCTCGCCGGTGGGGAGCCGGCCAATGATGGAGACCACCGCCCCCTTGTCGAGTCTCTCTGCCGCACGCTCAAGGTCTTCCACCGAGTTGATGGTCGCTCCGTTGAGGCGCTCGATGCGCAGGCCCTGAAGTCCCTGGGGCGCCGGCCCTGCCGGATCAACCTGGGTGATGACCACACCGCTGCGCGCGTCGATCTCGAACTGCCGTGCGATCTGCGGGGTGATCTCCGAGGCGGAGAAGCCCAGTTGGGCAAGACCCGACCGCTCCGGTGCCGACGCCACGGTGGGCGCCACGCCGCTGTTCTCGAACTGGCCGAGTCTTACATCCACCCGATGGTTGCGGCCATAGCGGATGATGTCGAGCGTCACGCGGTCCCCGGGCTGCCGGAGAGCGATCCGCTCCATCAGCGCTCCCGTGTCCCGGATCGGTGTGCCGTCGACCTGTACGATAACGTCACCGAGTTCGACCCCTGCGTCCTTCGCCGGGCCATCCTGCACGCTGGCCACGACAGAACCGTCAGCGCTCGAAAGATCGAAGACGTCGATGTCGGCCGGTGTGACGTCACGGATCTGAACCCCGAGCCTCGGCCGGTGCACCGCCCCATAGCGGATCAGGTCGTCTGCAACGCGGCGCGCAAGATGGATCGGCACCGCGAAGCCGTATCCCGCATATGTTCCGGTCGGGGAGGCGATCGCCGAGTTGATGCCGACCACCTCGCCGCGGAGGTTCACCAGAGGCCCGCCCGAGTTGCCCGGATTGATCGCCGCGTCCGTCTGGATGAAGTGCTCGAGGGGCACAGCGGCTTCCTGGTTCCGCTGCAGGATCCCGAGGCTCCGACCCTTCGCGCTGACGATCCCCGCCGTCACCGTCTCCCCGAGGGAGAGTGGGTAGCCGAGCGCGAGGACCCAGTCGCCGATCTGGATGTCGTCGGACTGCGCGATCTGAACCGCCGGCAGCCCGGACGCCTCGATCTTCAGGACCGCGACGTCGGTATTGGGATCGCGCCCGACGACCGTGGCCTCGAACTGGCGCCGGTCGGTGAGCGTGACCCGAACCCGCGAAGCATTGTCGACGACGTGGTTGTTGGTAAGTACGTATCCGTCAGGGCTGATGATGAACCCCGAACCACTTCCGCGCTGCGCTCGAGGGGAGGGCGCCGGCTGCCTCCGGAAGAACTCCTCCAGGGGGGTCCCTTCGAAGGGGATCACCTGACTTACCTGGCGCGGGGCTGATTCGACCTCCACATAGACGACCCCCGCCAGCGCCGTCCGGCTGGCGTCGCGGAAAGATTGAGCCAGCGTTTCGGGCGTGGCCGCAGACGCCTGCGCGTCGAGAAGAACGCTGTCATCCGTGAGGTGCATGGCCGTGGCCGTGGCACCGATACCCAGCACCAGCGCCGCAGGAGCGGCGAGCTTACGCAACTTTTCGTACATTGCCTATATTCTCCCGAAGCAGTGAATGGAACCCGGGGCAGCTTACCGCATCCTACACGGTCGTTCCGAAGGGCGTTCCTGATGCAGATTAGAGGTCGGTTAGCATCGGATTAATCGCACTTAATTCTCCCGGCGGACAAGCTCCGGAGCGGGGCACATCCGCACGTCCACGTTCGATCGAATGCGCATCCTTATCGTCGAAGATAGTGCCCGAATCGCTTCGTTCCTTCGTAAAGGTCTGGCCGAGGAGGGATACGCTGTTGAAACCGCCGAGAATGGCGACGATGCGTACGCAATGGGTACGGAGCAGGAGTTCGACGCCGCCATCGTCGACGTAATGCTCCCGGGCAGAAGTGGTATCGAGCTGGTGAGAGATCTTCGCGCGGCCGGCGTCCGCATCCCGATTCTGATGCTGACTGCCCGCGACCTCACCGAGAACAAGATCGAGGGGCTCGACGCCGGGGCCGACGACTATCTGACGAAGCCCTTCGACTTCACGGAACTGACCGCTCGGCTGCGCGCGCTGATGCGTCGCTCCTCCGTCGTCACCACGCCCGTACTCCGCGTCGGGCCGATCGAGCTCGACCCTGCCCTGCGCGAGGTTCGCAGGGATGGCGAGATCGTGGCGCTGACACCGAAGGAGTTCGCGCTCCTCGAATACCTCCTGAGACATCCGAACCGCCCGCTCTCGCGTGCCACCCTGATGGAGCACGTCTGGGGGATCCGCTTCGATCCCGGCACCAACGTCGTGGACGTCTTCATCAACTCGCTCCGGAACAAGCTCGACATGGAGCGTCAGTTCATCCAGACCGTCCGCGGCGTGGGCTACGTCCTGAAGCCCGCCGAATGATACGCCGGCGCAGCCCCTCCCTCCGCGCCGAAATCCTGGGGTGGTACTCCCTCGTGCTGGTCGTGGCGCTTTCCCTCTTCGCGGTGACGGCGTACTTCCTCCTTCAGAGAGCGCTCGTAACATCGGAGGAGGAGTCGCTCCGCCAGGCGGTCGACGCCGTTGAACAGCTTGCGAACCCGGATCGCATCCCCCGGATCGACTCGGTGGAGCAGTTCAGCGTCGGCGAGACGAGCACAGGCGAGCGCATCCGGATGATCCACAGACAGACCGTCCTGCTGACGGGGGAGGTGCTGACCTTCTATCTCCCGATCGGGGTCGTGGAGAGCCGGGCGCTGCGCTCCTTTCTCGTCATCTCCCTGATCCTCATCCCGGTGACGGCGATCGTGGCCGGACTCGGCGCGGGCGCCTTCCTCGAACGTCTGCTCGTACCACTGCGCCGACTGGTGGAGACGACGCGCGAGATCGGGATCGGCGGGCTGTCCCGGCGGGTCGTCGAACCCGATCGTCCCTCCGATCTTCAGGAGCTTGCCCAATCCTTCAACGGAATGCTCATGCGGCTCGAGCGCGCCGTCGACGCCTTGCGGCACTTCACCGCCGACGCGAGCCATGAGCTCCGCACGCCGCTTACGGCGATTCAGGGCACGATCCAGGTCGCCCTTTCACGGCCGCGCTCCGAAGATGAACTGCGCGAGGTACTCGGCGAGGTCATGGAGGAGACGGAGTGGATGCTCCACCTCGTTGATGGGCTTCTGACGCTGGCGAGAAGCGAGGAAGGACTTCCATCCGCGCAGCGGGAGATCGTCGACCTGAGTCTTCTGTTGGAAGATTCGGTCGAGATGGGGCGGCTGCTGGCCAGTGAGAAGCCGATCGAAGTCTCGCTCGACGCGCCCCGGTCTCTGCTGATTCTCGGCGCAGCTGGTCAGCTTCGACAGGTCTTCCTGAACCTGATCTCGAACGCCATCAAATTCACCGAAGAGGGTTCGGTCGCTGTCACGGCGCGGACGATCAATGAAGAAGATGGGGAGCGTTGGATCGAAGTGCGGGTTGCCGATACCGGGGTGGGGATCGCACCGGAAGAGATGGAACGCGTCTTTGATCGGTTCTACCGGGGGGACGCCGCTCGGTCGAGGCCGGGTGGCACAGGTCTGGGACTCGCGATCGCGCGGTTGCTCGTGGAACAGCAGGGGGGGACCATCGACGTCCGGAGCGAGGTCGGTCGGGGCAGCGAATTCCGGATTCTTCTCCCTGCCGGTGGCGAGCGCCTTCCACCGAGCGGTTCCGTTCCGCCCGCGGACGGGGTCGCGTTCACCTGATAAGGCAGAGCAGACGGGTTAGCCGGAGGTCGGCGGCGTGAGGGACAGATACCGAGGCCGCGGATCACCTCGCATGCGCACCGCGACCGCCAGCTCTCAGCCGGGTTGCTCCTGACGTTCCGCGAGCCACTCCATCGCCAGGTTGAGAACGCGCCGCTTCTCTGGAAAGCGAAGCATCTTCATCGCCTCCTCTGCCGTGACCCATTCGTAGCGCAGTGCTTCGCGCGAGAGTTGTACCTCACCGCGCTGCCACTCGGCGAGGAAATAGTCGACCTTCTTCTGGATCAGACAGAGCTGAGAACCCGTGCCGCGCGTGAAGTAGTAGCGCTCCTCCTCGCGAAAGCCATCGAGCAGGGTGTAATCCCCGCTGCCGAGGCCTGTCTCCTCCAGAAGCTCACGTTCCGCCGCTTCGAGTTCCGACTCTCCAGACTCGATGGCGCCCTTGGGGAACTCCCAGACGGGTCGCCGGGTGAGCGCCGACCGCATAAGAAGGTAGGAACGGGGCGAATCCTCGCGGAAGACGATCACACCCGCTGAGTGGTGCCACTCTCGCTTCATGTCACCCCCTCTCCGGCTCGTGCGAATACCTCTCCTGACCAAAGCTATTCAGGGCCTCGCGAGGCCGCAACGGGCAGGCTTCTTGCCCCTTTCGTATGGCTATCACTCGCCGTCGACCCGATCCCGAACGCCCAGATGACCAGACCCGTCCCGCCTCCCACCGATCCGGTGGGGTCCCCGGAAGAGTCACTTTCCCTGCTGCGTCTTCTCCGCACCCTGATCAATGATCTCGCGGTCCTCGTGCGTCAGGAGATCGCCCTCACGAGAACCGAGGTGCGTCAGAACGTCCGGAAGGTGGCAGGCAGTGCTGGAGGCGTCGCGATCGGGGGCGGCGTGGTTCTGGTCGGCGTGCTGGTGCTGGTTGCCTTCCTGATTGTCGGGCTGGGTGTTCTTCTCGGCGGAGCGTACTGGCTCTCCGCGCTCATCGTGGCGCTCGTACTGCTCATCGGCGGGGGGGCGATCGGATATCTCGGTGCGAAGCGGCTTTCCGCACGCGGCATCGCGCCCACCGAGACGGTCAGAAGTCTGTCCGAGACGAAGGAGTGGGCGGGGGATGAAATCCAGGACCTCAAGGCCTCGCTGAAGCGCGGATCGACAGAATTACCCGGTCAGACGGCTCCTGCTGTTCATCACGTTGCAGGCGGCGTGAACCGTCGTGTTCGGATGTCGGAGAGGATGACCTCCGGTTCCGGCTCCACCGGGCCGAGAATCGCCGTCGAAGCCTCCGAAGGGGATGATGACGCTCCGCCCCTTTCGCTACCGATCTACAAGCGAGTCTTCCGCGAGATCATCGACGATGACGTTCCCGGGCAGGCGGCCAAGGTGGCGTTCTACATGTTCAGCTCACTCCCACCTGCCCTTCTGGTCATCTTCGCGTTGACCGGTCTGCTCGGGGGTGAAAGTGTCGCGGAGTTCATCACGACCCGCATCCAGGATGCGCTCCCCGGGTCGGCTGACGAGGAGACTTCCGCAGCGGGATATGTGAGCCGGTTCGTGGACGAGGTGGTGTATGTGAACGCCCCCGGCCCCCTTTCGATCGGCTTGCTCCTGGGCCTCTGGGCCTCGTCTGCGGTCTTCGTCGCCCTGACCGAGTCGCTGAACCGGGCGTTCGACGTGCCCGAAGCTCGATCCTGGTTCCGGAAACGCGCGCTGGCACTGGGGACGATGCTCGGGTTCGCCCTGCTCTTCCTCTGCGGTAGTATCGTCCTTCTCGCCGGACCGCGGATCGCCGAGGTTCTCCGACTCGGCAGCGCCGGGGCCTTCGTCTGGTCAATCGCGCAGTGGCCGCTTGCCTTTGTGCTGGTTGTGGTGGCCTTCTTCATCGTCTATTACATGCTCCCGAACCGGGATCAGTCCGGGTGCCGCAGTATCCTCATGCGTTCGTCCGCGATCGCGGCCGGTCTCTGGCTCCTGGCGACCCTTGGTTTCCGGCTCTACATCACGGACTTCAGCAGCTACAGCGCGACCTATGGCTTTGTGGGTGCCGTGATGGTCCTGCTGCTCTGGATGTACCTCACCAGCTTCGTAATCCTTGTCGGTGGGGAGATCAGCGCGGAGATGGAGAGGCAGCCCTCATGAGCTTCGAAGCGCGAATCTCCGACGACCCGCCGACGATTCTGGTCGCAGAGAAGCTCCGTGACGGGCGGCTTGCGCTCGGTACCCGGATCCAGGAGCGGGGTGGTGTCTGGAAAGCCGGCGAACTCCATCTTATCGATCCGGCGATCACGCTGGACCTCGCGGCATGGCTCGCAGGGAAGGTCGAGGAGGGGTGGCTCGATACGGTCCGGGAGCGTCAGGTGGATCCACTCCGAACCGCCGAGGCGCTCTACGGCGAGGGGCCGGGCGCCATCTCCCGACTCGCCCGGGATACGATCTCGGAGATTCCTCCTGAGCTCCTCCGCCGCGCAATGATCCTGCTTGCGAATGCGATCGGGCCGGCGGCGCGACAGCGGCTCGTCGGTCGGCTGAACCGCACCGAGGTTGGCGCGGAGGATGAGGAGTTGCGCCGCCGTCTCGCCGATGAGCACGAGGCGCTCGGTTACGCCGTCGCCGCTGCAGGCCTCTTCGATGCGCTCGCACGCGGCGTTCTGCTCGAAGACCTGGCCGGAGATGGCGATGCCGGTGTCGACGAACGCTTCTTCGACGACCGCTGATCGCCAGCCGAACCACTCGTTCTTTTCAGATCAAACCTCGAAAGCCAGGAGCCATCCTCTTGCCTGTCCATCCACTCGCCGGCCAGCCTGCACCCCGGGAGCTGTTGCTGAATGTCCCGCGGCTCATCGCGGACTACTTCACGAACCAGCCCGACTTTTCGGTCGCCGATCAGCGGGTGAGTTTCGGGACCTCCGGACATAGGGGTACTTCCGGCGCGGGAACCTTCAACGAAGCGCACATCGTTGCGATCAGCAGCGCGATCTGCGACTACCGGGAAGCCGCGGGCATCGTGGGTCCGCTTTACCTCGGGATCGATACCCACGCGCTGTCGGAGCCTGCACAGGTCACGGCCGTCGAGGTTTTCGCCGCGCGGGGTGTCGAGCTCCGCATTGCCCCGCACCAGGGGTACACGCCAACGCCGGCCGTTTCGCACGCGATTCTGCGGTGGAACCGGTCGCCGGAGAACGCAGCTCTCCAGGCGGACGGGGTGATCATCACGCCATCGCACAACCCGCCCGAAGATGGAGGCTTCAAATACAACCCTCCCTCCGGCGGGCCTGCTGACACGGAGACGACGCAGCAGATTCAGGATCGGGCCAATCAGCTACTCCAGGGAGAGTGGCGGACCGTGCCTCGAACGCCCTATCGCTCAGCCCTGGCGCTGCGTCATGTGCAGACGCACGACTACATCGCCGCCTATACGGAGGAGCTGGCGAGCGTCATCGACATGAAGGTGATCGCCGATGCCGGAGTCCGGATCGGGGTGGACCCGATGGGAGGCGCCGGTGTCGCGTTCTGGGAGCCGCTTGCGGAGCGCTACGGTCTCTCGCTTGAGGTGGTCAATCGCCATGTGGATCCCACCTTCTCCTTCATGCCGCTCGACCGGGATGGCAAGATCCGGATGGACTGCTCCTCCCCCTGGGCGATGGCCGGCCTCATCGAGCTTCGGGACCGGTTCGATATTGCGTTCGGGAACGACCCCGACGCCGACCGCCATGGCATCGTCACGCGGAGCGCCGGGCTGCTGAATCCCAACCACTACCTCGCGGTCGCAGTCGACTACCTCTTCCGAAACCGCAGCGGCTGGAGTGCGGGAGCAGGCGTCGGGAAGACACTTGTTTCAAGCTCGATGATCGATCGTGTCGCTGCCGATCTGGGGCGGCCACTCCAGGAAGTGCCGGTCGGCTTCAAATGGTTCGTCGACGGACTCATCAGCGGCGCAATCGCCTTCGGTGGAGAGGAGAGCGCCGGCGCGACCTTCCTGCGGATGGATGGCGCACCATGGACGACGGACAAGGACGGCATTCTCATGAATCTCCTCTCGGCCGAAATCCTCGCCAGAACCGACCGCGACCCGGGCGAGCATTATGGCGAGCTCGAGCAGCGCTTCGGCTCTCCCGTCTACCGTCGCATCGATGCACCGGCGGACAGCCGCCAGAAGGACATCCTTAAGAAGCTCTCTCCCGTGGCGGTGAGCGCTGATTCAATTGCTGGCGAGCCGATCCGGGATGTTCTTACAGCGGCGCCCTCGAATGGAGCGGCGATCGGCGGGTTGAAGGTCGTGACGGAGAACGGATGGTTCGCGGCAAGACCTTCCGGCACGGAGAATCTCTACAAGATCTACGCGGAGTCCTTCCTGGGTGACTCCCATGTGGAGGAGATTCTTACGGAAGCCCGGGAGCTGGTCAGCGATGCGCTGGAAAGAGCGGGAGCGTAGTACGCGGCTGCGGCAGACAGGGTGCGGGCGCCCCCAGTCCGGGGCGCGGAGTCAATCTCGGATGGAGCGGCGGCGGGAGCAGTCGCGCTCGATGTAATCGATTCCGCGGATGGTGAGACACACCGTCCGCGGAATGTCGCCCGTCAGCCGGACGTATTGCCGGTCGCCGAGGAAGTGGAGTACCCGGTCGAGTTCCTCCTGCCAGACCCCGACTTTTCGCACGAAACCGCCGACTTCCACCGGAAACTCCGCGCACCGGTCGGCTGCCTGGTACAGCATGAGAAGAATATCGTAGCGCAATCTCTCCTCGCGCCGCTTCTGCAGCTCATCCCGGTCCTCCTCCCTTCTTTCGGCCGCCGTCATTCAGTGACTCCACGACTGGTGCAACTGCGGCCCGAGGCCGCCGCGGGGCTCATAGGACCGCCGGCCCCTACAGGATATGCATCGTATTGTAATCAATACACTTGGATGGGTCCAGCCATACGTGTGGAAGAGGTCCGGGTCGCCGCGTACCGGCCAGGCCGGGCCAGTCCGTCCCGTCAGTCGCCTGCTCGCGGGTCGAGTTCGGAGATGCTCAGTGTAGCTGGTCCGCCATCATTTCCGAAACGCCCGACCCAGATGTTGTAGAGTCCCGGTGCCGCGCTCGGGAGGACGACGAGCGGGTCGAGCCCGCCGAACCCATCATCGTCACACGTCCACTCGCCGTCCGGGTAATTGATCAGGAGGATGGCATCCTCCTCAGAGGTGGCGTAGATGAAAAGGGTGCGGCTACCACTCGCCTCGTAGTAAAGATCCAGGTCAGGGGCTTCCGAAACGTAGCCATACTCACACCCGACCTTCTTCACCTTGACCGTCCCAGCCGCCGTGAGTTCGATCTCATGCGGGTCGGGGACAAACCCTCCTCTCAGCCGCACCTCGCCATACGCTGCAGCCTCCCCGAGGCTCTGAGCCGACGCGTCCGGCGCTCCTGCCACGGCTACCGTCGAAAGCACAGCCGCGACCAGGGAGAAGAGGTTGAAGCGCATCATTCACCATCCGGAAGAAGTTTCGGTACGAAGGGAATCTCTCGCACCACCCGCTTCAGAACAAGGAAGGGCTTCCCTGCCCGCGAGCTTCGACGCACACTGGCGAAACCCTTCCTGTTGCGGGCCGCTCGGAAGCCCCCTGGCGCAGTGGTGAAAGCGTCGGGGTCGGTGCCCGGCGCACCTTTCGCTCTTCGCAGCTATGCCCGAAGCGGCTCCACAACGGCCGACATATCGTCAGCCCCATGGCCCGCGGAGACCGCGTTCTGGAAGACCTTCTCCGCCGCCGCCGCGGTCGTGAGCTGCACACCGACCCTGTCCGCCTCGACGCCCGCGTAGTGCAGGTCCTTCATCATCCACTGCAGAGCGAAGTTCGGGGTGTAGTCGCGCTCCGTCATGCGTCCGGCGAGCAGCCGGATGAGGGGACTGCCGGGTGCGCCCTGAAGAAGAACCTCCAGCGTCCTCTCCCGATCGAGGCCACCCTTCTCGAGGAAAGCCATTGCCTCCCCCAGGGACGCAGCCTGAACCCCGCACAGAAAGTTGTTGACGAGCTTGATCAGCGCTCCGCTGCTGCTCGGCCCGATGTGGAGGATCTCCCGACTCATCGGCTCGAGCACAGGCCGCACCCGCTCGAGAACATCGGCCGATCCCCCGACCAGAAAGAGGAGTTCACCGGCTGCCGCCTGAACCTTGCTGCCCGTGACGGGGGCATCGAGGAACTCAAGCCCTCTCTCCTCCGCCTCCCTGGCGAGTTCGCGCACCCAGCCGACGGTGAGGGTGCTCGACTCGATCAGGATCGCGCCGGGCGATGCGCCCTCGAGTGCGCCATCCGCGCCAAGCCAGATGCCGCGCGACGCCGTATCGTCCGAGACCATTCCGATGATGACGTCGGCGCCCTGCGCTGCCTCCCGCGGCGTCGCAGCTGCCCGGGCTCCCTCCGCGACGAGCGGTTCCGCACGTTCCGGGGTGCGATTGTAAACCGACACCTCCATCCCCGCCGCGAGAAGATTCCGAACCATTCCGGAACCCATCAGACCAAGACCCAGCACTGCGACGCGCTCTGTCATCTGCTTCTGTCCTTTCTTCGTGGGGTCTGTACAGGCACAGCCAATCAGGCTCGCTCGGTACGAACTCGGGGATCGCCGCCGGGCCGACTCGGGCCAAACTGGAGGCGCCCGCGGCATACGCACACTGGTCAGAGTAATCCGGATGGACCCGCCGCGGAAGCGATGCGGCTGAAGATGGGGAGTGTGCCGCCCGACATTGCTGTGTTCAATCGTCGAGCCAGAGGGACCCTCCAGGAGCACGACGACCAGTCCGCATAGCATCGCTTCCTGGCTTCCAGGAGCAGTCGATGAGGAAGCGTACGTCGCCGCCCCTACGAACATCGTCCGAGGAATAACCGATACACGATTGCATGACGGGTCCCTTTCACTTCATATTGGCGGCTACCCTCCAGCGTGCCGTCATCACCGCGTCTGAAGCCTGCCGGGTACCGCCGGTGCCTTGGCCCGAGGGTTCGCATCTTCTCGGTAGCATGATAGTCTGCTGCTGCCACTCATCCGCTTGCCCCGGTCAGGGGCTGGATCGGCTGACCCACTCGTGTGGCAGCGGGAATCCGTTCCGCAACTACCCCAAGGAAAGGGAGGAACTTCGTGCAAAGTCTGGCCGTCCTAAGTTTGCTTGCCCTGGTTCCGCTTCTGGCGGTCGGAGTCCTGCTGGTGGGCCTCCGCTGGCCGGC
>CAYRLB010000074.1:0-13127 GCA_964424945.1 uncultured Gemmatimonas sp.
TCGAACGCGGTGAGGTTGATCTCGGCAGGGTCCATCTCCACCTGACCGAAGTCCGGGTTGATGGTACCGTTCAGTGTGAAGTTGGAGGTGAGCTGGTACTTCAGATCCAGCCCGGCATCCACGAAATAATCCTTGCCGCTGCGGAAAGGATTCTCGAAGGGAATCGCCTCGTTGACCGGCAGCTCACGATACTCCGCACGGGCGGCGACAAAGGGAAGGACCTCGAGCTTCCCGGCGCTCCGGATGTTGCTTATGCCATGGAGATGCCCGAAGCGAGCCACCGTCGCACGCTCGATCCGCGGGGTGAAAGACCACACGGAGTGCTCGGCCAGCCGACCGATCCGTCGTTCGATCTGAAGACCCCAGACCTGATCCGCGTCGGGCCGGTAGCGCAGCTGGCTGAAGGGGATGCGCATCTCGGCGTACCACCCCTCCCCATTGACCGAGGTCGCTGCTTCCCAGACCGGGTCCCAGGTCGTGTCGCCTGATCCGGTACCGACATTACTACCCCCACCGGGGCCGCTGCCTCCGCCCCCCCCACCACCACCTCCGCCTCCGCCGCCTCCACCCCCGCTGATGACCTCGTCCCTTCGTGACCCGTTCGGATTGAGGGTGAACCGGTATGCGGTACGATGGTCATGGTAGGTGTCGAGGAAGACCATCACCGCGTCGGTGTCCGGCCAGTTCGCGTCCCGGCGGGTAAGACGGCCGCTGATTTCGCCCCGATCGTATAGCCAGGCCCCGATATAGAGGTTGTAGTCGTCGTATAGGATACGAAATTCGCTACGCTCCGAGACGGCCTCTCCCTCTCGCGGCTCGAGCTGATAAAGCCCTGTGATGACGGGTGCGGCGTTCCATGCCGCGTCATCCATCATCCCGTCGATGGAGGGCGGTTGCGTCGTCCTTACAGCGGTCGCGACCGGTGATTCTTCGTGAGTGGCGTAGGGAGGTGCGCTGCTGCTCTGCGCCTCCAGGCGCCCGGGAAGAACTGCCATGAAGGCAGATAGAAGGATCGTTCCTGCCGTCCAGTATCGTGTAAAAGCGCCCGACATATCAGATGATGGCCCGCAAGAGTGGTGGGGCCGGATGCCAAAAGCGCACTGGCATCGCGGAAGTGACACGGGCGAAATTCTATCAGCGGAAAAGGGCTCCGGCAAAAGTGCGGACCGGGATGGCTAGATGGTGATGCGCCCATGGGCACGATCCCGGCCGATTCTGGTTTGTGCAGCGGGGTGATTGTCGGGGTTGGGATCTTCCCGAGCTCGGCGTCCATGGCCAGCAGGATTCGTAAGGCTTAGCGTCGAACGATGTTGGGCGCAGTGCCCGATGCGCGCGGGGCTCTTCGATCTGCCTCGTCGGCGTCATTGCGTCGCGTCCCTAGCTTCGAAGTACGCGGCGCGCCATTCGCGCACGGAATTGATGACGAATACCCGCGTGGCGAGGGTCAGGTCCCGGGCCGTCAGCACCCGCTCACTGATGACGCCATTCCGCAGCAGCTCCGCTCTCATCACGCCACCGAGCAGCCCGGATTCGAGCGGCGGGGTCACGAGTTTCTGATCCAATTCGAGAACCAGATTCCCGACACACGTTTCGGTCAGTTCGTCGCGCTCGTTCCGGAGAATGACGTCATCATAATCGGGACACTCCTCCAGCGCGCGGCGGTAGGGCTCCCGCCATGTAGTCTTGTGATAAAGGAGACGGTTCTCTGAAGAGACCGACGCAGCTGCGAGACCCAGTCGGGCGGGCGGGAGGGATGAGGGGATGCGCTCGGCTCCGCCGGTAACGGAGCCATCGCGGGACAGAAGGAGCCGAACCTTGTACATACCCGCTTCGAGTCCGGCAGCGACTCGCTCGAGCTCATCTTCCGCCTTTTGCCGGACGAACTCGAATCCGAAGTAGCGCGCAGAATCGCTCAATCGGTTCAGATGGGCGTCGTGACGTCGGTAACCACCTGGAACTTCAAGCCGGAGTGACTCCAGCAGCTCAAACTCGCCGTTTCGGGTATGAAGGAATGACCCTTTGCTGAGGCACTCATCATATTCCGTAGCCGCTACGGAATCGGCGGTAATCCCGCTGCCGACCCCCAGCTCGTAATCTCCGGTAGTGAGATCCAGGACGACCGTCCGGATGGCCACGCTGAAGATCGACTCACCAGGCGAGACGATGCCGATCGACCCTGTGTAAACCCCACGTGCACCCTCTTCCAGCTCACGGATAATCTCCATCGTGCGGATCTTGGGCGCACCCGTCACCGAGCCGCACGGAAAGAGCGCGCGGAACAGGTCCGGGAGCGTCACGCCTTCCGCCAGCTCGGCCTCGACTGACGATGTCATCTGGAAGACGGTTGGATATCGCTCGATATCGAAGAGGCGGGGGACGCGGACGCTGCCGAAGCTGGCGATGCGCCCGAGGTCATTCCGCAACAGGTCCACGATCATGAGGTTCTCCGCGCGATCCTTCGCCGATCCCGCGAGCTCGCGCCCCAGCGCCTCGTCTTCTTCTGGCCACCGACCACGGGGACGCGTCCCCTTCATCGGTCGCATCCGGATCCGCCGCCCCTCCTGGTGGAAGAAGAGCTCCGGAGAGGCCGACAGGATCATCCGATCTTCGAAGCGGATCGATGCGCAGAACTCCGATCGTTGCGCCTGGCAAATACTTCGGTAGAGCGCCTCAGGTGACCCTTCGTACCGCCCGCGAAGGCGGAAGGTGAAGTTGACCTGGTAGCTGTCCCCGGCTGCGATGTAGCGGAGGATGTCTGCGATCGCGCTGTCGTACTGCGCGCGTGGTATGGACGGCTTCCCCGGCGCCGTTGGTTCGCCGACGTGCGGATGTTCGTTATCTATTGATAGCGGGGCGTCGATTCTCTGCTCGAAGATTCCGAAGAGCAGCAGGGGCATGCCGCTGGTCGCCGGATGCGTGACCAGCGCCGGGTCCATCGCCGCTGCCGCCTCATAGGCGACGAACCCGGCCGCGTGCAGACCTCGGCGTGCGGCATCATCGATCCGCTGGAGCGCGGGGAGCACCGCGTCGAGCGTTCGCGCTTGAACGACTTCCCGGAGGCCTTCGAAGCGAATCGTTCGTCCGCCTGATGCTCCTCCGAATGAATCGAACCGAATCTCCAAGAAGGCCTCTGCTCCGTTAGACGAAAGGATGGTGCCCGTCCCGGTATAGGGGGCGGGCGGCCCCGTCGCAATGGCCCGACGCGCGCTTGCCCCGGACAGGCGTGGCTCCTACTATTGGCCGCAGAGACGAGGGGGGCTATGAGGAAGCCGGTGGAAATCCGGCGCGGCCCCGCCACTGTAAGAGGCCCGGTGGATATGCACCGGTCCGGCCCGCTCAAGGAGACTTCGGTCTTTTCAGCCACTGTCGTGCGAGAAGCACGATGGGAAGGCGAGCGGCGCTGCCTCGAGCCAGGAGACTTCCCCTCTCGTTCCCGCTGATACAACCCCTCGAGGGAGGGGAGCGGGCATCCGGCTCGGGCGTGTCCGCATGTGCGGAGTTCCCCCGTGCCCGAACGCCGCTCCCCGTCCTCCTGACCAATGGGAAGACGGGCTTTTTTGTGGCTGCAATTTCTGGCTCTGCACTGGTAATGGCCGCTCGTCGGGCGGTTCGGCCGCCGGCGAGAACCCTTCACATCCTCGTGCTGGCCGCGCTTTGCGCGGCGTGCAGCGATCGCCCTGCCGATCAGCCGGCCCGATCGGGCGAGTCAGCGGTCCCCGCCACGCGATCCGCGACGGGCCCAGTGGAGGCGACCGACGATGCCGGCCGCATCATCAGGCTCAATGAGCCTGCTCGGCGCATCATCTCGCTCATCCCCTCGATCACCGAGACGCTCGTCGCCATGGGGGCGGAGGGTCTGCTCGTCGCCCGCACCGACTTCGACGAGGCGACGGTCGCGCATCTCCCCTCCGTGGGGGGAGGTCTCACCCCGAGCCTCGAGCTCATCGCCTCGCTCCAGCCCGATCTGGTGGTGGTGTGGGAGGAGGCAGGGGGGGCGCGAATCCGGCCCCGCCTCGAGGCTCTCGGCATCCCGGTCTTTGCCGCGCAGACCCGGGACACCGCCGACATCTTCGCGAACATCGAAGCGATCGGGGCGCTTTCAGGGATGAAGCCCTCGGCGGATTCGCTCGCCACCTGGATCCGGAACGAATTCGACAGCATCCGGGCGTCGGTGCAGGGAAGGGAGGAACCGCGGGTCCTGTACCTCGTCGGACTCGATCCCCCGATCGTTGCTGGTCCCAATCTGTATATCGGGGAGGCACTTCGGGTTGCGGGTGGCGCGAATGTCTTTGCGGATGTCGTCGAGGCGTCCCCTCAGATGTCGCTGGAAGAAGTCGTCCGCCGCCGCCCGGAAATCGTTCTGGTGCCGTCGAGCGGAACGGGAACAGCGACGATCGAGCGAC
The DNA here is from genome assembly GCA_964424945.1 of uncultured Gemmatimonas sp. GTDB lineage: Bacteria > Gemmatimonadota > Gemmatimonadetes > Longimicrobiales > Longimicrobiaceae > WHSP01. The sequence continues at coordinate 4,404 of CAYRLB010000074.1, forward strand.
TCGTCGCCTCGCCAGGATGGGCTGAGCTCCACAACTCAGGATCGACCCGTTTTCACGCTCTCTCTGCGGACCTGATGCACCGCCCGGGGCCGAGCGTTGCGGAGGCGGCGTGGCTGCTCCGTGACGCGATCCACCCGGAACTGGCGGGAAGCCGATGAGCTTCGCGCAGTACTCCCGCAGACTTCTGCTGCTGGGTCTGTTGATGGTCATCTCCTTTGTCGCGAGCGTGGCAGTCGGTGCTGTCCCGCTGACCTTTGGAGAGCTGACAGATGCACTGCGTGGGAGAGGCGATCCGACCGCTGCAGCCATCATCCATCAGCTTCGCCTGCCCCGGGCGGCGCTCGCCGCGCTGGTCGGGGGCGCGCTCGCGGCGAGCGGCGCGACCTTTCAGGCGCTTCTGCGGAATCCGCTGGCGGAACCGTACATCCTCGGAGTTTCCGGGGGAGCGGCCGTAGGAGCGGTGCTCGCCATCGTCCTGGGGCTGACCGAGGTGCACTCCGCGGCGATCCCCGCGGCGGCCATGGCGGGCGCGATCGCCGCGATTGTCATCGTGCTGCGGATCGCCGCATCGGTCGGGCGCGCGCTCGACACGCGGGTTCTGCTTCTCGCAGGCGTGGTGACGGGGTCGTTCTTCAGCGCCTGCATCCTTCTCATCCTCACCCTCTCCGATGCGGAATCGTTCCGCTCGGCAATCTTCTGGATGATGGGCAGCTTCGCAGGTGCGACGTGGAGCGGCGTCGGAACCTTTACACTGTACTTCGTCCCCGCGGCGCTGGTGCTTCTGACTCTTTCGCGGTCGCTGAACCTGATGGCGATCGGCGAGGAATCCGCTTCCTATCTCGGGGTACGCGTCGAGCGCGTGAAGCTCATCGCATATGGCGTGGCTTCCATCCTCGCCGCTGCCGCCGTTGCGCTCGCCGGGGTGATCGGCTTCGTCGGGCTCATCATTCCCCACATCATCCGTCTGCTCTGGGGAAGCGATCATCGCTTCCTCCTCCCCGCCTCGATCCTGCTGGGTGCGGCCTTCCTCACGGCAGCCGACGCCCTGTCGAGAGTGGCCGCCGCTCCGACCGAGCTTCCAGTCGGGGTGGTGACGGCCTTCATCGGCGTCCCCTTCTTCGTGTGGCTCCTGCGGGCGCGGCCATCATGAAAGAGTTCCCGGAGGAGCACCGCCCGAACGCAGCCCAAAGGACAACGCCCGAGCGACCGACCTCACACAACCAGTGGTCGGCGCGCGACGTTATCTATCGATACCGTGGCGCCCAGGCGCCGGCGGTGGATGGCGTAACCATAGATATCCCGTCCGGGGTTCTGACCGCTGTCCTCGGCCCGAACGGCTCCGGAAAGTCGACGCTGCTGCGACTCCTCCTCGGCGTCCTCGAGCCGGAATCAGGCGCTGTGCACTTCGGCGGGAGGCCGCTTGGCGAATGGAGTCGCCGCGAGATGGCGCTCGAGGTCGGCGTAGTTCCGCAGGAGGAGGAGATCAACTTCCCGATAACGGTTCGGGAGGTGGTCGCCATGGGGCGCTACCCGCACCTCGGTGCCATGCGTCCGGAAGGCGCCGCCGATCGTACAGCCATCGAAGCGGCAATGGAGCGGTGCGACGTAGGAGCCTTTTCGCAGCGGACCATCCAGAGCCTGTCCGGGGGGGAGCGCCAACGAGTGCGGCTCGCCCGCGCGTTTGCCCAGGAGCCGCACGTTCTCGCCCTCGACGAGCCCACCCGCGCTCTCGACATGCGCCACGAGATGGAGATCCTGGAGCTGCTGCGTGCCTTCGTGTCAGAAGGCGGCACGGCGGTGATTGTCACGCACAACATCAATCTGGCCGCGCGCTACGCCGACCGGATCCTGATGATGCGGGAAGGGCGGCGCGTCGGGTGGGGAACCCCCGGGCAGGTCCTCACCCGCGAACGGATCGAGGATGTCTACAACTGGCCGATTGCGCTGACCGCCCACCCCGGCCCCGGTCCGGATCTCGGGGCCGTCCAGGTCACCCCGGTGGCGCCTAGCACGCCGCCAGACAGTCAAACCACCGCCGCTCATGCCCAAGTAGCGGTTGATAACAGCCGTGGCCGCTCCTCAGCGGTAGAGCCTGCACAACAACAGCATTCGGAGATTTCCCGATGACCCGGCTATTCCCGGCGCTTCTGAGCGCCAGCCTGATCCTGCATACTCAGAACGCGTCGGCGCAGCTGCCCGATACGATTCCCGCACTACCGCTTGAAGGCGTGACCGTAAGCGTCACCCGCGACGCTGCTGACCCCCGGCACGTCACGCAGCGGGTCGACTTTGTGCCCGTCCGCGAGATGATTGCAGCGGGCGCGAACGACGTCGCCGACGGCCTCCGCTCGACGACGCCGATCGACGTCATCACCTACCCGGGCCTGCTGACGGGTGTCTCGGTGCGGGGTTTCCGGCCTCAGATCACGGGGATCAATCCGCGCACGATGCTCCTCGTGAACGGTCGTCCTGCCGGAACGACAAACCTTTCGCTTCTTCCCCTCACCTCGGTGGAGCGGGTGGAAGTCCTTCGTGGCCCGGCGTCGGCACTCTACGGATCGAGCGCGATGGGCGGGGTCGTCAATGTGATCACCGCGCAGTCCAGGACCGGTCTGGCGGGCTCAGCCACCCTCGGCTACGGGAGCTTCGGTCGATACGAGGGCTCCGTCAGGATCGGGGGCGCCCTCGCCGCGGGAGCGGACTTCGACCTTGCACTCGCAACGAGTGGCCATGGCGATGACTTCCGGACCGGGGCACGCCGGACTTTCGGCTCCGACGACCTTGCCAAGATCGACGGGGAAGGCGTCGAAAGCACCGTTCCACGTATCGGCGCCGATTCCGTGGTCGACTTCGCACGCTACCGGGTCTACAGCGGGCTCGCGCGCGTGGGGATCCCCCTCGGCAGCGCGCTCCGGCTCGATCTCTCCGGCGATCTCTATTTCGGCGACGACATCCGGAATCCGGGAGACCTCACCCCGCAGGATTTCGACGGCCGCTCGACGAAGAACGTCGATCGGAACTCTCTCGATGCGACATTGTCAGGCGCGTTCGACCGACACGAGCCGATGCTTCGGATCTTCAGAACATCCGAAACGCTGGACTACTTCGATGCGCCCATGGCCCCGCACTTCGTCAACTTCCGGACGCCCACGCGGACGCTCGGGGCGCAGCTTCAGGATGTCGTCCGCTTCGGGCTGAACACTCTCACCGTCGGCGCCGACCTGACGCGCACGACCGCGCTTTCGGAAGCATTCAGCGCGGCATCAGTGCCGGCGGCACCCTACAATCCCGATGCAGCCCTCCGGAGCGCTGCGCTCTTCTCGCAGGCGCGCGTGATCCTCGCAGATGACCGGGCGGTGCTCACGGCGGGCGCGCGGCTCGACAATGTCGGCCTCGAAATCCGGGAAACGCCCCATCTTTCGGGCTATCCGGCTAATGAGGAAGATCATCTCGTTCTGTCGCCGAATGCAGGAGCGCAGATCGGACTGACGAATGCGCTGCGTCTCTATGGAAACATCGGTCGGGCGTTCGTGGCGCCGGAACCCTTCTCGGTGGCGGGCTACGTCGAACGATCGGCAGGCGACGACCGCAGCGCCGTCAACATCACGCGCGGAAACGCGTCGCTTCGCCCGGAGTCGAGCTGGACCTGGGACGCAGGCTTCACTTTCGACGCTCCCGGCGGTGTGCAGGCTGAGATCGGCTACTTCAGCACCAGGGTCACCAACCGCATCGCTACGGTCCTGGCCACACCGGAGACGCCCGAACTTACTGCGGGAAACGATACCATCCTCTCGGTGTTATCGTATGAAAATGTCGACGAATCGGAGATCAGCGGGGTGGAGGGGCAGCTCAGCTACCATCTGACTGGTCTGCCAGGTGCACGATCGTCGGCCCGCCTCTTCGCGAATGGTACAAGGATCCTCCGGGCGATCGACCGGAATGTCGAGGCAGGTACCACGCGCGCCATCTATAACGTGGCAGACCTGACCCTTATCGGCGGGATAGAGGCCGAACACGCCTCGGGGCTGAGCGGCCGGCTCTCGGCGCGTTACGTCGGCGAGCGGGAAGATACGGATTATGTCGCGTGGTGGGCGCCCGGCACCATCCACTATCCCGCCTACCTCGTGGTGGATCTCTCGGCGGGTATCGATGTCGGAGATCGTTACCGGATCGGCATCCAGGTGCGGAATCTCGGCAATGAGGACTACTTCGAGATTCGGGGATACAATCAGCCCGGCCGAAGCTTCGGGCTCCGCCTGGACGCGGTGATCTGATAATCCTGTACGGACAAAGGGGTCGGACCGGCCGAATCGGTCCGGCCCCACGGATCAGCCGAGTGAGACCTCTTCGAACCAGTCGGTCTCTTTGATATCCAAATTGACGGCGATGTGTTCGGCTGCTTCGTCCTCGGCGGCGCCGTGCCAGTGTCGCACCCCCTCCTCGAAGGTGACGCTCTCGCCCGCTCCGATCTCCATGATGGGCTCGCCATCGCGCTGATATCGGCACCGACCGGAGGTTACGATCAGAATCTGGCGCCCCTGGTGCGAATGCCAGAAGGTTCGTCCGCCGACCTCGAAGCGGACATAATACAGCTTGATGCGCTGGCTCTCCTCCGCCGAAGCGATCAGCCGCATGAAAGCAGGTCCGGTGAAGGTCTGCGGATCTGCACTGTTCAGGTCGAAACGAATTTCAGGCTTCATGGAATCTTTCGGTTCAGATGAGCAATGCGAGTCGGGGGCCCTTCAACCGCCCCACGTGAAGGGAGCCGAGCTATAGGTGTCCCATAACAGGTAAGTCTGCGGAGTCCCCGACCAGCGGGCCATGTCGAGTGCTGCGGCGAGTGCCTTCCCCGAGTATGTAGTCTCCAGAGACAGATATGGAGCCGCCCACGCCACCGCCGCTTCCGCCTGTTCCGTGGCGTGTCCGTAGCCGGGACCAAGATAGCCGGGGACGATATCGAAGCGGTCGAAGCCGATCCTGACACGCGGAACCTTCGGGTCCAACCTGTGCAGATAGTCGATGACATCCTGGGCCAGCATGCGCACGGCGAAGCCATTCGCCGCGAACCGCTCAGCGACCCGGACCGCAGCTACCTGGGTGCCCATGCCCGCGAGCGCGAGTCCAGCGACCAGCCCTGCCGCCGTCCCGCACGTCCCGAGCGGAACGAAGAGGACGTCGGGTTCGGGCATCTCGCCATTCGCCACCTGCACCGCGAGCTCTAGCCCGGCGGTGACATGGCCGATACACCCGAGCCGACTCGTCCCCCCGACCATGATGAAGTAGGGCTTGCCGCCCTCGTCGCGAAGGGCGATGAAGCGCTTCCGGGCCTTCATGAAGGCACCCGCAAGTCCTCCGCCGAAGTGTACTGTCGCACCCGCGGCGGGGAAGGCGCGGAGGCTGCGCTCGACGTGCTCCGAGATCGGCTGGTCATAGAGGGCCAGCTCCACATCGAAGCCGAGCGCACGGCCATGGACCGCCGTGGCGAGGGCGTGGTTCGAACCAGTGCCCCCCATCGTGATGAGGGTCGTCCGATCGAGCGCCGCCGCGGCCGCCAACAGATGCTCGAGCTTCCGCACCTTGTTTCCACCGTACGCTGCAGAGGCGAGATCGTCGCGCTTCACGAAGAGGCGAACGTCTGGCGAGGGTGCCGGAAGCTCCTGGAGTGGCGTAGGATACGTCCCCAGCGGGCGCCAGGGTATTCTGTCGATGAGACCGGGAAAGGCACGGTGCAGGAGGCTCACGCTATCGCCTCGCAACTCGCGCAGCCGTTCCGCTGCAAGGTTGTCCATCAGGGCCCTATGGCCCCATGTTGAATATTCATCTCCCAGAAGATAAAGATTCCGGACCCGCCGGAGCAAAGAGAGATCGGGCAAGGCTCTTGCTCTGCCGCAGCTTCCACCTGTCCGATGGTCAGGTGTTCACCGCTCACCATACAAGAGGAGGCGTGATGAGAGGAGTTGCGCGCGGCTGCCTGGCAGGCTGGGGTGCAAGCAGGCTCGGAGGGGGATGCATAAGCACAGTGCTCATCTTCATCGTTCTGTACTGGTTGCTGGGGGTAGTGTTCTGACAAATTGATAGGTCCCCCCTCGGCAGGGGAGGCGACGGCCAGCCTCATAGTACCCGTGCAGCCGAGTGCGCGGGTAAGGGAGTTCCATCCGATGAAAAAACCAATCCGATGTTCAGTCGCGGCCGTGATCAGGCAGCCGGGAGGAATCCCATTCCTCGCCGTGCGTCGCCCTCCGGACGATGACAAGTTTCCGGGGCTGTGGGGGCTTCCCGCAATCACCCTTCGCCACGGTGAGCTTCCTGAAGATGGAATTCGCCGCATCGGCCACGAGAAGCTGGGCGTCCGGCTCGAGCCATTCCGCTTTATCGGGATCCGGTCGGCAGACCGCGGGCCCTACGAGCTCATTCTCATGAACATCGAGGCAACGCTGACCGACGGGGTGCCCGACGTCTACGCGGCAACGACGACGGCAACACGGTATGTCGACCAGAGATGGTCGGCGGAGGTCGATATCCTCAGCGAGGCCGCGGCTCGTGGCTCCCTCTGCTGCACGATTCTGCTGGACGCGACACGCCCGGCGATGCCCGTGGCCGACGCCTGAGCACCGGACAGGTCTGCGCGTGTGAGGCAGAACCGCATCGCCTGCTTACTGGAAGGAGATGAACTGCCGACCGGGCGGGAAGCGTGCCTCCCCCGCGCGGACGACCTGCTCCCGGTGCAGCTGCGCCCGCTGACCATCCACCGGCTCGACCGACTCGCCAAGTCGGTGCCTGACGAGTAACTTGGTCCCAAACCGGACGAGCCGGATTTGTTTTCCACTACCAGCTGAGGGACGCAGGATGGCCGCGCACCACCATAACGATCATCACAACGACGGAAATTCCTCGGATCTGTCCGTGGGGATGACCGGTTTCGGCCTTGGTCTGGCCCTGATTTTCGTCGTCGGCGCTATCGCCTATTGGCTGGCGATCTGAGGCGGGTGCGGCCCGCTCGGGAGCGGGTACATTCCGCGCGTCGCCATCGAGTGTCCGGGAGAGATCGATGACCGACGAGGAGATCGCGGCGGAGATCCAGCGAAGGGGGCTCGAGGTCGAGTATCTGCGTGAACTCGCCGCGGCCCTCGGCTTCGCCGAGAACGAAGGGTGGAGTGAAGCCGTCTTCGGAGCCATCGTGGAAGCGGCCCCGGATCAACGTCGGGCCGCTGCACTCCGGACGCTCAGCCTTGGCGTCGACGATCCGCAGTAGGATTGGAATTTGCAAATCGCAGGGGCTCAGTCCGGCCCTGCTGCTGCCGGTGACTTACCATTCCGTTCCGGAGATCCCATGAAGACGATGCACACCGCAGTCGCTCTGACTGCTTTTCTCGCCCTTGCTGCGTGCGGCCGCGCGGACAGCGACGAAGTCCGCAACGCCGCGCCGGATGTGAGCTCGGAGACGACCCCGCCCCCGGTTCCCCTGCCACCCGAGACGGACCCGCTGCCCGCCGACTCAGGCCCCGCCGCCCCCTTGCCGGCAACGCCGGACGGCGCGAACTGACCCCCATAAAGACGCGGGCTGCCAAGGGTGCAGAAGTATCCCTGGATGGCCCGCGTTAATGGCCGACTCTTGCAGAAATGACGGTTCCGGAACGGGCATAGGGCCTGCAGCGATGCGATATCGGGCGCCGGGCACGGGCCCGGTAAATTGCATCTCGGACCTTCAAGTCTCTGGAGGTGAACGATGGCCATCTATCCCTATCGCGCTTCGACGGACATCTTCCGCCCCTTCTTCGATGAGATGTTCTCCTCCTCTTCGGAAGGGGCGAGGTCGGGCAGCCTCATGCGGGCCCCCCTCGCCGATGTGGTCGAAACGGAATCCGACATCAGGGTCGTTGCGGAGATGCCCGGTCTCACCCCTGCGGACCTGCAGATCGACATCGAGAACAACGTTCTTACGATAGCAGGCGAAAAACAGGAAGACCGCAGGGAGTCGGATCGCAAGTCGACCTGGCATCTTGCCGAGCGACGCTACGGCCGCTTCAGCCGCTCCTTCGTCCTGCCGCGCGATGTCGACCAGGAGGGAATCAGCGCCAGCTTCGAGAACGGGATCCTGACGGTGGTGATCCCCAAGAGCGAGCGCGCACGCCGGCGTCGCATCGACATCATGGGGGACGGCGGGCGGAAGAAGGTTGAAGCCGGGGTGTCGTGAGCCGGTGGCCGGGGCCGCTCGGACCGGTCGACAAAAAAAAGCGCCGTGGACTCAGCCACGGCGCTCTTTTCTTCTGAGGACCCAGCGGCGGCCCGTTCCGGCGATCAGACCGGTACGGGGAAAAGCTGCTGGAAGGCGTTCCTGGCGCGGAAAAGCCGACTCTTGACAGTACCAACCGGAACCCCGATTGCTTCGGAGATCTCCTCGTAGGTACGGTCCTCCACCTCCCGCATCACGAAGGGAACACGGTGATGCTCATCCATCCGCCCGATCGCGTCGTGAATTGCCTCGCGAAGTTCGCGCTGATACGCGGAACGTTCCGGATCAGGCGCATCACCCTCGAACTCAACCGGTCGCGAAGCCGACGGCTGCGAACCAGATGACTCTCTTCGAAGGTCGGTAAAGTTCGTCTCACGACGGCGCGAACGGTTGCGATACTCGTTCTTCAGCAGATTGCTCGCGATCGTGTAGATCCACGTCGAGAACTTCCGGGTCGAATCGTAGCGGTCGCGTGCCCGGTGCACGCGCAG
>CAYRLB010000075.1:0-12740 GCA_964424945.1 uncultured Gemmatimonas sp.
AGGTTCGCCTGGATGTTGCTGCGGCTGAAGTTGTTATCCTTCATCACGTAATCCTGATTCACGTGACCGAAGGAGAGGTAGTAGTTCGCGTCCCCTGCCGTACCCGAAAGGGAGGCGTTGAAGTTGTACTGGGCCGCGTTCGGGTTGTTGATGATGGCGTCCGCCGCGTCGTACGACGGGAAGCTGCGCCAGTCGTTCAAGGCTTCCTGCGTCGGGATCGTCCGGTTCTGACCCAGGTTCTGCTGTGACTCGACGTCGCTCGCCTTGTACTCGTACGCGTTGGTCATATGCTCGTACGGCAGCCGCGTGAGGTTCTGCACGCCGTAATAGCCGTCGATCCTGAGCTGCGGCGCCTGAGCACGGCCCCGCTTCGTCGTCACAAGGATCACGCCGTTCGCGGCGCGGAACCCGTAGACGGAGGCCGAGGCGTCCTTCAGCACCGAGATGGTCTCGATGTCCGAAGAGTTCAGGTGCTGGAACGCCGACTCGTCCGACGGCACACCGTCGATCACGAACAGGGGTGTTCCCATGTTTCGGATCTGGATCGCCGTGGCGGCACCCGGTCGGCCGTCCGCGCCTGTCGCGGCACGTCCACCACTGGTGCCCGTTCCGCCCGTCATGATCCGGGTGTTGATGCCCTGGATCTTTCCGACGAGGGCCTCAGCACCTGTGGTCGCGGAGGTCCGCTCGATGTCTTCCGACGAGATCGCGCTGACCGAACCGGAGACTGTGGCACGCGTCTGCGTACCGTAACCGACGACAACGATCCCCTCGAGCGCGACTGCGTCCTGCTGCAGCACCACGTTGACCGTCGAGCGGCCCGCGATCCCGACCTCCTCGGTCCTCATTCCGAGGATCGAGAAAACCAGGGTATCGTTGGGAGTGCGTGCCTGGAGCGTGAAGGAACCGGACGCGTTCGTAATCGTTCCGATGGTCGTTCCCTTCACGCCGACGTTGACGCCGATCAGCGGTGCAAGATCCTCAGAGGTCACCCGACCGCTTACGGCGTGACTCTGTGCTGATGCTTCCCCGGGCCCCGACAGCGTCGCCGCTGCGAGTGCGCCGGCGGTCACCAGCCCCCTACCGCTTCGTATCAGTGTTTGAAGCATGCTTCCCTCTGCCGAGGTTGAAGTGGCCGTTACAACTTGCGGCTCAACAATTCCTTCCAACGCGGACGTTCGGTGCGGTTCAATCACGATGTGTTCACCATAGACCGTATACAGGAGGCGGGAGTTGATCAGCAGCCTGTCCAGAGCTTCGGCTACTGAAAGGGTAAGGCAGGAACATGAAACTACGAGTCGGGGAAGTCGACTGGGACTATAGATGATGCTCACGCCGGAGCGCAGCTGCAACGCCTTCAACGCATCATCGAGCAGCACATTGCTGACTTCCAGCCGAGCCCGCGTATCCAGAACCGGCGCTTCCGGCTGTAGCGGGGTTCCGGCGACCAGCTGACCCATCGAAATCTGGGCAAACGCGTCGATCGACGTCCCGGCAAGAAGCCCGGACGCGAGAAATCCTGATGCAAGCCGACGCGCAGAGTGCCGGATCATTCTCAGGGCCTTCGAGGAGGCGAAAAAACTCACCACCCTGCGATCAAAGACCAATCGTGACCTTTCCATCCTGAACCGAGCAGTGCACCGAAACCGCTCGGCAAAGGACGCGGGTGATCTCTTCGAGTGACTCGTCGGTAAAGGTAGCCCGAACTGTCTCACGTGCCACAACGCTGTCCAGTACGAGAACCGGAACACCGAAGCGGCGACTCAACTCGTCCGCGGCCCGGGAGAGCGGGGTGTTCTCGAAAGCAATGAAGTTGCCCACCCACGCAAGCTCCCGGTCCAGCTCTCCGGCATCGATCGGTCGGGTGACCGGAGCGCCGCCATCTCCGACCATTCCGACCTCGCTCGCCGCGATCTCCACCTGCGTCCCCGGCGCGCCCATCCGGACCGCGCCCTCGACGACGAGTACCCGCATATCATCATCGCGTGCTTCGAGATCGAAGCGGGTCCCGAGTACCAGGGCGTCTCCTGCGTGCGTCCGGATCCGGAAGGGGCGCGATTCGTCACGTGCAACCGAAAAGTACGCGCGCCCCTCCATCCACACTTCCCGGGAGTTCGAATCGCCGGTGACCCGAAGGCGACTCCCCGGGCCCAGCCGCACGACCGATCCGTCCCCGAGACGCACGGTCGTCGATTCAGAGGCACCGGTAACGACTTCGCCCGCGCCGAACGCCCGGTCGGCATGCCCGCTCCACCGCGAAGAAACGACCAAGAGGGCGACCGCCGCCGCCGCGATGACCGTGGCGGCTCCTCGCCACCAACCTAAGGCCGATCGCCCTCGGCGTGAAGCGGACGCAGGTCGTGGCGCCAGGAGGTCCTCGATGAGCGGGGGCCCATCGACCTCCTCGCAGAGCAGCACATCGGCGACCTCGTCGAGCATGCTGACCAGCCGACGATAGTGAAGCTCGTTCTCAAAGGATTCCCGTCGCCAGGCACGGAGCTTCGCTTCCTCGAGCTTCGAAGCCGTTCCATTCCTTACCCGACAGATCAACTCGTCCAAGTCCTCTCTTCTCGATCAGGTTTCCTGGTTGAGATCGGTAACGGGCGGCTCGCCGCCAACGATCTTCAGACAGACACTTGGACGGGCCGAAGGCTTGTCAGGTCGGTGCCCCCCCGCGTGGAAAGTGCTGCGCGAGCATGACCCGAAGGTCTGCGATCCCAGCCTGGACATAGTTCATTACGGTCTGCGGCCGCACCCCCATGATACCGGAGATTTCTCTGTACGAAAGCCCCTGGATATGGAAGAGGGTGAACGCCTCCCTGCGCCGCTCAGGCAGCTTCCGAACCGCGCGAAGGATCGCGGTGCGCAGCTCGCCATTCTCCGCTTCCTCGAGCGGGGTCCTCACCGGTCGGTACTCCTGCTCCACCATGAAGGCGAGGCGCGTCCGGATCTTCAGCTTTCGCTGATCGCCCAGGACGAGGTTCCGTGCGGTCCGGAGGAGCCAGACCCGAACCGACCCGGTCGGGGTCCAGGAGGCGCGGTTCGCCCAGAGCCGGCTGAACGTTTCCTGGGTCACATCGTACGCCCGGTCCGAATCCCGGCACATGTGCCGCGCATAGACGAGCGTCCGGTTCCAGTACCTGTTGACGACTTCCTCGAACGCCGCCACATCTCCGTCCCGGACCAGGCACATCAACCGGGCTGTTTCGGCATCGGCAGCCGAGTTCCTATCTCCCTGATCAGCACCTGCGGCGCTGTCGGCAGGTCGGCGACTCGAGATAATTTGCACTATGCTAAACCGAAGATGAACGTCGCCCCCTGCCCGGAAGGACGAACGGCCGGGGGTTGGCGAACGAGGTTCTTCGGTGTCGCGCCAATGTAACTAACGCTTCACCTTTCTGTATATACTCACACGAAGGGTGAACCCGCAAATCCGGGTGCTGAGCTTCCACCGGAAAGGTCGCGCGGCACGCCGGCTGAACCCACCGGATAGGCCGGTCTGGCTGGCGGATCACTGGGCCGGCTCGCCCATTTGGGACGCGTTTCCCCGTACCTCCGCGCAACGCCGGCCGACGGGTCACCGCCTCTGAGCGGCAGAGCCTCTTCAAAGTAGCCGGCTCCACGCCTTTTCAAAAACCTTGTCGGGTAGCGCGGCGCTGTTTACTCTGATCCGAGATCGCAGCATGCCGCGACATCTCTCCCCCCGCCGCCCATCAGACCAGATGGCTACCACCCACGTCGATCAGAGCCTCGACCGGTCCCTGATGCAGCTCTACCGTCAGCTCCGGAATGAGATGTTCAACAGGGACTACTATGGCTGTCTTCTCCACCGGCGGCGGAGGCTCGACCGCATCTTCCAGTTCACGATCGCCTTCGGAAGCTCCTCCGCGATCGGCGGGTGGGCCATTTTCGGTCAGGGTGGCGGTGAGATGGTCTGGGCGATCATCGCGGGACTGACGGCAGTCGTCGCGATCGCCCAGCCGATCCTCAACCTCTCCAAAGATATCGAACGATACAGCAAGCTCTTTTCTGCCCACGCCCTCATCTATGAGGAGCTCGAACGCATCGTGGCCGAGGTCGAGGTGAAGCAGGACTTCCCGCCAGCCCTTCGGAAGACTTTCGTCGACGCATGGAAACGACGGTCACCGATCGCAACCGAGGATGATCCGAAGCTGAATATGCGGCTGGCCAGGGCGTGCCAGGCGACGGTGAACAGACGCTGGCCAAAGGACCGGTTCTGGATGCCGGTTACTACGCTCTCCCCCGATACCTCAATGGTTCCATGAACGACGACCGACGGGATGAACCACGCGACCCGCCGACCCCAGGCCACGGGCGACCAGAACCTCCGAGGGAACGCGACATCGGCGATGATGAGGACGTCTCCTTCCCCTTCCCCGCCCTGGATCCACCCGATGAGTGGCCCGACCCCGTCGTGCCGACGAGAATGCCGGAGCGGGAGCTCGCCTGAAAATCTGGAGCGAGATGTCGAGCGACGGCTGAGACGCGCTTCTACGCCATAGGTCGCCGCCCTCTGCGGGCGAGCCTGGGCGAGGTAGTGCGGGTCGTGCTCGATCCCGGGACCTGGGCGCGCGCCCATGCAGCTTGAGCGAGTAGAATCCGGCATTGCAGCCGATATCCAGCACCGTTGCTCCCGTCATGTCTGCGGGGAACGCCGGCTCGACTACTGCCCAAAGTTCGTTGAGGAAGTTGCCCAGCGGGTGGTGAGGCGCGGTGCGAACTCCGCGAAGATCGAGATTATGGAACCAAGGTTCCAGCTCCCGGATCTTCGCCTGTAGCTCCTGCATCGCGAGCCGGGAGGTCGAGAAGGGTGCCAGAGGCCCGCGCCGTCTGTCGCCGAGTTGGGATCACGGAACAGATCTTCTACCGCTGGAGGCAGAAGTACGGCGGGATGCAGGTCAGCGACGCCCGGCGGCTCAAGCAGCTCGAGGAGGAGAACCTCCGGCTGAAGCGCATCGTCGCGGATCAGGCGCTCAACCTCCAGGTGCTGAAGGACGTGCTGTGGAACGGATCGTGACGGCGCGGGAGCGGCGCCATGTCGTCGAGAAGATCCAAGCCGCAGCGGGCATCAGCGAGCGTCGGGCGATCCGGTTCACGGGATTTCCCCGGTCGATCATCCGGTACAGGAGCGTCCGTAAGCCCCAGGAAGCTCTGCGCGCGCGAATCCGGGAATTGGCGGACCATCAATCACAGATAGGTGCGGCCGAGGCTGCTCCTGACCCGACGGCTAGGCTAAGCAATCCCCGGCTCCGGGTCTCCCACTATCAGCACAGAGCAGGAGGCCGCCCGCAGAACTGCACTCGCGACACTTCCGAGCAGCACCCGCCCGAGGGCGCCGCGGCCATGCGAACCCATGACGATCAGGTCCGCATCGGAACGGGCCTGCTCGGCCACGATCTCCGCGCCGGAGCTCCCGATGATCACCTTGATCATTACGGTTTCGGGATCAATTCCGGCGCGGTGGACCTGGTCCCGCAGCCAATTTTCCCGTTCATGAACCCATCCTCCCGGCTGGGCCGGGTCCCCTTGGCCGAGGTCCGGTCCAACTCCGCTCAGCTGACCGAACTCGCCATACAGAGAGATTGCAGGGTTATCCACATATACTACTTCCAGTGATCCGCCGAATCGACCCCTCAGAAATTCCGCCCAGGAAAGCGCTCGCAGGGAGAGTTCCGAGCCGTCCACCGCAGCGAGTAGGCGGCGGGGCGGCTCGCGCAACTCGCCCCGGGTAACCAGAACGGGCGCCGGCGACGCCCGGAGCACTCGCTCCACCGTGGTCCCCAGCATGCTCGACGAACCTCGCTTGACTTCGCTTCTACCGTGGCCTCCCATGACAACGAGGTCCACATCGCTGGCCAGACGTACGATCTGCTCTGCCGGCTCGCCCTCGTGCACCTCCGTCCGCCAGATTTCCGGGTGTGCTCCCCCTGTCGTCAGGGCGCTCCGCATGTCTTCAAGTCGTCCCTCCGCACCCGCACGAGCGGTGCGCAGCAGTTCATCGCGCGAGCCGTATCGTCCCGCCAGGGCGGAGGGGGGCTCGGGGACATCCAGAACGTGAACGAGAAGGTGCTCAGCCTCCGGGGCAAATTCCCGCGTGCTCCACATGGCGGCTTCGAGCGAGCATTCGCTGAAGTCTGTTGCAACCATTACCCGCTCGAGTCGGGGGGTGTGTGCGTGGCCACTCCAGAGAGAGGGCGGCACCAGGAGCACGGGACAGGGGGCCTGGCGTGCGACGCCCGACGCCATACTCCCGATCAGCGCCCGGCGCAGGCCTCCTCGCCCATGCGTGCCCATGGCAAGCAAGTCGATCTGCCGCCTTGCGGCCCATTGCAGCGTTGCCTCTGTAGGCATGCTGTCCCACAGCACCTCAATCTGAACGTCGAGGGTCTGCGCGCCGGCCACGCACGATACCGCCCGCTTAACCTGCCGCTCGAGTTCGGGCCGGATGACCGTCTCCTCCAGGGCCGGGTTGCCCGCTTGCTCGAGGGGCAACCCAACGTACATGACGCGGATGCCGGGGACGCTCTCCGTCTCCGGAGCTTGAGCCAGCTGCAAGGCCCAGCCGAAAGCCGTTTCCAGCGCACCCTGAGAGGGGTCGGAGAAGTCGATCGGGACGCCGATGTGGCGGATCACATCGGGCAGCGGTTCCCGTACCACCAGGCAAGGAACCTTCGCTGTTCGGATCACCCAGTCAGCGGTAGTCCCCAGGAAGTGCGCACCGGCCGCCCCGCCCCGATGTGCGCCCACAAGAATGATGTCGGCGGAAACTTCCTCCGCACGGTCCAGGATCGCCTTCCGGGCGAGGTAGATGATGACCTTCTGGCTGGTTGGAAGAAAGCCCTCGGGCATTGTCCGCTCCACCTGCTCCTGAAGCCGCTCCTCAGCGGTCTCAATCTGGCCGAAAAAACCGGTCCTGCGCATTACATCTTTGGATGGAATCCAAGGAAGTTCGAGGGAATGCAGCAGATGAAGCTCCGCACCAGCGCGCTGCGCGAGAACGGCGGCCGCCCTGACGATGGCGTCGGAGCCAGTACTCAGATCCGTGGTGGCGAGAATCGAGCGAACAGAGCCGTGCATTTTCTTCCTCCGGTGCTTGAGATCACGTCAGGCCGGCGAACCTTTACCGCTCATTTGCACGGTAGCGATTCTCAACAGTTCCGATGTCAGTAAGAGTATAACCGTCGTGTCGGGAATTGTCCCTGCTTTTCTTGATTAGCGGGCCGACCCTGTCCTGGATGTGGGCCATAGATCGTGACTCTACACCACGGGGAACTCTGCCCTGGGATAGAGGCGGATCCGAAGCCTGCTGCCAGTAGTCTCTGAAGTGCATTTCATAACGGATAAGGTGTTGGGATAATGCCGCACGCCACCACCTATTCGTCAGGTCCACCTGCGCCGCCGAGACCGGCCGAAGCTTGAGCGCTTGATGGGCTCTCGGACGGCTCCGCGGAGAGTGGTCGAGCGCGTGCGTATCGTGCTTGACTCGGCCGCTGGTATCTCGGGGAACACGTTGTGTGAGGAGATCGGCGTGTCCCGACCCGCCTTCACACTCCGGCTCAACCAGTCCGGCGGCCTGAAAGCAATCACCGCCGATCGCCCCCGAGCCGGCCAGCCGAAGCGCACCGGGGCGGACCTGGATGCGGAGATCGTGCGCCGGAATCAGCAAGACGCACCGCCGGAAGGTACACACTGGACGACGCACCTCATGGCCATGGAGCTGGAGGTGAGCCGTTTGCACGTCTCGCGCGTCTGGCGAGTATCGTCAGCCGGGATACGCGAAGGAGACCAAAGCCTGGAACAGGAACATGGGTCCCGGCTTTCGCCCGTTAGGCTTCGGGACGACGGGAGTGAGGCTATTGACCCCTCGATTGAGACCGGGCGCCACAACAGCCTTAAGTCCGAAAGCCCCGCAGCCCTCTAACTCGCTACGGGGCTTCCGTATACCTCGAATGGGCCAGGGAGGAGTTGAACCTCCGACCTCACGCTTATCAGGCGTGCGCTCTAACCACCTGAGCTACTGGCCCGCAGATCTACAAAGTACAAGCACCGGGCGGCTGCGTAAACCCCTTGACGGCCCCCGATCTCCTCGCAACCCCGCACCGCACTCCGACGTCGGTCCCGAGGCGCGCCAATCTGAGCACTGGCGCGCCATTTCGCAACCATCACCCCCGCATAAAACGCGGCAGGACGTCTTCTTCCCTAATCCTGGCGCCGGAAGAGCGCTGCATCGACCGAATAGCGCCCGGGTCCCGCCGCCGCGAAGAGGAAGACAACAGCGGCAAAGAGGATCGCCAGTTCGCGGTCGCCGAACGGGTCTCCCGCATGAGCCATGAAGATGACGAAGAGGAAGTGGAAGAAGACGAAGATCGCGACAGGACGGGTGAGCAGCCCGATCGCTAGGAGGATTCCGCCACCCAGTTCGGCAATCGCTCCGAGCCAGGCGAAGAGACCTGGCGCCGGGAGCCCCATCTGCCCGACAGCACCCACAAACCAGTCCGGAGGTGGGAACTTCCCCGCCCCGTGAAGCACGGCCAGAGCAAGCCCTGCAACCACTCTCAGCACCAGAAGGCCGAGATCCGTCGGAGGGGCGTGGGCGGGCCTGCTGAGAATGAAGTTCTGCATGGTCATCACCAGGTTGGAAGGCGCGGGGAGAGCAGCAACCGGCAGAGCGCCGTAGTTGCAGGGGAATCCAGCTGGAATCGCGAAGCGCCGGAAACCAGCTCACGGGTTTCCGGCGCTCAGGACGCACTATCGCACGACAGACGGCACCACGGAAGCGCGTACGACCCTTCCGGAGGGTGCTGAAAGAGGAAGCCGTTCAGGCCCCACGGGGCTCAGAGATCGTCGTCGTCGCCGGTCTCTTCCCACTCGTCATCCTCTTCCCACTCGTCGTCATCATCGTCATCCCAATCGTCGTCGTCATCGTCGTCCCAATCGTCGTCGTCCTCGTCCTCCTCCCAAGACTCCTCGTCGGACTCCCACTCCTCATCGCCCTCTTCGAAGCGGCCGGTGAAGAGGAAGCCATCGACGATAGATTCCTCGTCGCAGCCGGGTACTACCGTCACATCCGCCATTCCGAGTTCTCCTCTGGGACCTGATTGTAGGGAGGTGTTCGAGAGCCGGACCGCTCGGCACGGCTCGTTTCGCCGCAAAGTAAACGGCAGGTGAAAGGTGTCAAGGCCAGCAAAAATGCGACTTCTTCGATCCGGGGCGAGCCCTTCCCCGATCTATTATATCCCGGAAGCGATACGGGCCGTTCGGATCGTTCCGCAAAAGCGAATCCGCACCCTTCCAAGTCAGAAGCGTGCGGATCGCGATCGCGGAGCTTCGGCGTGTCGAACTCTGCTATGCAGGAACGCGCGAAGCCTTCTTCCGATCATTCGCGCTCAGGAGCCGCTTGCGGAGCCGGAACGCCTTCGGGGTAATCTCGATCAGCTCGTCATCGGCGATGTAGCCGAGCGCATCTTCGAGGGACATCCTGCGGGGCGGCTCGAGGATCACGTTGTCGTCCGAACCCGAGGCGCGCATGTTCGTGAGCTTCTTCCCCTTCGTGACATTCACCTCCATGTCACCCGTTCGGGCGTTCTCACCAACGATCATCCCCTCATAGACGGGATCGCCTGGGGCAACGAAAAAGGTGGAACGCTCCTGAAGCTGACCGAGTGCGTGCGCGACGGCCTGCCCATCGATCATGCTGATCAGGACGCCGCGAAGCCGCGTCGACATCGTTCCGACATATTCGCCGTACTCCAGGAAACGGTGGTGAAGCTGGCCTTCGCCCCGGGTATCGGTCAGGAACTCGGAGCGGTAGCCGAAAAGCCCGCGCGCCGGGATCCGGTAGACGAGCCGTACGAGCCCGCCCCCCGGGTTCCGCATCTCGAGCATCTCACCCCGCCGCTGACCCAGCTTTTCGATGACGGGACCGGTGAGATTCTCCGGAACGTCGATCGTCACCTCTTCGTAGGGCTCCTGCCGCTGCCCATTCTCGACACGCACGATGACACGCGGGCGGGACACCGAGAACTCGTACCCTTCGCGCCGCATCGTCTCCATCAGGATGCCGAGATGCAGCTCGCCACGGCCCGATACTGTAAGAGTATCCGGCGAGTCCGTCTCCTCGACGCGAAGCGCGACGTTGCTCTCAAGCTCCTTGAAGAGCCGCTCCCGGATCTGCCGGCTGGTCACGAACTTCCCTTCCCGACCGGCGAAGGGTGAGTTGTTGACCATGAAGTCGACCGATACGGTGGGCTCCTCGACTCGGATGCCGAGAAGAGCCTCGGGATTCGCGACGTCACAGATCGTGGAGCCGATTTCGACCTCGGGGAGACCGGCGATCGCTACGATATCACCCGCTTCCGCTGCCTCTCCTTCGACCCGCTCCAGGCCGTCGAACAGGAAAAGTCGGCTGATCTTCGCCTTGGCCTCCTGCGCGCCGTCGGGGTCGAGGGCGACGACCTGCTCGCCCACCCGGGCAACGCCCCGCTCCACACGTCCGATTGCAAGCCGCCCAAGGTAGGGGGAGAAGTCGACCGTGGAGACGAGCATCTGAAAGGGCCCTTCCAAACGGCGCGGCTCCGGGATCGAAGCCACGATCGTCTCGAAAAGAGGCGTCAGATCCTTCCGCTCATCGGTGAAATGCCTGACCGCGACGCCCTCGCGACCGACGGCGTAGAGGAAGGGACAGTCGAGCTGATGGTCACCCGCCTCGAGCTCCATGAACAGCTCGAGCACCTCGTCATGGACGCGGCGCGGGTCTGCATCGCCACGGTCGATCTTGTTGACCACGACGATCGGCTGAAGACCGATCTCGAGCGCCTTGCGGGTCACGAAGCGCGTCTGCGGCATCGGGCCCTCGGCGGCATCCACGAGAAGGACCACACCGTCGACCATCCGCAGAATCCGCTCGACCTCGCCACCGAAATCGGAGTGGCCCGGCGTGTCGACGATATTGATCTTGGTGTCACCCCAGCGAACCGAAAGATTCTTGGCGAGAATCGTAATCCCACGCTCCCGCTCGATGGGGTTCGAATCCATCACGCGCTCGGCGACATGCTGGTTCTCGCGGAAGGTCCCCGCCTGCCGGAGCATGTGATCCACGAGCGTCGTCTTGCCGTGGTCGACGTGCGCGATGATCGCGATATTGCGGATCGACATCTATTTCATCCCCTGGCAGGGTCCCGGTTCGGGAGATCATTGCGGAAAACAGACAGGCCTCCGGAAGCGGAGGCCTGAAAAAAGATAGCCCGGTAATTTAGCGGAAGGATCGAACGAGGTCCAGTGGGCGACGCATATTTTTCTATCAGGGGCCGATGGGAAGGTCCCTCGCGTCGGGTAGCCTGGAATGGCTGCGCTGGCGCGAGCCTCTTCCAGCCAGGTCAGTTGAGAAAGTTGACCGGACAGGTAAGCCCCTGCTCGGGCAGTTGGACGCCATTCGCCTGGCAGGAGCCGCAAAGGCCGTAGATCTCGAGCCGATGGCGGACGGGCTGGAAGCCATGCATCGTCGCAGCCTCCGCCTGGATCCGAACGACGTCGGGGCTCTGGAACTCCACCACTTCGTGGCAGTTGATGCAGATCAGGTGTTCGTGAACCGGGGTCGTGCCGAAGAGGTGCTCGTACCGCTTGAACCCCTCGCCGAAGTCATGCTCCTCCACAAGGCCGCTGCGGACCAGGATTTCCACCGTCCGGTAGATGGTCGCCTTCCCTATCCGCTCGCCGCTTCCTCTTAGGGCGTTCTCGATATCCTCAACCGACAGATGACCGGTCGATCCGAAGATCGTCTCGGCAACGATCTCGCGCTGCGGAGTCACAGGCAGGCCCTGCTCCCGGAGGTATCGACGGAAGAGCTGGATATAGGGAGACATGACGCTTCCTCTCGAGGTGACGCTAGTGTGGTGGAGCAGCCGTGGTGCAAGCACGGAGCACGTCGTGTGCGGGTCCTCTGAAGGAAGCCGCTGAACCCCACGCGGGAGCCGGCGATGCAGCGGTGTGCGAATCCCACAGGACTTCTTCCTCCACTACACTACAAGCGCGAGTCGATCCCGGATCGATCTCGACTATCCGTAACAATAATAATTCCTGATACGAAGGGTCAACCCGGCGAAGCGAGCCGCTGGAGGAGATCTTCCCAGCTTTCGTCCGGCGGGATGGTCTGTTCGCGGGGGGTACCCGCCTGTTCTCCCGAACGCATGAGGACACCCGCCATCACCCGTTCGATGCGATCCGGGGGAGCCCATCCTTCCGGCGTGGCCACCTTCTCGAGCAGGGTGCGGGCGCCCTGCTGCTCCAGGGAATACCGGACGGTGACGAGTTCGCGCATCTCGCCTCCCCGTCGCGATGCGCTGAAAAGTGAGGTGACGAACAGCCCCGACTCGCGTGACCCGGCGACGTGCGGCTCGAAAATCCAGATCCGGTCGAGTCGGGCGGTCTCGATGATCGTGTGAAGCTGACGAAGGATTTCGCTCTGCGCAGCCGTAAAGCCGGAGCTCGCCATGATCGGTCGCGAAGGGGTGAACCGGTGAGGCCGAAAGCTATCTCCGGACCGAATCCGGAACAACGGAAAGGCTCGGTCGGCACCGCGCGCCCTTTCGCGATGCGCTCCGGTATAGTTCTTTCTACCCGCGGCAGTTCATTCATCCCAGCGGGGAGACGATGGCGGAAAACGTTTGGACGATCGATGACGCGCTCGAGCTCTACAATGTGGAGGGCTGGGGCGTAGGCTA
>CAYRLB010000076.1:0-12579 GCA_964424945.1 uncultured Gemmatimonas sp.
AATGGGGGGACCGATGCACCTCGCGGCGGTGCGCCAGCCTGGGGAATGACGAGATCGAGCATGATTCCTCCTCCGGGTGAAGAACGTTTCCCGAAGGGGCAGGAGCGGGCGCGCAACTGCGATTCCGCGCCAAGGCGGGTCGCACAGACACGAAAGGCTCCAGGCCGACACGGCCAGGAGCCCGATTCTCACCCGGCTGGAGAACGCGCGAGGACTACCTCGCCGTCTTCCCATGCCGGACGCGAATGCTTCCCGTTCTCCCTCCCTCGAGGGACCGACGGGCTCCGTGATCCGGCAGGTCTTCTGGCTCAGGGATCATCCTCCGGAGAGCGCCTTCCCGCGGCAACGCCGCAGTGGCATGCGAACTCTCCTTCGTCCCCCCTTCACAGCGGCGGGGCCGCCCCGGATTTCCACCGGGTTCCCTCGTTCCGCGCGACGTGGGTCGCACGACCGGACCACAATATGTTGTGGTGGGCAGTATAGGTGGATACCAGATGTGCGTCAAGGGCGATGCAAGAGCACCGATGGGGGAGGCCACTCGGGCGGGGCAGGCGGCGTCCGCCGTTGGTGAGCCAACGGACGAGGCCCCACGCCGGTTGACCCGTGCCGGCGTGGGGCCTCGGATGACTTGGTTCAGCTACGTGAGGCGGGCGCGCTGCTCCAGGGCAGCCTGGACCATCGCGCGGAGTGCGGGACGCACCTCCTCCCACCGGCGTGTCTTCAGGCCGCAGTCCGGGTTGACCCAGAGCTGATCGGCCGGGATGACCCCCAGTGCGAGCTCCAACAACCGTCGCTGCTCCTCTGCGCTAGGAACCCGTGGCGAGTGGATGTCGTAGATGCCCGGCCCGATGTCGTTCGGGTAGGCGCCTACCTGGAACGCGTCAAGCAACTCCATCCTCGACCGCGACGCCTCCATCGAGATCACGTCCGCATCCATCGCGGTGATCGAGTCCACGATCTCTCCGAACTCGGCGTAGCACATGTGGGTGTGGATCTGGACGTCGTCGTCGACTCCGGAAGCCGCGAGCCGGAAGGCATCGACCGCCCACTGCAGGTATGCGGGCTGCTCGGCCTGCCGGAGTGGGAGTCCTTCCCGCAGCGCCGGTTCATCGATCTGGATGACCGGCAGGCCCGCCCGGGCCAGGTCGACCACTTCATCCCGTAGCGCCAGCGCGATCTGGTGGCACGTCTCGGATCGCGGCTGATCGTCGCGGACGAACGACCACTGCAGGATGGTGACGGGACCGGTCAGCATCCCCTTCATCGGGCGGTTCGTCCTCGATTGTGCATACTCGCTCCAGCGAACCGTCATCGCCTGCGGGCGGGAGACATCGCCGAAGATGATGGGGGGCCGGACACAACGGGATCCGTAGCTCTGTACCCAGCCGTTGCGGGTGAAGAGGAAGCCGCGAAGCCGCTCCCCGAAGTATTCGACCATGTCCGACCTCTCCGGCTCGCCGTGCACGAGAACGTCCAATCCGGCCTCCTCCTGGAAGCGAATGACATCATCGATCTGACCGGCGATGAAGCCATCGTACTCGGCGGCGGACAACTTTCCGTTCTGAAAGTCGGAGCGCGCCTGCCGCACTTCCGGTGTCTGCGGAAAGGAGCCGATGGTCGTGGTGGGGAGAAGCGGAAGCCGGAGGCGTTCCTGCTGCGCAGACTTCCGAAGTCCGAAGGGATGCTTGCGCCGCAGCATTGCCGGCGTGAGCTCACGCAGCCGCCTCGTGACGTTCTCGTCGTGGACGCGGGGGGAAGACCTGCGGCGAGCCGACGCCGTGCGACTGGCGATGTACGCCTCCCGGTTCTCGTCTGGCGCGGCCAGTGCCCTGATCTCGGCCAGCTTCTGCCGTGCAAACGCGAGCCACTCCCGCACCCCGTCGTCGATGGCCTGCTCGGCGTCGAGGTCTACAGGCACATGGAGCAGAGAGCAGGAGGGGCCAATCATGATCCGGTCGGCACCACGCGCGTCGATTGCCTGCCGCAACCGCTCGGCAGCAGCGTCCAGATCGGCGCGCCACACATTGCGCCCGTCGACAAGGCCGAGGGAGAGCGTCAGCTCGGAAGGAGCGGCTGCCAGGACCGGCTCCAGCTGCTCGGGCGCCCGCACCAGATCGACGTGCAGCGCATCGATGGGGAGATTCACCGCCGTTTCGAGGTTGTCGTCCAGCGCGCCGAAGTAGGTTGCCAGGAGTATTCTCGGCGCCACTGGCGCGAGCACCCCGTAAGCTTGGTGGAAGGCGGCGCGGCCTGTCTCATCGAGATCGCACGCCAGATACGGTTCGTCCATCTGGACCCACTCGGTGCCCGCCGCCGCGAGCTTCCCGAGAACTTCCGCATATACCGGCAGAAGCCGATCGAGGAGATCGAGTGGACGAACGTCGCCGAGTGGCACCTTGCTGAGGAGAAGGAAGGAAACCGGGCCGATCAGCACGGGCCTCGTCAGAATCCCGAGGCCCTTCGCCTCCAGGAACTCGTCGATGGGCTTCTGGCTGGAGAGGGTGAAGGCCTGCTCCGCATGGAGTTCCGGGACGATGTAGTGATAGTTGGTATCGAACCACTTGGTCATCTCCATCGCGGGCCTGCCATCGTTCGTGGCGCCTGGCGTATGCGGAACCCCGCGGGCCATCGCGAAGTACGTGGCGAGGTCGACCTCTTTACCCTCCCACCCGTAGCGCTGCGGCACGGCCCCCACCATCGCCGCGGTATCGAGCACCTGGTCGTAGAAGGAGAAGTCGTTGGACGGGATCTGCTCGATCCCCGCCTCCTGCTGCATCCGCCAGTGACGGGCGCGCAGCTCGCGAGCCGTCGCCTGTAGATCCTCTGACACTGTTGCACCGCGCCAGTAGGCTTCCAGCGCCCGCTTCAGCTCGCGATTCGCTCCGATACGGGGGAAGCCGAGGTTGGCGGTCGTAGGTATCCTTCTTCCAGCGCGCGAGGGGTCGAGCCGCGACGGGTGGGACTTCATACGGGTCTCCTGGGATGAGTTGGGACGCTCCCCCGGGGACAGGTGCTGGGCGTGTCCGCGGCATTCGGCACCTTGGAACACGAAGGCTCCAGGCGAGTGGATCGCCCGGAGCCCGATATGCCTGACCTGCCTTTCGCGCGCCTGAAAAGCGCGCCGGTGGCCTGCCAGAACACTCTTCCCGTTCCCCTTCCCTCGAGGGACGCATACGGGCTCTGTACTCTGGCAGGTCTTCTGGCTCGGGAATCATCCTCGGGAGAGCGCCTTCCCGTGACGGTTCGTCACAGTGGCGCCTGCTCTCCCTCGTCCTCCCTCACAGCGGCGGGGCCGCCCCGGAATCGCACCGGGTTCCCTTTTCACACGCTCCCGAAGGGCGTGACCAGGTACTCTCTTTACGCACGCAAGATAACGGCATAACGCGCCTACCGAAACCGTCCTGTCGGCAAGCGCCCGGCCCCGGGAGGGCCCTCCAGGTCCCGGGGACGGCGGCGGGGCCGTACGTCAGAAGGTCCAGTGCAGGTTCACCCGAAGCTGCCTGGGCTCCACCGGATGGAAGTGAACGTCTTCGACCCCGTCGGCGGAAGGGGTGCTCGCAAGATGGTCGAAGGGGCCTCAGAAGGGGCGGATCAAGCTCGCGAGAAAAACGGGGTTCCCCTGGACTAAGCGGGTGAGAAAGGCGATCGCAAGTGGATCAAGCTCGTGAGAATCTGACGCCGCCAGGCGGCGGGCAGGCGAACTCGGGTCCGGTGACCGAGGTCGAGCTGGTGCACGGGCATTGCTGCACCGACGAACTACTTGCGGCGTATCAGGTGCACCAGCGAACTGGCCGCCGGTCCGTTTGGTGTGGGTTCCGCTGTTCCGCGGGACACCCCGGGCCTCTCTCAGCCACCTCCCGGAGCCTCATGCGTTGCCTTGGCCGGCTCGTCGCCATACGAGCACCCGCCACCGGCTGCATGGTGCTACTGTCACATCTGCTGCGCCGCCTTCCGAGTTGCGCACGGGCAACTCATACCCCGACCTCGATTCCGCATACCCCACAAAAAACGAAAATCCCCGCAACTAAGTCATTGCAGGGACATCGTTTACAAGTCGGGACGGCGGGATTTGAACCCGCGACCCCCTGAACCCCATTCAGGTACGCTACCGGGCTGCGCCACGTCCCGCAAACCACAAACATATCGGCTCCCCCGCGCTCCGGCAACATCCCACACCCACTTCTTCATTCCGACCGAAACACGACCCCGGAACCACCCCGCAACTCACACCACCCCGGTCGCCGCCACGATCCACTCGTACGTCTCCCGGATCCCATCCTCGAGCGACACCACAGGCGCCCACCCGAGCCCCCGCAACCTCCCCGCATCGAGACTCGAATTCCGCAGCTCCCCGGCCCGCGCCTCGGCATGGACGATCTCCCCATCCCGCCTCGAGACCCGCCGAATCAGCTGCGCCAGCTCGAGCACGCTCGTCTCCACTCCGGTGCCCACATTGAAGCCGCGATCGTCGAGGGTGGCGGCTTCCGGAAGCTGCACCGAACCAAGCAGAAGATTAGCCGCAACGACCGACCCCACATCGACATAGTCACGGGTCTGCTCGCCATCCCCGAATACGGTCACTGAATCGCCCCGCCCGATCCGCTCGGAGAAGATCGCGACGACGCCTGCCTCGCCCCGCGGGTCCTGCCTCGGCCCGTACACATTCGAGTACCGAAGCGCCACATAGTCGAGGCGGTGGATCTTGTGGTAATAGTGGAGATACTGCTCGCCGGTCAGCTTGGTCACGCCATACGGACTCAGCGGGGCCTTCGGCGCACTCTCGGGGGTCGGACGCACCTCAGGCTCGCCATACACCACGCCGCCCGACGAGACGAATACGAAGCGGCCGATGCCAGCAGCCCGCGACGCCTCCAGCAGATTCAGCAGCCCATCCAGATTCACAGAAGCGTCAAAGCGGGGATCCGCCACCGAATGCCGCACATCGGCCTGCGCAGCATGATGACTGACGATATCGAAACGCCGCTCCCGGATCAGGGCGGCCGCGCGGTCATCGCGAATGTCCAGCTCGAAAAACTCCACACCATCCGGAAGATTATCGCGCTTGCCCGTCGCAAGATTGTCGATGACGGACACCTCCGCCCCCTGCGAGAGATAAGCTTCCGCCACATGCGACCCGATGAACCCCGCCCCACCGGTAACCAGAACCCTCACCTTCGGCCTCTCTTTCAATGATTGTTGGCCTTCCACCCCCCCCAAACCGTCTTTCCCGCTAAAAGCGGGGACCCAGCTGTTCGAACGGCCCGGGCCTGAGCCTCACTCACTCCCGACTAACCTGGTCCGGAAAACAGGAACGCATCACTCCCCCACCGATCACCCCCCAAGCCACCCTTCCCGCACCCGCATCTCATCATCACGTGCATTCTCCCGCACCCGGATCTCCGCCCGCCACGGCACCGACGCCCCACCCCTCATGGTCAGCGTCATCAGCCGACCACGACGCAGAACCGCCACTTCCACCACGTCATCGGCGCCGCACGCCGCCGCAACCGCCCCGATCTCCGCGAGCGAAAGCCGGCGCCCATCAACGGCCACGATCTCATCGCCGCTGTTCACTCCCGCCACCGCGCCCGGCCGCCCATCGAGCACATACGTCACGCGAACACGCCCGCCATCCTCCCGGAGCCGCACCCCCCACCGTGCTTCATAAGCAGGCGGCGGCGCCCCCGGAGCCCCGGCCTTCCGAGACCCGGCCACAACCGCACCCCGCTCCAGCCCAGCCGCTGCAAGAAACCGATCGAAATCGATCTCCCCGGTCCCCGCAACCAACTCCTCCAGAAACTCGATCGGCCCGCCACCGACCTCCTCCAGCACCGCCTGGATCCCGGCCTCCCGATCCTCCGGAAACCCGATATCCCGCGCACCATACCGCTCCCAGAGGATCCGCATCACATCGTCGAGCGACCGAGCCCCGCCGCTCCGCCGCCGCAGCTCGAGGTCGAGCACCAGCGCCGCCAGCGCCCCCTTGGCGTAATACGAAACCTGTGCGTTCGGACTCTGCGCATCAGGCCGATAGAACCGGATCCAGGTATCGAACGACGAATCCTCGAGACTCTGATGAAGCCGCCCCGGCAGCGCCTCATGCTGAGCGATCATCCCGCCGATCCGCTCCAGAAAGCGCTCGACGGTCAGCAGCCCGGCCCGCAGAAGAATGAGCTCGGTGTAGTAGGTGGTGAAGCCCTCCACCACCCACAGATTCCGCGTGTAGTTCTCGGCGCAGTAGTCGAAGGGGCCGAGCGGCTCGGGCCGGATGCGCTTCCCCAGCCACACATGAAAGAACTCATGCGCGACGAGGGAGATCAGCTTGTCGTAGTCGTCACGAAGCGCAGCCGGCGTCACCAGCAGGGAAGAGGAGCTCTTATGCTCGAGCCCGCCACGCGCGTCCGGACCCACATGCAGGATGAACAGATACCGATCGTACGGCAGCCCGCCGAAGAGCTCCACGCACACTTCGATGACCTTCCGGGTGTCCGAGACGAGCCGCTCCTCATCGAAATCGTCGGCGCCCCAGACGACATAGCGGTGAGGCAGCACCCGCTGCTCCCAGCCGATCGTCCGGTGCGTTCCAATCTCGATCGGGGAGTCGACGAGCATGTCGTAATCGTCCGCGACGAACGACCCGTCTTCCCGCTCGGTCAGCGCGGTAGCGACCCGCCAACCGTCGGGCGCGGAGATCGACACCCGCACGCGCTCGTCTTCCCGCCCACGCCCAAACATGAAGACGGAAGCGCCATTGATGTACGCATGTGAAGCATCGACATGACTCGTCCGGACGCTTAGCTCATTCGCATAGACGCGATAGCGCACCACCACCGTCCCCGGAGCCTCGGCCTCTGCATCGATCGCCCAGGAGTTCTTGTCGATCTTCCGCCAGCTCAGCGGCACACCCAGCGCATCGCGCGCGGAAAACTCCTGCACATTCCGCGGGAACTCCCGCATGAGGTAGGACCCGGGCGTCCAGGATGGCATCGCGACCACGAGCGGTCCGCCAGTCGTCTCGATCCGCATCTCGACATCGACGAGATGCCGATGCGGCTCGCGAATATCTACTGCGTAGTCGATGGACACGTTGTCAGCTGTTTCGGGAGCGCCATGCGAGGGTGGCCGCTACGCCGGCCGCGAAACCGGCCCCGATCCCGACCGGCTTCGTCAGCATCCGCAGCGGGGTCTCCTTCATCACACTTCCGGCGAGGAAGAGAAGATTTTCGGGTCGTTCAGCCAGGCGACGCATGAGATACGGGTACCATGACTCGCCATACGGCACATAGATGCGCACATGATAGCCCTCCTCCCGCAGCCTCTGCTGAAGATCCCGACGGACACCGTAGAGGAGCTGGAACTCGAAGGAGTTCCGTGGAATCGCCTCTTCGAAGGCGAAGCGGCGCGTCGCCTCGATGATCGCTTCGTCATGGGTCGCGATCGCCGGGTAGATGCCGTCGCGAAGGAGCATCCGCATCCCGCGCAGATACATGCGGTCGACATCCGCCCTGTTCTGATACGCGATCGCACGAGGCTCCAGATACGCACCCTTCACCAGCCGGACCCGCGAGCCGATCCGGATGAGTCGCCGGAGGTCATCGATTGAGCGGTGCAGGGCAGACTGGATGACGGTCCCGACATTCCGATGGCCATTACTCCACAACTTCTCGACGAGCGCGACGGTCCTCTCCGTGTAGTCGCTCGACTCCATGTCGATGCGCACGAAGGTCGCCCCTCTCCCGTCGGAAGCCCTCTCCGCGCCTGCCGTGAGGATCGCCGAAAGATTCTGGAGGCAAAGCTCGTCGTCCAGCCCGAGTCCGAGCTGCGTCGCCTTGACCGAGACATTCCCATCGATCCCGTCACGCACGATCCGGCGAATCGATCGGATCACCGCGTCGCGGGCGAGAGCCGCCTCATCCGCCGTTCGGACCGCCTCCCCGAGATAGTCCAGGCTCACCGAAGAACCGGCCGTATTGAGCGTTCGCGCCGTCCGTATCGCATCGTCCAGCGTCTCGCCTGCCACGAATCGCTCCACCAGACGACGTGAAAGAGGTGTTCGAGTCACCAGCTCCCGAACGGCGCCACTCTCTCCGAGCTGTATGATCCCCTGGCGGTAGAGGCCGCTCACGAACCTTCGATGTCGTCGAAGTCGCCCCGCCGATCGATCGCTTCGTCGAGCAGCCGCTTCACCTCCTGAAGCGACAGCTTCCCGAGAACGTCGCGCGCCTCAGCTTCGGTCTTGCCACGCCCCAGATCGGCAGAGTCGATATGGCCCATGATCGCCGTGCTGTTGGCCGCCCAGCGTAGAAACACGAGGTAGGCGACCCAACCCTCATCCTCCCCTTCGACACGCTCCGATTCGACCGCGACCGTGTACGGCATCTCGTCCTTCCCCGTGAAACCAGGGGAGCGGCCATGAATGGCGAAGTACCCGGCGAGCGTCGACTCGTCCGCGCCCTCTGGCGGCTCCGGGTTCAGGCGATCTTCCATACTGCTGAAATACACGTGGCCCCCTCGCGCCGGATAGGTTCAGAACGGATGATGGAAAGGGAATCGTCGTGGAGATGTGATGCAAGGATGATGACCTTCCGCCAACGAAAAACGCCGGAGGGATGACCTCCGGCGTTTCGTCGCTACTGGCTGCTCGATCACTCGGCCCGCGTCACCTCTGCGGCGCGTGGACCTTTCGGATCATCGACGATCTCAAACTCAACCCGATCGCCCTTCTTCAACGATCGGAATCCATCCATGTTGATCGACGAATGATGGACGAATACATCCTTTGAACCATCGTCAGGACGAATGAATCCGAATCCCTTATCGTCCTTGAAAAACTCGACCACACCGGTCTGACGAGCCATAGTTCCTCCGTGGTCGACGGGGGCCGCCGAAGGCCGCGACGTCGACCCGTCCCTCGTCGCCGCGGTCAGCACTTACCTCCATCCGCGACTGCAACAAGCATTCCGTCCGGCGCAAGGGACCAAAGGATGCAGATGCTGCAGCAACCAAACCCGGATGAAGCCCTGTCTTGATGGCTGGCGGCGATTATCGATCGGCTGACGCAAGGCATGGCAGCCCTGTCTGATGCACGACGGATCCGCTCCTGATTGCCCTGCTGGCCGGACGCTTGCCGCTCTCCGCCCTCTGACCCAATTTGCCCGCTGGGGTACGACCTTCGACCTTCAGCGGTAACCTGAATCTTCGACCAGGGACATGGCAGACATATCCACCGTAACCGACGATAAAGCGATTCTCGAGAGTTCAGGCGTAGTGGAGCTGTTGCGACATCTGTCCGGCATCGTCAGTGTGCAGGCTGGTTCCGTCGAGCTGTTGAGCGAGGATCGGCTGCGCTCGGAAGGTATAGAGACGCTGGTGAGGGCTGCGGTTTTCGGTGAGAACGAGGATGTTCGCGACACCGCCCGCTGGCTGATCGGTGAGCTCGGCGCACTGGTCGGGGTCGTGCCCGCGTCGATCCACGACCTCTATCTCGCGCGCGGTCGGGGTGAAGTGGCCGGCTTCACCGTTCCCGCCATGAACATTCGCGCCGCCGCCTTCGATTCGGGTCGGGCCCTTTTCGCAGCGGCACGGGAGCTCGATGTCGGGGCGCTCATCTGCGAGATCGCCCGTTCGGAGATCGGCTACACCGACCAGCGCCCGGCGGAATACGTCGCGGTCATCACAGCGGCGGCGATTCGCGAGGGGTGGCGAGGTCCGCTCTTCATCCAGGGCGATCACTTCCAGGTCAACGCGAAGAAGTACGCGGCGGACCCGGAACCGGAGCTGCGCGCGGTCCGCGACCTGATCCGGGAGGCGATCACGGCGGGCTTCTACAACATCGACATCGACACCTCCACGCTGGTCGATCTCTCGCAGCCGACGTTGCCGGAGCAGCAGGCGACGAACGCCCGCCTCTCCGCGGAGCTCACCGCGTTCATCCGGAAGCTCGAACCGGCCGGCGTCACCGTCTCGGTCGGCGGCGAGATCGGCGAGGTCGGCACGGAGAATTCGACGGCGGAGGAGCTGCGCGCCTACATGGACGGCTTCAACAGCGAGCTTGCGGAGATCGGCGTCGAGGCGGGCAAGCCGCTGACCGGTCTCTCCAAGATCTCGGTTCAGTCCGGCACATCGCATGGCGGCGTGGTGCTCGCGGACGGATCCATCGCGGATGTCGCGATCGACTTCGAAACGCTCCGGCACCTCTCGGCCCTCAGCCGCGACGAATACGGACTCGGTGGCGCGGTGCAGCATGGCGCGTCGACGCTGCCCGAGACCGCCTTCGGGAAGTTCCCCGAAGCCGAAACGGCCGAGATCCATCTCGCGACGAACTTCCAGAACATCTTCTACGAGCACGAGCAGCTCCCGGCCGAGCTCCGCGAGAGGATGTACGAACACTGCCGGGTCTCCTTCCCCGACGAGCGGAAGCCCGGCGACACGGAGGGGCAGTTCATCTACAAGGCACGCAAGAAGGCGCTCGGTGCGTTCAAGCGGGAGCTCTGGGATCTGCCCGAGGAGAACCGGGCGGCGATCCGCGAAACGCTGAAGGAGAAGTTCGCCTTCCTCTTCCGGCAGCTCCGGGTGGAGAACACACGCGAAATCGTTGCGCGCCACGTGGTTCCCCCGACCTTCACCCGCTCCGGCCCGGGCCAGCTCCGGGTCAAGGCGGCGGCGGACGACTGGGACCTTTCCGACTGATAACCCCCGGACCAACCGCTTCAGAGCGGACGGCGCACACCAGCGCCGTCCGCTTTTTCATGCCGGTAGGGGAACAGATTGTGCTACCGCCCTCACGAGACCGGATCCGGCAGACATGCCGCTCCCGCTTCGTTCTCTCAGCTTCCAGCAGGACCAGGGACCCACCCTCGATGAATCAGACCATCCCAGGTGATAGCCGGGCTGTCGAACAGATGGCGATCCGCGAGAACAAGCTCGGCCTCGTTGAGCGCCTTGCCGACGATCTCGCGCATGAGATAAAGAATCCGCTGCACTCGATGGTCATCAACCTCGAGGTGCTGCGAAGACGCATCCTGCGTCTTGAGGGCGTCGCCGGGAGCGAAGACCTGCTGCGGTACGCGGAAGTCATCGGTACTGAGCTCGATCGGGTGAACCGCAGGGTCGACCTCCTGCTGCGCATGGTGAGGCCGCAACGGGAGACGGAGGAGCTCACCACCCTCCCGGAGGTCATCGAGGAGCTTCGCGAACTCGTCGAACTCGAAAGCGAGCGGCACGGCGTCATCCTGCGGCTGGAGATTCCCGAGTCGATCTCGCGGGCCGATCTGCCCCGCAGCCAGGGCCGCCAGCTCGTCCTGAGCCTACTCCTGCACACGCTCGACCTGGCGCCCTCAGGCAGCACAATCGAGATCCGGGCCGAGATCACGCCCTCGACGTCGAAGGCTCACCTCGCCATCCGGATGCCCGCCGGGAATGACAGGATCATCGACCCCGACGATGACCCGCTCTCCTACCTGGCGGTATCCCGCGCCATCGCGGAACGGCTCGGCGGCAGCATCGAAACGGATGTAGGGGCGGACGCCGGAGGTGGGTCGCCCCCGACTTCGTTCGGCATCCTTCTCACCCTTACTCGCTGACGAGAGTGCGGGCCTGAACCCTTACCGTCATCCATTGCGCATGGCCAACTTTGCGCTGCGAGCTTTCAACTCCCCGACAGCCGATTCGACACCCCGACCACGGAACTCCGCATGCTCGGGCGGGTAGCCATCGCTGCATGGGGTAACGCTCCCTTCGCTCCCTTTGCGGCACGCGCGACAACGTCGCTGTGTTGTGCTGCATCATTCCGTACTTCCCGGATACCACTGCGGTAAATGTCTGCCAAGATTCTGATCGCCGACGACGAGAAGCACATCGCCGAGGGCCTCCAGATGCTCCTCGCCGACGACGGCTTCGAAGTTGATGTTGCCTCGGACGGCAAGGCGGCCTGGGAGATGGTTGAACGCGGTGGCTACGCGGTCGTCCTTGCGGATCTCCGGATGCCGGAAGTCGATGGGCTCGAGCTCTTCTCCCGCATGCGCGACGCGGAGATCAGCAGCGAGATGATCATCATCACCGGCAAGGGCTCGATCGACACCGCCAAGGAGGCGATGCGGCAGGGCGCCTACGATTACCTCGAGAAGCCCCTCAAGATCGACCGGCTCCGCGAACTCATCCCGAAAGCGGTCGAGAAGTACGAGGTCCGCGAGGCGAACCGTCTTCTGCAGGAGCGCATCAAGGGGATGACCCGCTTCGGCGATCTCATCGGTCAGTCCGAGGAGATGCGCTCGATCTACAGCATGATCGAGGCTGCCGCCCCCTCGACGGCGAGCATCCTGATCATCGGTGAGAGCGGCACGGGCAAGGAACTCGTCGCCCGGGCGGTGCACGACAAGTCCAACCGTAAGAAGGGCCCGTTCATCGCCATCAACTGCGCGGCTTTCCCGCGGGAGATCCTCGAGAACGAGCTCTTCGGTCACGAGAAGGGCGCGTTCACAGGCGCGACGAACGAGAAGCCGGGCTGCTTCGAACTCGCGGATGGGGGCACCCTCTTCCTCGACGAGGTCGCGGAGATGGAGCCGGACATCCAGGTGAAGC
>CAYRLB010000077.1:0-12382 GCA_964424945.1 uncultured Gemmatimonas sp.
CGAATCCCCATCCTTCTCCTCCCTTCTGGGAAGATCAGCTTCGATGTTCAAAGGTCTCCGAGGGCGCCTCGCTCTGATCGGTGGAATCACGGTGTTCTGCGCGTGGTTGATCTTCGATCGCGGCATTACCTACGGCCTGGATCTGCAAGGGGGCACCTATCTGCTCCTTGAGGTTCAGGATCCGAACAACGCGCTCGATGCAGCTGCACGAGAGGACGCGACGAACCGCGCGCTGACCGTCGTCCGCACACGCACCGACGAGATGGGGGTCGCCGAGCCCACGATTCAGAAGTCGGGAACGGACCGGATCGTTGTGGAACTGCCCGGCGCAACGCCGGAGGAGCAGCAGCGTGCGAAGGACGTCATCCAGCGCAGCGCCTTCCTGCAGTTCCAGATTGTGCGGCCGATATCCGACATTGCGGCGTCGCTGGCGCGCATCGACCGGGCGGTCGTGGCGTCTGGAATCCAGATCGATTCGTCGCCATCGGCTGACTCAGCCGGCTCCGCGGCCCCGGATCTCGGCCTCTTCACGACGCCGGACAGCGCCGCCGCGGATTCCACGGCAGCCGCTGACTCGGTCGATGCAGACGGCGCACTTGCCGCCGCCGAGTCCGACACGACGGCGACGCCACTCTCGGCGCAGCCCTTCACATCGAGACTTCAGAATGGCAGCAGCCGGGGCGACGGGGTCTTCCTCGTGGCCGCGGCTGACGTTCCGGTAGTCGATCAGTTCCTCGCTCTTCCGGCGGTTCAGAGTGCTCTTCCGCGCAATGTCGTCCTCCGCTGGGGGCCGGCCGAGGATGCGTCGGTTCAGGGATATCGCTTCCTCTATCTGCTGGATCGGGAGCCGCTGATCACAGGCACATACCTCCAGGACGCGCAGGCGCAGCGGGATCCGCAGATGGGGCGGCCGCTGGTGACCTTCGAATTCGACCGTCGGGGTGGGCGCATCTTCGAGCGGGGGACGGGGGCAAACGTCAACAACCTGATGGCGATCGTGCTCGACGACGAAGTGGTCAGTGCACCCGTCATCAACTCCCAGATCGGGATGCGGGGCCAGATTGAGATGGGCGGAAACTCGATGGAGGAAGCGAGCGACCTCGCCCTTGTCCTCCGGGCGGGTGCGCTCCCGGCCCCGATCGAGATCATCGAGGAGCAGGCGATCGGGCCTACCCTCGGCTCGGACTCCGTCGCAGCAGGGCTGCGCGCCGGAATCGTCGGTTTGATCGCCGTCATCATCATGGTGGTCGGGTACTATCGCTTCTCCGGGCTGCTCGCGGTGGTCGGACTGAGCGTGTACGTGCTGATCCTGCTCGGGGCCATGGCGAGCCTCGGGGCGGCGCTGACCTTCCCGGGCATTGCGGGGCTCGTGCTGTCGATCGGCATGGCGCTCGACGCGAACGTCCTGATCTTCGAGCGGATACGCGAGGAGCTCGACGCGGGGCAATCCGTGCGGAAGGCGATCGACGAAGGCTTCCACAACGCGATGTCCGCGATCATCGACGGTCACGTGACCACGATCATCAGCTCCGTGATTCTGTTCTACGTCGGGACCGGGCCGGTGCGAGGCTTCGCGGTGACGCTCGGAATCGGCGTCGCGGCATCGCTCTTCTCGGCTGTGTTCGTGGTCCGCACGCTCTACATGTTGTACCTCGAGCGAGGCGGCTCGCAGGCGCAAACCCTGTCCATCTGAAGTCGCCGATATACGACCATGCGAGTCTTCGAGAACGCGAATTACCCATTCCATAACTGGCGTCGGCGGGCTTACCTCGTCTTCGCCACCCTCGTGGCCATCGGCCTGATCGGCATTATCCGGAACGTCGTGGTGGACGGATCCTGGCTTGCCTAC
The DNA here is from genome assembly GCA_964424945.1 of uncultured Gemmatimonas sp. Lineage (GTDB taxonomy): Bacteria > Gemmatimonadota > Gemmatimonadetes > Longimicrobiales > Longimicrobiaceae > WHSP01. The sequence goes on from CAYRLB010000077.1 coordinate 1,850, forward strand.
GGCGTCGACTTCACCGGCGGTACCCGGGTCCAGGTTCAGTTCGACCGACCGGTCGAGGCGGAAGATGTCCGTGCGGCGGTCGAGTCCGCCGGCTACAACGATTGGGAGATCAGCAGCTTTGGCGGTCCGGATGCATACGTCCTCCGGATGGGGCTGTTCGAACAGAACGAGGAGAACGACGCGCGGGCGATCGTGACGAACGCGCTGTCGAACGGCTTCAGCGAGGCGGAGTTCGAAATCCTGAGCACCGGGGCGATCGGCCCCAAGGTCGCCGACGAGCTCCAGCAGCGCGCGCTCATCGCGATCCTCCTTTCGTTCACCGCGACGCTCATCTATCTCGCGTTCCGCTTCGAATGGCGCTTCGGGCTTGCCGCGATTCTCGCCACCTCGATCGACGTCGTCGTGACGCTCGGCTATCTCGCGACGACGCGGACGGAGATCTCGATGGGGACGGTAGCGGCGCTGCTGACGATCGTCGGTTACTCGCTGAACGACAAGATCGTGGTGTTCGACCGCATCCGGGAGAATCTTGTCCTTCCGAAACCCTCCGAGGATTACAGCGGTATCCTCAACCGGTCGATCAATGAGACACTTTCCCGCACGGCGCTGACGGGCGGCGGTGTTCTCGCGACGCTGTTCTCGCTCTTCTTCCTCGGCGGTCCGGTGATTCAGGATTTCGCCCTGGTGCTGATCCTCGGTATCATCATCGGTACCTTCTCGTCGATCTTCGTTGCTGCTCCGATTCTGTACGAGATCGAGCAGCGGTCGCCGAAGTTCTCGGCGAAGGGGACGAAGGGCCGTGGGCGCGAAGGCCGGAAGCGCACCGTTACGGTCTGAGGCAGGGCGCGGGTCGGAATACGTATGGCGAGCCGCCGCGCAGAAATCGCGGCGGCTCGTTCGTTTTGAGCCCTTCGAGCATATCCCGAACTGACTTCGACCGTTGCTGACCCGTCTGATCGACTCTCACGCGCACCTGACCTCGTCACGCCTCATCGATGACGTCGATGAGGTCGTGCAGCGGGCAAAGGACGCCGGCCTGGAGGCGATCATCTCCATCGCTTCCGACCTCGAGGATGCTCGTGGCGCGATCGAGTTGGCGGAACGCTATCCCTCTGTATACGCGACTGCGGGCGTCCATCCCCATGCGGCGGCAAGCTGGGAGGCCGGAAGCGCACCCGTCCTCGCCGAACTCGCCCGGCACCCGCGCGTGGTGGCGATCGGTGAAACGGGGCTGGACTTCTACTATGACAATGCCCCCGCACCGGTCCAGACGCGTGCCTTCATGGAGCAGATCGATGTCGCGAGAAGCGTCGATCTTCCCGTGGTCGTACACTCCCGGTCGGCCGACGCCGAAACCATCGCGTGTATCAGGGAAGCGGGATGGGGAAGGGGGATTCTGCACTGCTTCAGCGGCGGCAGCGCCCTGCTCGAAGCCGCCCTCGATGCAGGCTGGTACATCTCCTTTGCCGGGATGATCACCTTCCCGAAGTGGGAGCTTGCCGAGCTTCTTCGACGTGTCCCGGGCGATCGACTCCTCATGGAGACAGACAGCCCGTATCTCGCGCCCGTTCCCTTCCGCGGAAAGCAGAACGAGCCGGCCCATGTGGCCCACACCGTCGCGAAAGCAGCCGAGCTTCGCGGGGAATCGGTCGAGGCGCTCGCCGCGGCGACGACGGCGAACGCGCGTACCGTCTACCGGCTGCCGTAAGATGGCTGACCCTCAGCTCCCGATGCCGTCGCCCGGAAGAGGAACCGCCCGATCCTGATGCCCAGAAGAGTTCACATCCTTCCAGACCAGCTGGCAAACCAGATCGCTGCGGGCGAGGTCGTCGAGCGTCCGGCATCGGTGGTGAAGGAGCTGGTCGAGAATGGGGTGGATGCGGGAGCACGCCAGATCGTCGTCTCCATCCGGAACGGGGGGAAAACGGAGATCCGCATCTCGGACGACGGGCATGGCATGGGCCGCGAGGACGCCATGCTCGCCCTCGACCGCCATGCGACCAGCAAGATCGCCGCACCCGAAGATCTCTCCGGCGTCCGCACCCTCGGCTTCCGCGGCGAAGCACTCCCATCGATCGCTTCCGTATCGCGGATGACGCTCGAGACGGCCGAACGGGATGGCGATGGCACACGCCTGCTCATCACCGGCGGACGGCTGACAGGCATCGAGACGTGCTCGCGTCGGGTCGGGACGACGGTGACCATCCGCAGCCTCTTTTTCAATACCCCCGCCCGCGCAAAATTCCTGCGATCGACGGCCGCCGAGACACGTGCGATCAGCGAGGTGATCACGGTTCTGGCGCTCAGCCATCTCGATACCGCCTTCACCCTCGAGTCGAACGATCGCGTCCTCATCGATGTGCCGCCGGCCCCGAGCCTCGCCGGGCGGATCGCGGACATCTGGGGAGCGGAAGAAGCGGCTGACATGATCCCCGTCAGCTTCGTGGGTGAACATGCGGCGATCAGCGGACTCGTTCAGAAGCCTCATTCCGCGACGACAGGTGGCAGGAAGGCCTATCTGTTCGTCAACGGCCGCGTCTTCGCGGACAGACAGATCGTCCGGGCCGTCGATCGCGGCTACCTGACCACGATCCCGCCGGGCGTCCGCCCATCCTTCTTCCTCTTCCTGGATGTTTCAGGGGCCGAGGTGGATGTGAATGTTCATCCGGCGAAGGCAGAGGTTCGCTTCTCCAACCCGGTGGGGGTCGAGCAGTCTGTCGCGGAGGGTGTTCGCTCGGCCCTTCAGCCGTTGGAGAGTGCCCCCGACCTCGGACGGGCGCCGGGGGATTCGGCAGGGTGGCAGGCACCCGCCATCCAGGCCCAGGGGTTCGGCAGCATCTCGCGTGGACCCGCCCCTCCGACGACGGCCGACCAGATGAGCCTCTTCATCGCCGGGCGATCCGAGGGTTCCACTTCACCAGCGGAGGAGAGTGGCGACGGAAGACCGGTGCAGGGCATCGTCCGGCCGGTGATGTGGCAGGTCCACAACACCTACATCTTCGCGGAAACGAGAGAGGGCCTGATCATCGTCGATCAGCACTCGGCGCACGAGCGGGTGCTCTTCGAGGAGCTCATGAAAGGCTGGGGTGGCGAACCGGGTGATGCCGCGCAGCGTCTCCTCTTCCCCCTGACGATCCGACTCTCCCCGGCGGAGCTGGATGTGGTCGAAGGGATGCGCGCCCTTTTCACCCGGGTCGGATTCGAGATCGAGGACTTCGGCGGGCGGGCGATCATCGTCCACTCGGTGCCCAACCCGCACCCCTACTTCGATGGGGAGCGCTGCCTCCGGGAGATGATCCGGGAACTGACAGAAGGGTCGGAGCTGGTGAATCCCGTTCGCAACCAGCACGAGCGCCTTGCCCTGACCTACGCCTGCAAGGCGGCGATCAAAGCCGGACAACCCCTGTCCGAGATCGAAATCACGGAGCTCTTCGACCGGCTGTTTGCGACGGAACTGCCCTTTCACGACATCCACGGCCGACCCACCGTCGTGCAGCTGTCGCTCAACGAGCTTCACAATCGGTTCAGGCGGGGGGGATGACGCCACGCCTGCCGACCGTCGCCATCGTGGGGCCGACCGCCTCCGGAAAAACCGCCCTCGCCATCGAGGTTGCAGAGCGGATCGACGGAGAGATCATCTCCATGGACTCGCGCCAGATCTACCGCGGGATGGATATCGGTACCGCGAAGCCGACAGCCGAGGAACGGGCGCGCATTCCTCATCATGGCCTGGATCTCATCGATCCGGACGAGCGATTCAATGCCGCCCGCTTCGCCGACTATGCCCGAAGGACGATTTCCGCTATCGAAGGCCGAGAGAAGACACCTTTCCTCGTCGGCGGGACGGGCTTCTTTCTTCGCGCACTCACGCACCCGATCTTCCGCGAGCCCGAACTGGACCCCGACCGCCGGCAGCGGCTGGAGACCCGTCTTTCAGCCTTTTCGGATACCGAGCTGAGGCGATGGCTCCGCACGCTCGACCCATCGGCAGGGGAGCGGCTCGACCGCTGGGGCGGCCGTCAGCGACTGCTGCGAGCGTTGGAACTTCCACTGCTGACGGGCCGTTCCCTCAGCTGGTGGCACGCGAATGCGCCTCCCGAGCACGAGCCTTTGTCGCCGCTCGTCTTCGTCATTGATCTGCCGACGGAGACCCTCAACGAACGTATCGACGCGCGCGTCCGCCAGATGGTCGATGAAGGGCTCGCCGAAGAGGTGGCGCTCCTCCTGCAGCGCGGATACGACGAACACGCGCCGGGAATGAATGCAACCGGGTACAGGGAGCTGATCCCCTACCTGCGGGGCGAGGGGACACTCGAGGAAGGCATCGCGGCGATCCAGCGGAACACCCGCAGCTATGCACGCCGTCAGCGCACCTGGTTTCGGGGCCAGCTGCCCGACGGGGCGATCCGGCTCGACGGCACTACGCCTGTAGCCGAACTCGCCGATGCCGTCGCCCGTCGCTTCGAGGAAGCCCGGGGCCTGACCTGATAAACGAATGATTACGCTGCAATGAGAATCGGCATCACCTGCTACCCGACCTATGGAGGGTCCGGGGCCATCGCCACAGAGCTCGGGATGGAGCTCTCCAAGCGCGGGCATGAGGTTCATTTCATCACCTACGCCCACCCCTTCCGGCTCCCGCACTTCATGGAACGGGTCTTCTTCCATGAGGTCGAGGTGATGCGTTACCCGCTCTTCGATCATTCGCCCTACCCGCTGGCACTCGCCGCGATGATGCACGAGGTGACGCTGCGCGAAGGGCTGAACGTCCTGCACGTTCACTATGCGATCCCCCATGCGACATCCGCGTGGATCGCGAAGGAGATGCTGGGCGCGCAGAGCGACCTGAAGATCATCACCACCTTGCACGGCACGGATATCACCCTCGTCGGCCAGGAGCGCTCCTTCGAGGAGATCACCCGCTTCTCGATCCTCAAGTCGGATGGGCTGACCGCCGTCTCCAACTATCTTCGCGACGAGACGGTTTCGCATTTCGGTGTCGATCGGGATCGGATCGAGGTCATCCCGAACTTCGTCGATTCGCGGGTCTATGACCGCTCGTTGTACCCCTGCAACAAGAAGTTCCTGGTGGCGCCGGGCGAAAAGCTCATCATGCACATCAGCAACTTCCGCGAGGTCAAGCGGGTCCGGGATGTGGTGAGGGTTTTCGAGCGTATCCAGCGGGAAGTACCGAGCCGCCTCGTCCTCGTGGGCGATGGTCCGGATCGGCCTGCAGCGGCAGACGAAGCGGCATCTCTCGGGATTTCCAGCAAGGTCACCTTCCTGGGGAAGCAGGACTCCGTGGCGGAGCTTCTCGCGTGCGCAGATCTCTTCCTGCTCCCATCGGAGTCCGAATCATTCGGTCTCAGCGCGCTCGAGGCGATGTCCTCGGGGGTGCCGGTGATCGCGAGCCGGGTTGGCGGGGTTGTCGAAGTGGTCGATGACGGTGTCGCCGGCATTCTGGAAGAGGTCGGCGACGTCGAAGCGATGGCTCGCGGAGGCCTCGGGATTCTTTCCGACCCGGAACGGTGGCTGGCCATGAGCGATGGAGCGCACCGAACCGCGGAGAGGTTCCGCATGGATCAGGTCGTCCCGATGTACGAACGCTACTACGAAAAGGTCGTCTCGGGGGAGGGAAGCCCAACGGCCGATGCTCAGTCTCCATTCATCGAACGGCTTACCGGAACATGACCGTCTCCGACGCACCGCTGCACCCGGATGTCACCGCGATCATCGAGCTGGCCCTCGCAGAGGATGTCGGCGCCGGCGATGTGACGACCCTCTGGACCGTCCCCAAGACGCGGTCTGCACGGGCGGTGATCGTCGCGAAAGCGGCCGGGGTCATCGCCGGGACGCAGGTGGCCCGGGCGGTCTTCCATCGGCTCGACCGTGATCTCTCGGTCGAGGTCGCGGTGGAAGATGGCCAGCGCGTTTCTCCCGGCACCGAGGTCATGCGGCTGGAAGGCTCCGCGCGCACGATTCTCACGGGCGAGCGCACGGCTCTGAACTTTTTGCAGCGGCTGTCCGGTATCGCCACGGTAACGCGACGACATGTCGACGCCGTCGAGGGTACCGGTGCGACGATCCTCGATACCCGGAAGACGACGCCGGGACTACGGATCCTCGAGAAGATGGCGGTCGCGGCAGGGGGTGGAGCGAATCACCGGATCGGACTTCACGACATGGTTCTGATAAAGGAGAACCACATCCGGGCCGCGGGCGGGATTGCGGAGGCGCTGCGCGCCATCGACCGCGAGAATCGGAACGGCCTCGAGGTCGAGATCGAGGTGACCTCGCTGGATGAGGTCCGGGAGGCGTTGGCCGCGGGGGCGACACGCCTTCTCCTTGATAACATGTCCCCCGTGGCTTTGCGCGAAGCGGTGACGCTTATCCAAGAGTTAGCTCCGGAAGCGACGACCGAGGCGTCCGGCGGCGTCACCCTCGAAGCGCTCGGAGAGATCGCGCGGAGCGGGGTCACCTACATCTCGGTAGGAGCGCTTACGCACTCGGCGCCCGCACTCGATCTCTCCCTGCTCATTCAGCAGTCGACGACGTGACCCTCCCGATAGTCGGCCCTCACGCCATCTCCGATGTTGTGGAGCTTCCTCACCGACTCGACGTTTGGGAGGGGCATCCTGTCGCGGAGATCGCAGACGAGTGGAAGGTGCCAGGGCTCGAGATCCTGGGTGTCGTGGGGTCGACGAACGACGTCGCCAGGGCCCTCGCATCCGCCGGTGCGCCGTCAGGAACGGTGGTGCTGGCCGACCGCCAGGCGGCTGGCCGGGGAAGGGCTGGACGCGCCTGGTCGTCGCCCGCGTGCCTCGGTCTCTATATATCCTTTATCGCCCGGCCGCAGGCGCATTCTGCGTCGAGCTACCCGATCCTGGTCGCGCTTTCCATAGCGGAGGCGCTCGATCCATGGACGAAGGACCGCCTCGCGATCAAATGGCCGAACGACCTCCTCCTTGATGGTCGGAAAGTGGGTGGGATCCTCTGCGAGGCCTCCTGGGCCGGAGGGGCACTGACCCATCTGGTCGCCGGCATCGGGATCAACGTGCTCCACCGCCAGGAAGATTTCCCGGCCGAGCTGCGCGCCTCTGCGACCTCCCTTCACTCGGTATCTTCTGCCGTGTCGCGATTCGATGTCGCAACGGCGGTGGTCGAGAGGATGAGAGACCTCATCCGGGGCGGCAGACGATCAGCCGGCGATGACGGATGGCGCGCCGAGTTCGCCCGCCGGGACGCCCTCGCCGGAAGACGGATCGACATCTTCGAGCCGGAATCCGGCGCGCTCGTCACCTCGGGGGTTGCGGAAGGGATTGGCGACGACGGCTCGCTCAGGGTACGGCGCGGCGACGGTCTCCTGACCGTCCGCTCCGGCACCATTCGCTTCACGGATGACCATTCTGCCTGAAGATCACGCCGCCGCCCCTCACCGACGAGGCCGCGTCCGCTCCCTCGGGTACAGGATCCTTCCCGGAAATGGTTTCTCCTACCTCCTTCATCTGCGCCCCCGGGAATGGCCGGTTCTCGCGGGCCACATGCTCTTCGGATTGCTGCTTTCTGCGGCCGCCGCCCCGGTGGAGCTCGATTGGATACTGCTGCTCGCCGGCGGGATCCTTTTCGTCATCTTCCTGAACGGGGGCACGCTCGCGATCAACTCCGCCTTCGACAGCGACGACGGGGATATCGGGTATCTCGATGCTCCGCCGCCGGTTCCGCCCGGGCTCTTCATCTTCGGGATGGGGATGATGGTTGCCGGCGGACTGATCGCCGCGTCACTTCTTCCGCGGGCCTTCCTTTTCGTATATATCGCCTGCTTCGTCCTCTCGATTCTCTATTCGGTCCCACCCTTCCGGTGGAAGGCCGTTGCCGGGCTCGACCTGGCCGTCAACGCCGTCGGCTTCGGAATCCTTACGGCGCTGGCCGGCTGGACGCTCGGGAGTGCGCGCTTCGAGCTCTGGTCGCTGCTCATCCTTCTTGCCTTCGGCCCTCTCTTCGCAGCGCTCTATCCACTGACCCAGCTTTACCAGGTCGACGAAGACCGGGCGCGTGGGGATCGCACACTTGCCATTCTGCTGGGTACGAGAAGGTCGCTTCTGTTCGCCATCGGGATGGTCGCGACGGCCTTCCTCATGCTGCTGGTTGGTGTTCTTGGCGCACCCGGCATGGGGACGCTCCTCGCGCGTATCATGGATGCGGGGCTGATGCTTGTGCCGGCGGCGGGGTGGCTGGGACTTCTCTTGCGCTGGCTCCGCAGATATCCGACGATGTCGCCCGCGGCGCACAAACGTGGAATGTATCGCGCCCTGCAGCTCTGGGCGCTCACCAATATTGTGGTCCTCGTTGCCATCTTCACCTGAGATGAGCGGCGGCCACACGGCTCAGGGAGAACTGATGAACGTACAGGGCGATCTTACCATCCCCGGCGACAAATCTCTTACCCACCGGGCGCTGATGTTCGCCGCGGCGGGGAGTGGCACCTCCAGGCTGCGGGGGCTGCTCACCGGTGAAGACTGCCTGAGCACTGCTGCAGTCCTGCGATCGCTCGGCACTTCGATTCCGGACCTTCCACGCGACGGGTCAGAACTCGTGCTCACCTCCTCCGGCATCGGAAGCTGGCGGCAACCGGCGGACATCCTCGACTGCGGGAACAGCGGAACGACCGCGCGGCTGATGATGGGCCTTCTCGCGGGCGTCCCCTTCTGCTCCACACTGACTGGCGACGCATCCCTCCGCAGCCGGCCGATGCGGCGGATCACCGATCCCCTCAGCTCGATGGGCGTCCGGATCCACGAGAAGGAAAAGGCCGACAGGCTGCCTCTGGAGATCTGCGGAGGCACCCTCTCCGCTCTCGACTATCGCTCGCCGAAGAGCAGCGCGCAGATCAAGAGCGCCATCCTCCTCGCGGGGCTGTCCGGGCGGGTGCCCGTTTCAGTGCTGGAGCCGGGCCGCTCGCGGGACCATACGGAGCGCATGCTCGAAGCCCTCGGCGTGACCCTTCGGGAGGAGGCCATGGAGGGCGGATGGCATGTCAGCATGACGCCCCCCGAAGGGGAGCTGCCCGGTCTTGAGATGCACATCCCGGGCGACCCATCTTCGGCTGCTTTCCTCGTCGCGCTCGCCCTCCTGGCGAGGGAAGGGGAGCTGCGCATCCGCGACGTAGGTGTGAACCCGACCCGTACCGGCTTCTTCGATGCCGTCCGGCGGATGGGCGGCGATGTCCGCGTCGAAGGTGAGCGCCTCAGCGGCGGCGAGCCGATCGGCGACATCGTCGTACGGCCCTCCGCGCTGCGAGCGACCGAGATCGGCGCCGAGGAGATGCCGACCCTCATCGACGAAGTCCCGATGCTCGCCTGCCTGGCCGCCTGCGCCGAGGGGGAGACGCGCATCACCGGCGCCGAGGAGCTGCGCGCCAAGGAGTGCGATCGCATCACGGTCGTCGTGGACAACCTGCGGGCCCTCGGTGCAGATGCCGAAGAGCTTCCCGACGGCATGGTCGTGCGGGGCAGCGATGCACCTTTGCGAGGCAGCATACAGGCGCATCATGACCATCGGATCGCCATGGCCTTCGGGGTTCTCGCCGCTCTTCCTGGAAACCGGATCGAGGTCGACACCCCCGAGGTCGTCGAAATCTCCTTCCCCGGTTTCTGGGACACCCTTCGCAGCCTGGGAGCCCCGCACGCCGCAGCATGAGTGAAGGGAAGAAGGGCCTCGTCATCGCGATCGATGGACCTGCCGCCTCGGGGAAGAGCAGCACGGCGAAAGCGGTCGCTTCCGAACTCGGATACCGTCATCTGGATTCGGGGGCCTTCTACCGCGCCGTGACGCTCGCCGCCCTCGATCGGGGCATCCCGCCCGCCGACTGGCCTCGGCTCGATGCGGATCAGCTCGCTGCGCTCGACGCCCGCGCCTTGCCGACCGAGACCGGTTATCGGATGGTGATCGGCAATGAGGATGTGGGGGAGCGGATCCGGGCCCCGCTCGTCAATGAGCACGTCTCGCGGATGGCCGCGATTCCCGCAGTGCGGGAGTGGCTACTCGAGGCCCTCCGGGAAGCAGGTGCTGAGGGCCGCCTCGTGGCGGACGGCCGGGACATCGGGACCGTCGTTTTCCCTGAGGCGGATCTGAAGGTGTTCGTCGTGTGCGACGCGCAGGAGCGGGCCCGTCGTCGACTCCTCCAGCAGGGTATTGAAAGTCCCGGCGAATCGGAGGTTGCGGCGGAAGCGGCCCGCCTCCGGGAGAGGGATCGACTCGATGAAACGAGGGCTGCCGCCCCGCTTGTCCAGGCGCCTGATGCCGTCGTACTGGACACCAGCCACCTCGATTTCAGGACCCAGGTGAGGAAGATCACAGACCTCGCACTGGAGCGCGCCTCGGCTTGACGCTTTCGGCATACGCCTCTAAATTGCACTGTTTCCAGCGCTCTACCGGGCGCTTTTCCTGTAACCTCCAACCCTCGCCGCGGGCGCCAGCCCGCGATGCGCCACGGAAGGCTGCACTCCCACTATGTCCGATCAGAACACCCAGGAT
>CAYRLB010000078.1:0-12098 GCA_964424945.1 uncultured Gemmatimonas sp.
CCGCCCCGCCGATGATGATGAACTCATTCGGCTGAATGAGCACCATCACCTCGCCGTGGTGGAGAATGTAGCCCCCGATGACGCAGCCCCAGACTATTACAAGACCGATGATGACGAACACAGAAGTACCCCGAACTTCGAAGGTTTCCGGATGCTGATATCCGAGCTTACTCTCCGAGTATCGACCCCGTACCGGAGAAACTCGACAGCGCCGGGGGAGATTCGATGACGGGGGGCGCGAAGGGCGGCGGTCGGGCGTGGCTGGAGCTGGGGGAGGGGCTGGCAGCGGGAATCCACCACGCGCTCAACAATCGGCTGGCAGCGCTGGGTGGCGCAGTTCAGGTGCTGCAGGGGGAACCTGCGATGGGAGGGGCGATGGTGGCGCTGCTTTCCGACGAGGTTCGCAAGCTCGAGACGACGACCGCCCTCCTGCGCATTCTCGGTCCTTCGGACACGGAGCTCGAGCCAGTCCAGGTGGGCGACGTCATCACTCAGACGCAGCGGCTCTTCGACATCCACCATGCCTTGCGGGATCTGCGGCTCGACATCCAGGTCGCCGAAGGACTTCCCCCCGTCTGGACCAATCCGGTCGGGCTCCTTCGCATTCTGATGATGATGATCACCGCGGTCGGCAGCGGGGTTCCGCGCGGGTCGCCCTGGACGCCGGGCGAGGGAGGCGTGGTGCGGCTGAAGATCGACGGTGAGACGTCGCTGGTGCACATCGCCGCCGAAGTGCTCGTGCGGCTGGAAGATACGGAGCTTCCGGAGATACCCGCGGAGGAGGTCGCTTCCATGGCGCTGGGGATCGGCGCCACGCTTGAGATTTCGGATCAGGGGGTCGGAACGGGATGGACGCTGCTGGTGCCGACACTGGCAGAGGCGCGGCGGCGGGAGCGGGAGGGTGGAGCTTCGGGCGCTTAGTCCGCGGGCGGATGCTGCCGGACCGGAAGGAGGTTCAGCCAGTCGGAGCCTTTCGGCGCGGCCGTCGCACGACGGTTTTCCTCCGCGATCGCTTCGAGCACCTCTTCGCGCATGATGCTCACCTGCGGCGGCGCCTCGATCCCGATGCGGACGCCGCGGCGATCGGATTCGAGTACGACGATGCGGATGCCATCGCCGATGACGATCGCCTCACCCGGCTTCCGACTGAGAATCAGCATTGAAGCGCGTTATCTGCCCAGACCGAGAACGGTCTGCATCATCTCATCGACGACCGTAACGAGGCGGGCGGCTGCGGTGTAGGCCTGCTGATGCTGCATGACTCTGATGAGCTCCTCATCGGTCGAAACGCCGCTGACGCTCTTGCGCCGCGTCTCAATCTGTTCAGCAAGCGTCTGGTGGACGACTGCGGAATCTGCGGCAACGTTCGTGTTCACCGCAAGTTCCGTTACCGTAGCGCGATAGTGCTCGGCTCCGGACAGCCCGCCCAGAAGCTCCGCCTGCGCGGGCGTCCAGATCCCAAGAGCGATCGTATTCTGGGACGGCTTCGAGCGCATCGCCGCGGTCGCCATCGCGATCCGGTTGTTCAGCGGCTGCGCAGGGTCGTCGCTGGTGGCGATCGACTCGGCCGTACCGATCACGCTGATGTTCCGCGCACTGGTCGACGCCGGATCGAAGAAGTTCGTCCCCGGCGTTCCGTCGGTCTGAACGCCGGCCGTCTGCAGGGCGTTCGTCTGGACGACGAGCGCTTCCGCGAGGTCATCGAGCCGACCCTGGATCGCGGGAATGCGGGTGGTGAGCGCCGCGACGAGTTCGCCCAGCACACTTCCCTCCGCCGGGGGATAGAGGGCGGAGCTCCCCAGCGTGACCGTTGGGGGCTCACCGGACGCGGCGATCGGCTTCGCCATCGTTCCATCCACGACGAGCGAGTTCTCGAGATAGACTGCGACAGATCCGTTTTCGCGTTCCGTAACGCGGACCGTTCCGAGCTGCGAAAGGGAGTCGAGAAGTCTGTCGCGCTGGTCGCGCAGATCGCTGGCCGTCGTCCCACCCGACTCCTGGCTGACGATCAGCCCGTTGATTTTCGCGATCTGCTCCGTGGTACGGTTCACCTCCTGAACCGTCGTCTCGAGTCGGCTGCGCGCGGCGTGCGCCATCCCGTCCAGGGTGGTCGAGAAGTTGTTCAGGGTGGACGCAACGTGGTTCGCGCGCTGGATAACCACGCGGCGGGCGCTGTCGTTGCCGGGATCCTGTGCGAGATCCGACCAGGAGCTGTAGAAGGCGTCCAGGGAGGAGGCGAGCCCTGTTTCGGATGGCTCGCCGAAGACCTCTTCGATGCTGCTCAGAAGTTCGTGGCGCAGCTCGAATGCCGCCGACTGCCCCGCTTCCTTCCGGTAGCTGGTGTCGAGGAGGGTGTCCCGAACGCGGCTGATGTCGTAGATGCGGACACCCGTCCCGAGGCGGCCGAGCGTCGTCTGGTCAGGCCGCGTTTCGACCATGCGCACGACCTGACGGGTGTACCCTTCGGTTCCGGCGTTCGCGATGTTGTGCGAGGCGACCCGGACGGCGGTCTGGTTCGCCGAGATGGCGTTCCGCGCGATGTTGAGGATGCTGCCAAGACTCGACATATCAGGCGTGCCTGTTGATGAGCAGGCCTCCGGCGGCCTCGGCCTCCCCGTGAGTACGAGCTTCCGGGCGATAGGTACCGTAGGCGTCTGGTGCGCCGTAGAGACCTCGCACCAGATCTCCGCCATTCGACAGAGCCGAACGCAGGATCTGGCGGTTCATCTCGACCTCCCGCGAAAGGGTGAGCGCCGCTGCGCGCAGCCCATCGCGCGCAACGCGCAGCCCTTCCGTCAGGAGCTCGCCGGCGACATCGTCGAGAGAACGAAGCCCGACATCGTCGGACCCGCCGATCAGCCGGCCGAGCGATTGGCGCTGGCGGCGCGCCTCTCCCAACGTGACGAGTATCCTGTGCGTCGCGAAGACGCTGTCATCGACGCCCTGGAGGTCGTCCGCGGCGACGGCCGAGCGCTGCTTACGCATCACCCCGATGAGGTCCTCGAGGAGCCTGATCTCAGCCGTCACAGCGCCGGCAAGCGCACCAGCGGCGACCGAGGATGAGGCGCCTCGTTGAACCAGCTTGAGGTGCGCGGTGTTCCTGGCACTCATGACGGCCCATCTCCTTCAAATGATTCGCTGCCGAGCGCCCCGCGCAGCTGTCGATACAGTGCCTCTCCGATTCCGCCGCTCCAGCCGTCGCCCATCTGGGGAGCGAGGTGCTGGTCGAGCATACCTGTGAACATCTCCTCACCCATCCCGCCGCTGGTGAGACCGTCCTGGGGGACCGTCTCGCGCATCGCCTTCAGGAGCTCCATGACGAAGACCCCTTCGAGGTCGCGCGCCGCCCTCCTCAGCTCCTCCTCCTTCCGGTTCACCGGGGAGGAGGATCCAGCCGGTCCGTCGATCTTCTGAATGCTCATCGAACCACAACCTCGGCGGAGAGCGCGCCGATTTCCCTGAGTGCTTCGAAGATGGCCGCGATCTCGGTCGGTGGCGTCTCGAAGGAATGGAGTGCCGCGGCGATCTGCTGAGCAGATGTTCCTGCCGGGACCCGGAGGTCTCCAGCCCCTGCCGCGCCTGCGGGATCGGTTCCTCCGCCGATCGCCAGCGTCACAAGCCCATGGCTGACCACTGCGTCGCCTACCGCGAGGTCGCCCCCGGCCACGACCGTCCCGTCCCGCCCGTCGATGACGATGCGCGATGCACGGAGCGGGGAGATTCTCAGCTCGTTGATTTCCGTGAGCGTTGTCGCTCTCTGCATCGGATCTTCCGCGAGGTTCAGGGCGATCGAACCTGGATCCTCGATCGCGGCGGTGCCATCTCCCAGTGCTGCGTTCACCGCCGTGACGACGCGCATCGCCGTTCCCAGATCCGGCTCGCGGAGAAGAAGACGCGATGCAGATGCGAACTCAGGCCTCGGCAGGCTTCCCTCGAGCAGGCCGCCGGACGGAATGCGCGCTGTCGTCTCGATCGTGTAGGAGCCGCGGGCCGCGCCGCCATCGCTGACCATGAGGGAACCCTGGGCCGTCGCGACCGGATCTCCCCCGACGTCGGTCATCAGGGGTGTCATCCAGAGGACGCCGCCGCGGACCGACCTGGCGTCGCCGAGCGAGGAAACGTGGACCTCGAAGCGCCCGCCGGCCCGGAGGTAGGGGGACACTTCGGCGGTCACCAGAACTGCCGCGACATTCCGCGTGCGGAGCACCTCGTTCGGTACATCGACATCGAAGCGGCGGAGCAGGTTCGCCACCGACTGGACCGTCTGCCCACCCGATGACCCACCTGCGGGCCGGTCTCCCGTGCCGTCGAGGCCCACGACGAGGCCATAGCCCATCAACCGCACCGGTACTGCCGACTCCTGGATGGTGAGATCCGAGATCCGGATCTCCTGCGCAAGCGCCCGGTCGGGAAGTGCGATCGTCGAAAGCATCAGCAGGCCGAGCATGCCCAGCGACCGACCGGTTGACTGTCGCTGCCTCCGCGGGGGACGAGGGCGTACGATCTCCACGAAGTTCATGGCCAGATCTTTCCGAGAAGTCGTCCGATGATTCCGCTCTTCGGCCCCGTTCCCTCGGTGGTGTAGACGAGTTCCACATCGCCGATGCGCCAGGAATCGATCATGTTGCGGGAGGAGACGTCGTCGGGCCGGACGAGGCCGCGCAGGACAAGTTCCTCGGATACTTCGTCGATGTTGACGAGCTTCTTTCCTTCCACGCGCAGAAGCCCGCTCTCCTCGATTCCGACGATCCGAACCGTCATCTCGCCCTGAAAGCGGTTCTGGCGGCTCGCCTCGGATCGGGATCGTGACTCCGCCTGGTTGGTGGTGCCGACCGACGCGCCGACGCGCGGGATGCCGGCAGCAGCCGTCTGCGAGACATCGATGCCGAGGTCACGGAAGCGGCGGTCCGAGGAGAAGTCTCCCTGGTTCGCAGCGGCGAGCGTGTACTCGTCGATGAGCACGGTGATGACGTCGCCGGCGACGAAGTCCCGCCGGTCCGAAGTCCAGGAGCGGCGTGCTGACTGGGCGCTGGCGCTGTCGGCCACGGCGAGCGCGATGAGCGCGACTGCCACGAACGCGATCGATCTATGCCTGCTCATCATCTACCTTTTTCCAAGTTGTCGAGGCGGACAACACCCGGTGCCTCCGCGATCCCTTCGAATCTTCGCCTCGTATCGACCCGGACGAGGATCCTTTCGCCCCCGATCGCGGATCCCATCGCCCGTCCCGTCATTCGGATCTCGAGTTCTCCGCCACGCCAGAGGAGCTGAACTGTTTCGCCGCTGCGGATGATCTGAGCCGGCGCGATCGCCGGAGCCCGGAGCACTTCGCCCGTGCGGATGACGCGCTTCGTCTCCCATCCGAGAATCGACTCCGCCTCGTCACCGATGCCATCGATGTCCGCCGCCTCGATCAGGGCGCCGCGCGGGATCTCCCGAGCAGCGAGTAGCACCGGCGTCGAGGCCACCGGCTGCTGGGCCGGCAGCGACGTGGTCGAGACTGCGACGGCCGATGCGACAAGCAGAAGCGCGAAGATCCATCGTTTCATCTGCCTGCCTAGCGGACCATCGAGCTGGCGATTTCCGACATCTGCTCGCTGTTCTTGATGGACTTCGAGTTGATCTCGTAGGCGCGCATCGAGGTGATCATGTCGACCATCTCCTGGACGATCTCCACGTTGCTCCCCTCCAGGCTGCCCTGGAGCAGGCGACCCATTCCCTCTTCCTGCGGGTAGCCGAGGATCGGCTCACCCGAGGCCGGCGTCTGACTGTAGAGGTTCTCGCCCAGCGACATCAGGCCAGTGGGGTTGGCGAACCGCGCGAGCTCGATCCGGCCGATCTCCATCGGCTCGGTGGAGTCGGCGCTCGTGATCGTGACGATGCCTGTGCGCGAGATCTGCACATCGGCCGCGTCGTCCGGGATCTGGATGCCCGGCAGTACCGAATAACCACCCTGCGTCACCAGCGTACCCATATCGGAGATCGTCAGCGCGCCGTCGCGGGTGTAGCCGACCTGACCGCTGGGGAGCTGGACCTGGAAGAAGCCGTCACCCTCGATGGCGAGGTCGAAAGGCCGCTCCGTCTGCTCGATGGCGCCGGCCGTATGAAGCCGCTGCACCGATGAAAGGCGAACGCCGCGCCCGACCTGGATGGCGGGCGTGGTGCCGGCTTCCGGCGAGCCGACGGTCGTGCTCCCCTGCACCGTCTGGTAGAGGAGATCCTCGAAGTGAGCGCGGCTTCGCTTGAAAGCCGTCGTGTTCACATTGGCGAGGTTGTTGGCGATGACCTCCGTGCGGATCTGCTGAGCCCGCATTCCGGTGGCTGCCGTGCGAAGAGAGGGATCCATGATAAAAAGACAAAAAAGGGAAAAGGCTATCAGCTATCGGCAACAGTCCTATCGGCATCGATCTTGTCGGCATCGATCCTGTTGGCGATCATCAGCCATCGGTCATCAGCCGGCGATGATCGGTCTCCAGCGGATAGCTGATCGCTACCCCACCCTTCCGAGCTGATTGGAGATCGTGCCCCTGATCTCGTCCATTGTCACCATGGTGCGCTGGACGGCTGCGTAGTTGCGCTGGATCGAGATCAGGTCTACGAGCGAGTCGATCGTATTGACGTTGCTCGACTCGAGCTGACCCTGCAGAACCTTACGCTCTTCCAGGGGCTGTACAGTCCGCACTTCATCGGGGATGAAGAGGGTGCCCACTTCGTGAATTAGTCGGACGTTGGTCGGAACGGTTTCAACGCGGAGCCGTCCGACCTCTTCGCCCTCGACCCTGATCCCCCCGGCGGCGTCGACCTCGATCGTGCCCGGCGGGAGGATGATTTCGCCATTCTCACCGAGCAGCGGGTTGCCTCGTCCATCGATCACCCGGCCGTCAGCATCGAGGGAGAAGGAGCCGCCGCGGCTCAACCGCTCGCCATTCGGCGTCTGGACCACGAGGAACGAGTCGTTGCCGAGGGCAAAATCGAGAGGTTCGTTCGTGGGGCTGAAGGAGCCCGCGGTGCGGTCGGTTGCGGTATCCGCGACCGGGATCGAGTCACCCACCAACCGGGCGAAGACGCGCTCGGCCTTGAAGCCGGTCGTTTCAGTGTTCGCCAGATTATTTGCGGCTACTTCCTGCCGGCGCTCCCAGTACGCGAGAGCGTTGGCGGCGCGGATCATTCCGTTGATGGGAGGCATTTCCTCGATTTCCTGTGTCGCTTCCGATTCCTGCCGCCGCCGATCGGCGCCGACTTTCAGCCGCTTCGACCGCCGCGCTGCTTCATTCTGCACAACGATGACAAGGGCAACGGATGTGCCCTGTGCCGGTCGTCTTCAATGGCAACCCTAAACGCTGTCGCTGCAACTACTTGGACTTTATCAGACCGAGGCCTACCACCTTTCCGCTGCTCTTTTCGGTGCGGAATAAAATGCCCCGTCCGGCACTTTCGTCCGGTGTGCTCGGTGCTTCCGGCGTCAGATGAAGGAGCAGCGCGACGGTGTCCTGGGAAAGCGCCGTCCTTCTGGCGATTTCGGCCCGTTCGTGGCCGTCGGCAGCGAGGCGGTGAACCTGGAGGGTGAGCCCCTTCATCCTCACTTTTCGGACTGGCTTGCCTGCTTCGGCAGGTCTTCCCTTCAGACTTTCCCTCTCTGCTGCCGGTGCGGCCATGCCCGGTGCCTTGCTTCCATTGCCAAAGGCCAACGCCTTGCTCGCCCCGTCGACCAGGCCGCCGAACCAGCCGTTCTTCTTCTCGTTTACCGTTCCGATGCTCATGCCACCGCCTCGCGCAGGGCACCCATGCGGATGCGCAGTTTCTGGATCGCCTTCGAGCGGATCTGGGAGATCCGGGATTCCGTCAGTTCCAGGATCGTCGCGATCTCGTGGAGCTTCAGCTCCTCGAAGTAATAGAGTGACAGAACCACCCTCTCCTGCTCCTTGAGCTCCATGATCGCCTCGCGGAGGACGCCCACTTCCTCTTCGAAGTTGATCTCGTCTTCGATGTTGCCGTCGGATTCGCCCGTGAGGAGCTCGCCCGGCGTGGGCGCACTCTTCTCGGTAGGCGACGGAGAGGCGTCGATAGGGAGATGGAAGATTCCTTCGACGTCCGCCTGCCAGCGCCAGAGTGTGTCGAGATCGACATCCATGTGTTCGGCGAGGACCTTGTCGGTCGGAGCGTAGCCGAGCTTTCGGGTGAGTGTCTCGCGGGCGGACCCGATGTCGCGGCTCTTCTTCCGGATCGATCGGGGGACGTGGTCCTGGCGACGAAGCTCATCGAGGATCGCGCCCCGGATGCGGGGCGCTGCGAAGGTGCTGAAGGCGAGGCCGCGCGATGCATCGAAGGCGTCAAGGGCATTCATCAGCCCGATGACGCCGCAGCTGACCAGCTCGTCGAAGTCGACGTCAGCGGAAAGCGTCCTGGAGAGCTGACGCGCCACATGGTGGACGAGCCCGAGATGCTCGTTCAGCAGCTTCTCGCGGGCCGCCGCGCTGCCTCTCGTCGAAAAATCGGCCCAGAGAGTGTTGCTATCCATTCCTATCTCCGAAGTGAAAGGCGCGGATCGACCGCGGCAGAGTTCGAATATTCCGGCAGCTGTCCGCGCCGACCCGGGGCTCCTTCCAGGAGCTGCTCGATCAGCAGTGCCGAGAGCTCGTGGCACGCCGACGTCGCCGGCGTGCCGAGCGCCGCCGCTTCCTGGATGGGCCGGCCTGCTTCGATCGCCGCGCGCATACGGTCGTCTTCGGGTATCGCACCGGCGAAGGCGAGCCCGCGCCGGAGGAAGTGACGCGTGGCGTTGTCGACCTCGTCGAAGGCTGCCGTTGCCACAGGGCGCCTGGTTCGATTGAAGAGCAGATCGACCGGCATTCCGGCGAAGTGTGTATCGATCACCTTCACCAGCGCGTAGGTCGCCGCGGCCGAGATCCGTTCCGCGGCACTCACCGCGAGGAGACGCGCCGCGCCCGCGGAGGCTGCACCCAGGATCTGGTCGATGCGTGACCCTGCGTCGACGACGACGAGATCGTAGCGCCCGTACAGACTGGAAAGGCGGCGAAGTAGTGACCGCCGCTCCACCGGCTCCAGCCGCTCCCCGGATGCGCATCCGCCCGCGGGTAGAAGCGACAGCCCGTAGCCGGGCCGCAGAAGCAGATCTCCCGGTGTCACCCTGCCGCGCATCAGATCCACTGGCGAGTACGCGGGTTCGACCCCGAAGAGCATCGGAAGGGCGCCATGGTTGTCGTCGGCGTCGACGATCAGAACGTCGTGCCCATCGGCTGCGGCCATCACGGCGATGAGCGCGGCTACCGTCGAGGTTCCGACGCCACCCTTGCCACTCCCGACCAGAAGGACCCTCTCAGGGCCCTCGAAATCGTGAGGCGCCGCGTGGTTGCCCACGTAGTGACGAAGCGAGTCGAGCTGCGTCGTCATGCCGGGATCCGCATCGGCTGCGGCGTGGCCGAGTAGCTGGCGAGCGACGCGAGAAGTCTCTGCTGCGCGAGATGCAGATCGACCGGAATCTCCTGACCGTCGGTGATCCAGCGCGTATTCAGCCGCATCTCGACAACCAGATCGACCACATCAGCGTCCGAGCGCACCTCGTCCAGCTTCGTGATGAGCAGGTTGGTCACGCCGACCGGCTCGTAGGCGTCCATCGCTCCGCACGCCACCTCGAGACGCATCGGGGCCGGGATGACCAGATGCACCTCATCGGGGCGGATCTCGTTGAGCAGGGTCATCCAGGCGGTATTGTGCTCCGCGTTCCTGGGGCTTCGTCCCGGCGTGTCCACGAGGATCACGTCGCACTTGGCGAGACGGCTCATGGCGGATGGAAGTTCCTGCGTCGAGTAGACGATCTCGAGAGGAAGCCCAGTAACGCGTGCGTAACTCTCGAGCTGCTCGAGGCCGCCGGTGCGGAAGGTGTCGATCGTGAGCATGCCCACTTTGCAGCCCCCGAACGCAGCGCGGTTGACGGCGAGCTTCGCGAGAGTTGTCGTCTTGCCCGAACCCGTCGGTCCGACGAGGGCGAGGACGAGCGGACGATCCGGGCCTTCCGACGATGCGGCACGTAGTGGCGTCGGATCCAGACGGCGGCGCAGGCGGTTGACCTCGCGGGCCGAGGCGGCGATCACCTCGAAGTGCGATGGATTGCTGCGGATCACGCTCGTCCGGACGATCACCGCGTGCGCGCCGAGCGCTTCCTCGACCGCGGCCGTCACCGATTTGATGTCCCGCCCGCGGAAAGTCTGGATATCCATGGAGAATTCCTTCGTTTAAAGAGCTATCGGCTATCGCATATCAGTCGCGGGGCGCCGGATCCGTCTTCCCGGCGTCCGCCCGTCATCCACCCGCCCCGCCCGTCATCCCGGCGAAAGCCGGGATCCACCCGTCCACCCGTCCCTACGCCGCCGACGGCAGGTCCCACACGGCGACATGCTCCAGCGCGATCTGCGGTGGCAGCTCGGCGAGCGAGATGACCGAAAGCTGGGGCAGCACGGGCTCGATCAGGCGTCGAACGCCGACGCGCAGCCCTGGCGGCGTGACCAGTGGCACACTCCGACCATCGAGGGAGTGAGCGCCGGAGATGGCGCTGAGCTCCCGGAGGAGTCCTGCGAGTGTGTCCGGGTTCATGATTCCGCCGGGGGACTGCCCGCCGCGCGGCGAGAAGAGTGACATCAGTCCTGCCTCGAGGCGTGGTCCCATGGCGATGGCGCGGATGGCACCGGTCCCGTCGACGTGCTGCCGGGCGATGACGTGTGCGAGGGCGAGCCGCACCCGCTCCGTGAGCGCCTCCGGATCCTTCGTGTGATCGGCGGCGTCCCCGAGCGCCTCGAGGATCGAGACGAGGTCCCGGATCGGGAGCCGCTCCTTCAGCAGCCGCTGGAGTACGCGGTGGAGAATGCCCAGCGACACCTTGCCGGGGATCACATCTTCGACGAGCGCCGGGTGCGACTTCTTCAATGCATCGACCATCTCCTGGACGTCCTGTCGGCCGAGCAGATCGCCGGCGCTCGCCTTCAGCATCTCCATCAGATGGGTGGCGATGACCGTCGGCGGCTCCACCACGACATAGCCGTAGGACTCCGCTTCGATCCTGCGATTGGCCGATATCCATCGGGCCGGCATTCCGAAGCTCGGGTCCATCGTCTCAACGCCTTCGACCTGCCGGATGACGCCGCCGGTATCGAGCGCTAGGAGGAAGCGGGACATCACCTCTGCACGGGCGATCTCGGCGCCACGCAGCTTGATGACGTACTCGTTGGCAGGAAGACGGATATCGTCGCGGATGCGGATGGGCGGCACGAGGATACCCAGCTCGAGCGCCGCCTGCTTCCGGAGCATCGAGATACGCTCGAGGAGGTCGCCCCCCTGGCTCTCGTCGACGAGCGGGATCAGTGCATAGCCGACTTCGAGTTCGATCGGATCGATCTGCAGAAGGTCGCGCATCGGGCTCTCCTCCTCGGGCGCGACGATATCCGCCGACGTCGCTGCCGCCGCGAGCTCGGCGCGCGCCTTCTCCCCCTTTCCGGCGGACCGGGCGAGCGCGGCCACACCGACGCCGAGCGCCATGAAGGGGGCGAAGGGAAGGCCCGGGATGAGGCCGAAGGTGCCGAGCACCCCCGCAGCGACCCACATCGGCTTCGCATTGGAGCCGAGCTGCCGGGCGAAGGTCGCTCCCATCCGCGTGCTTCCACCGGCATTCGTCACCATGATGCCCGCGGCGGTGCTGACGATGAGCGCCGGAATCTGCGTTACGAGTCCGTCACCGATCGTCAGCATCGTGTAGGAGGTGGCCGCGGCCCCGATGGGCATCCCGCGCTGCACGACCCCGATGAAGATTCCACCGATGATGTTGATGGCGGTGATGAGCAGCGCCGCGATCGCGTCGCCCTTCACGAACTTCGACGAGCCGTCCATGGCGCCGTAGAAGTCCGCCTGCTTCGCGATCGTCTCGCGGCGCTGGCGCGCCTGCGCCTCGTCGATGAGCCCCGCGCCCAGGTCGGCGTCGATGGCCATCTGCTTGCCGGGCATCGCGTCGAGCGTGAAGCGCGCCGCCACCTCGGCCACGCGCCCGGCGCCCTTCGTGATGACGATGAAGTTGATCCCGATGAGGATCA
>CAYRLB010000079.1:0-11820 GCA_964424945.1 uncultured Gemmatimonas sp.
AGCCGGGCGCAGGCGGAGGCCATCTCCCGCTTCAATGCGATGATCGAGGCGGCCCGGATGGGGCTCGGGAAGGCGGAAGAGGAGTCGACGAGATCGGCTGCCCCGGGGGCGCTCGCCGCCTGGATGGAAGATTTCTTCCGCGAAGTCGGGCTGGAAGCTGCAATCCGGAATGAGGCGAGCGGCGAGAAGTCGATGGAGATCCGCATCGACAACCTGCGGGACTTCATCGCGTCGGTCGCAGCGTACGAAAGGCGCACCTGGGCAGAAATGCCGCTACCCGACGAGGAGACCGAGTGGGCCCCGCCCTCCATCCACGGCTTCCTGCAGGGCGTATCTCTCTTTGTGGAGGAGGATTCGAACCGCGACAAGGAAGATGAAGCCGATCAGGCATCGCTTCTGACGCTGCACAGCGCGAAGGGGCTCGAGTTCGTGCACGTCTTCCTGGTCGGGCTGGAGGAGGAGATCCTTCCGCACGCCCGCAGCATCCAGGGCATCTCGGACGGCACCTCGCAGGACCCGATCGCCGAAGAGCGCCGCCTCTTCTATGTGGGGATCACCCGGGCGCGGCATCGCCTCACCCTTTCGGGCTGCAGGACGCGCCGCCGGGGCTCCGAATGGATGCCGAGGCAGCCATCCCGCTTCCTGCAGGAGATCCCGGCCGAGCTGCTCGAGATGCGAACTGCTGCGCCCGACGCCAGCTCGCTCACGGAGACCGACCGGACCGCGCTGAAGAAGAACTTCTTCGCGCACATGAAGGAGATGCTCGGAGACGGTTGAGGGGGCAGCGGGCCGCTTCGCGGCAGCGCCCCATCATGCGTCGTTACGGCGGAGTCCCGCCATTCGTCCATTGTGTTTCCGGTTACGCCGCAGGTAGACCGACTCCGACACCCGTTCCGCCCTGGGCCCTGAGGGCGGCGTTCGCTTGAATTGTACGACGCACGGGGCGGTGCCGGATTCTGGCACCAGGCCGATGGCACCGGTGGGTTCCGGCTTTCGCCGGAATGACGGGCGGAGGGGCCGCACGGCGGAAGGGCCGCACGGCGGGCACCGGTTCCGACTCACCCGCGTCCGCCCAGCGTCTCCATCACAAGGTCGTCATCGACCGGCACGCCGTAGCTTCCGGTACCGACGCTCGCCGCCCCGATCTCCTCGATCAGGGCGTATTCGACCCGCCCCTGCCGCGCCTTCTTGTCGAGCCTGGTGAAGGCCAGAACGGCATCGGCGGCAAACCCTTCAGGAATGGCCGTGGGAAGACCGAAGGCTGCTAGGGCCGCGGCCAGTTCGTCGGTCGTCCCTTCCTTTGTGATCCCCATCCGCTCGCCGAGCCGGGCTTCCGCGACCATCCCGATCGACACCGCTTCGCCATGCAGAAGCCGGAATTCGGAAAGCGCCTCGACCGCGTGGCCGATGGTGTGGCCGAAGTTGAGGGTCTTCCGGACCCCGCCTTCGCGCTCGTCCGCGGCGACGACGGCGGCCTTGATCTCGACGGAGCGGCGGAGGAACGCGGTCACCGCTTCAGCATCGAGCCGGAGAAGCGCCCCGGCCCCGTCGACGGTCTGCCGGAAGTAGTTCGCGTCGCTGATCGCGCCATGCTTCACCCCCTCGGCGATGCCGCTCCGGATCTGCTCGATCGGAAGCGTCTGGAGCGTATCCGTGTCGGCGATGACGCGTGTCGGCTGATGGAACGCACCGATGAGATTCTTCCCGGCATCGGTATCGACGCCCGTCTTCCCACCGACCGAGGAGTCGATCATCGCCAGGATGGTGGTCGGCATCTGAACCATCGGGAGCCCACGGAGGTAGGTCGCCGCCACGAACCCGGCCAGGTCGCCGGTGACGCCGCCGCCCAACGCAATCACAGCGGCGTCCCGACCGAGGCCGGCGGAGAGCATCGCATCGCTGAGGCGTGCCCACTGCTCCCGCGTCTTGTTGGCCTCCCCCTCGGGGAAGCTGAAGAAGTCGACGCGCGCACCCTCGGCCGCCGCGGCCTGCACGACCCGCTCACCGTACAGGGACGCGACGCGACTGTCGGCGATCACTGCATAGCGGTGCGCCGGACATGCATCCTGGAGCTGTGCCGCGAGACTGTCGATCAGACGCGGTCCGATCCGAACTTCATAATCCTGTCCGCTCTTCGCGGGCGGAAACTCGATCGCTACTTTAGCCGTCACGTCCTTCCTCATTTCGATTGCAGTCGCCCGAAGAGCTCTTCCGTCGGACTCGTCAGATCGGCCCGAGCTGCCGGATCCGGGTGGCGTTCCCCAGCGCCGCGAGAAGCTCGGAAGCAGTAGCTCCGGAGAGCGGATCGCGCCAGTCCGGCTCGAGCTCGACGAGGGGGGCGAGCACGAACGCTCTGTCGGCGAAGCGGGGATGGGGGACAGTCAGATCCCGGGAGGTCAGCGCGAGATCGCCATAGGCGATGAGATCGATGTCGATCAGGCGCGGACCGTTGCGCTCCTGCCGCTCCCGCCCCATCTCCTCCTCGACACAGTGCATCGCCGCCTGCACATCATAGACGGGACGGTCCGTGCTTCCGACGAGAACCAGATTGATGAAGTCGGGCTGGTCCGTGATCCCGACGGGCTCCGTGAGATAGAGGCTGGAAACCCGGTCGATTGAAATCGTCGCCCTGAGCCTTGATACCGCCTCGCGAAGCTGGTCGACCGGTTCGCCGATGTTCGCGCCCAGGGCAAGTATGATCTTTATGTTCAGCGGGTCCCTCGTCCCGAAAGCTTGTGTGCAGCTGCGCCGGCGGGGCCGTGCACGATCCTGGCTCCTCGCATCGTCCGATCTTCGCCCGGCGCGCCAGAGCGCCCGAACCGGCTCTATTGACGACCCGACGCGCCCGAACGATCGCCTTCACCTGGTGGAGCAGAATTGATCGTCATGAACCCCGTATTCACCTTTGACACCACGCATCACGCGCTCTGGGCCGAGGAAATCGCCCGGGATCATGGTGTGCCTTACGGCGTCGTCGCGGCGCCGGCGGAGTCGAAAGCGCTCTGCAGTATCGCCATCGAGACGCTCCCCGACGAGGAGGAGCGGATGGCCGCGATCCTCTCGGCGTCGGCGATCGAGTTCCGCATCTTCCATCCTGCGTCCTGACGCGGAGATCGCGCGCGACCTCCCGCAGCACGACCAGGGAGCGGCCGGCGCCGCGCGGCCCGGGCTTCGGGGGACCGTCCTGCGACCCGATCCAGCCCCAGGCGCCCGGCCTTTCCCTCGCCCGACGTCTACAGTACGACGCGCCGGCCCCCTCTCCGGGCCTTCCGCGACCGCTTCCGTCCGGGCACCATCCCGGCGACCGGACCCGTACCGCCACCTTCCACCGCCTGCCTCAGCGCCGAACCATACCCGCGGGACTTCTTCTTCACCTTCCGGCGTGTCTGCGGTGCGGAAATGAGGCCGAGCCCGGTGCCCAGAACCGCTCCGAGCAGCAGCCCGCTCAGGAAGTTGAACCGCCGGGCTTCATCGTCATAGAACATGAACAGTATCGGCTCGGGTGAACGCGCCTGAGATCCCGACTATCATGTCGGGCACGCCCGCGGCGCGCAATAATGATTCGGTCAGGGGCACGTTCCATGCGAGACGCGCGGGCCGAGCACCACACATCCTTCGCTTGCAGGCTCGGCGAGACAGCCGCTATCTTCCGCGAAGATACACCATTGGGCGCTTTCCGGTGACGCCACCGGAAGTAAGGCGTCGATCAAGAGGAGGCTCCACTCCATGTCGGAAGCTTCAAAGACTGTTCTCCTCGTGGAGGACAATGAAGACAACAGGACCGTATACCGGACCATTCTCGAGCATTTCGGCTATGAGGTGGTCGAGGCGCGCAATGGGGAGGATGGGATCCGGGCTGCCAGGGAGCAGCACCCGAACCTCATCCTCATGGATATATCGATTCCGGTGATCGATGGCTGGGAAGCGACGAAAATCCTGAAGGCCGACGAGAACACGCGGGACATTCCGATCATCGCGCTCACCGCGCATGCGCTCGCGACGGACCGGGCGAAGGCGGAAGAAGTCGGTTGCGACGGTTATCTGGCCAAGCCGTGCGAGCCCCGCCGCGTGGTCGCCGAAGTCGAAAGGTTCCTTGGTGCCGGTAACAACAGGACCGGTTCCGCGTGATGGTTGTCGTCCCTGCTCCTCATGACTGACGAACGCCCCCAGAGGATCCTCGTCGTCGACGACCACCCCGACAACGTAGAGATCATCGACGCACGACTCTCCAGTCGTGGCTACCTGATCGAATCCGCCTGCAACGGCCAGGAAGCGCTTGAGAAGGTGTATCAGGATCCGCCTCAGCTGATCCTTCTCGACGTGATGATGCCGCTGATGGATGGGTTCGAGGTTTCCCGCCGCATCCGCAGCGACTCCTCTCTGCCCTACATCCCGATCATCCTCGTCACTGCCCGCGGCGAGACGCAGGACAAGGTCGAGGGTCTCGATGCCGGTGCGGACGACTACCTCACGAAGCCGATCAACTTCCCCGAGCTGGAGGCGCGCGTCCGCTCGATGCTGCGCATCAAGAAGCTCCAGGACGAGCTCGACCGGCAGAACAAGGAGCTCGAAGAGGTCAACGAGCGTCTCCGCCGCCTCTCGATCACCGATGGGCTGACGGGTCTCTTCAACCACCGGCACGTCCACGAGCTCCTGCACGAGGAGCATGAGAGAATCAAGCGCAGCGGACAGCACCTTGCCGTCGTGATGCTCGACCTCGATCGCTTCAAGCTTCTCAATGACACCCACGGGCACCCTACCGGGGACCTCGTGCTCGCCGAAACAGCCCGGATTCTGCGCGAGAATGCGCGTGAGATCGACATGGTCGGGCGTTATGGCGGTGAGGAGTTCATCACCCTGCTCCCGGGTGCGGAGGAGGAGGCGGCGACGCTCTTCGCTGAACGTGTGCGGGTAGCCGTCGAGAACTTCGTCTTCCGGGACGAGGGCAAGGAGATTCGCATGACCGTCTCCGCCGGCGTCGCTTCGGGCCGCGAGGGCGACTATGACACGCCGGATGAGCTCATCAAGCGTGCGGACAAGGCGCTGTATGCGGCGAAGGAGGGCGGCCGTAACCGCGTCGTGCGATCGACCGATGTCGAGCAGACAGGATGAGCGCGGGGGACGCGCCCGCAGCAGCGCGGGCGGCTGAGCTTCGGGAGATCATCTCCCGGGCCAACCATGACTACTACGTCCGGGATCGGGCGACCCTCTCGGACCCTGAATACGATCGTCTCTTCCGGGAGCTTCGCGCGCTCGAAGATGCCGATCCCTCCCTTCGGACGGCCGACTCTCCCACACTCCGCGTCGGCAGCGCACCCGCCTCCAGGCTCGAAAAGACGACGCACCTGGCGCCGATGCTCTCCCTCGACAACGCCTTTGCTTTCGAGGAGCTCGAAGCGTGGGAAACGCGCAACGCCCGCATCGCCGGCGAAGTGCGCAGCGGCGGGTATACAGCCGAGCCGAAAATCGACGGGATCGCGATCGCGCTGACCTACGAGAATGGCCTACTCGTGAAGGGCGCGACTCGGGGTGACGGATCGATTGGGGAGACGGTCACGCAGAATCTCAGGACGATCCACGAAGTACCCCTCCGCCTGCGGACGGACAGGGTGCCGGCGCCCTCCCTGATGGAGGTCCGGGGTGAGGTGTATATGTCGCTCAAGGGGTTCGAAGCGCTCAACGCACGACGTGCGGCGGCCGGCGAGTCTACCTTCGCCAACCCGCGGAATTCCGCCGCGGGAAGTCTGCGCCAGCTCGACCCTTCGGTTACAGCGTCGCGGCCCCTGCACTTCTTCGCCTTCTCCGTACAGCTCGACCCGGGGTCCCGGGAGGTCCTTCCGGTGCGGACGCAGGGGGAGCTGCTGAGCCTGCTCGAAGAGTGGGGCCTCCCCGTCAACCCGCTGCGCTCCCGCTGCGACTCGCTGCAGATGGTCGAGGAGTACGTTCGCCAGCTCGAGCAGACGCGCGGCGACCTCGACTACGAGATCGACGGCGTCGTGGTGAAGGTCGACCCTCTGGTGCTGCACGGGGAGCTCGGCATCGTCGGGGGACGGGAGCCACGATGGGCGATCGCCTATAAGTTCGCCCCGACGCTTGCCACGACGAAGCTGATCTCCATCGAGCTGAATGTCGGAAGGACGGGCAGCCTCAACCCGTACGCAGTGCTGGAGCCGGTGGAGATCGGGGGCGCGATGGTGAAGCTCGCCACACTCCACAACGAGGAGGATATCCGCCGGAAGGACATCCGGCCGGGCGACCAGGTTGTGGTGAAGCGAGCTGGCGAGGTGATTCCACAGGTCGTGGGGCCGGTGCTGGATGAGGGCGCGGTACGCGCGGAGCCCTTCTCGATGCCGGAGCATTGCCCCTCCTGCGGCACCCCGGTCGAGCGTCCCGCCTCCGAGGTGATGACCTACTGCCCGAATGGGGCGTGTCCGGCGCGGCTGTTCTGGGGCATCGTCCACTTCGTCAGCCGGTCGGCGATGGACATCCGCGGGCTGGGCGAGCGGACGGTGCAGCAGCTTCTCGACA
The DNA here is from genome assembly GCA_964424945.1 of uncultured Gemmatimonas sp. Classification (GTDB taxonomy): domain Bacteria; phylum Gemmatimonadota; class Gemmatimonadetes; order Longimicrobiales; family Longimicrobiaceae; genus WHSP01. The sequence goes on from CAYRLB010000079.1 coordinate 6,529, forward strand.
CCGGGATCGTCGTCGATGTAGCCGACATCTATTCGATCACCGCCGACAACCTTCTTGCCCTCGAGGGATTCCAGAAGAAGTCGGCCGAGAATCTGCTCGCCGGCATCGAGGGCTCGAAGGGTCGTGGGCTGGGGCGCGTGTTGAACGCGCTCGGCGTCCGTCACGTCGGTGAAACTGCCGCTCAGCTCATCGCGCAGGCGTTCGGCGATATCGACCGGCTTCTTCAGGCAACGCCCGAAGAGATCGAGTCGATACACGGAATCGGACGCACGACCGCTGAGGCGCTATCGACCTATATTGCCGAGCCCCGGAATCGCGAGATCATCGAGAAGCTGCGGGTCGCCGGGGTGAAGCTTACCGAAGAGAAGGCGCGGCCTGCACAGGGGCCGCTCTCCGGGCTGACCTTCGTCATTACGGGAACGCTGCCGACGCTGTCGAGGAAAGAGATGACCGCGGCGATCGAGGGTGCGGGCGGGCGGGTGACGGGTAGCGTGACACGCGCGACGAGCTTCCTGGTCGCAGGTGAAGAGGCCGGGTCGAAGCTCGAAAAGGCCCGGGAGCTCGGCGTGCCGGAACTTACCGAAAGCGAAGTGCTGACCCGGATCAATTCTGAGGGAGGAGTCCCCCCGCAATGAATGAGATGCAACAGACCGCCGCGAAGATGCCGAGGCAGACGCTCGCCGCGATCCTTCGGGCCGCCGGGAGCGCGCGCAACGACGAAGATCCGGCTGGAGTGCTTCGGGAACTGGGTGCTTCTTCGGCCGAGGGGATCCTTGCCCTTTTCCGAGGGCGTCTGCCGGATCAGGAGCTCGCAGAGGTCCCTGCAGACATCTTCTGGACGGAGCTGAGCCACTTTCTCGGCGAGCTGGGGTGGGGCTCCATCGAGCAGGATGCCCTTCACCCGGGTGTCGTTTCGATCGCGGCCTCCGACTGGTTCGAAGCGGAGGGCGCAACCGAGGGTCATCCCTGCTGTCACTTCAGCACAGGACTCTTCGCGGAGCTTCTCCGGATCGTCTCCAATGTCGACATCGCCGCGATGGAGGTCGAGTGTCGCGCGTCCGGCGATGACCGCTGTCTCTTCCTCGTGGGGAGCCCGGCGGCGCTCGACGAGGTCTATGAGGAGATGATGCGAGGGGCGTCGGCATCCGACGCCGTTCTGGCGCTTCGTTGATACCCTCCACGACGCTACCGCGGGCCCGAGGCTGGACGCTTTCCGCCATAGGGCGGCTTCGCGATAGAAGATGCTGCGCCTTCTCCCGGACCCGCGTGATCCCGGCCGAGGGGAACGCACGCGGATCGCCCGTCCCGGTCATGATCAGACGGTGCACGGAGGCCGGATGGGGATGAACCATGACCTGGCCGGCCGCATGATGGGGGTAGATCTCGGTGCCCGGCGGATCGGGATCGCCCTGACAGACCCGACCCGCACCATCGCCTCCCCCCTGACGACACTTCAGCGGCGTACCGGGAAGCGGCCTCCCTGGACGGAGCTGGAACGACTGGTGCACGAGCATGAGGTTACAGGCTTCGTGGTCGGCCTTCCTCTCGCACTCGCCGGCGACGAAACCGACTGGACGCGCGAAGTCCGGGAGTTCGGCAGGCAGCTCGGCGAGCGGACCGGCCTCCCAGTGCACTTTGCGGACGAGCGGATGACGTCGATCGAAGCGGAGGAGGCGATTCGCTCAATGGGCCTCTCGAAGTCGAAGAGGGAGGAGAAGTCGCGCATCGACGCGACCGCCGCCGCCCTGATCCTGCGTAACTACCTCCAGCGTGTGCATGAGGACGGAAATCGATAGAACGTTGTGCGCTGTGCGAAGTGCCTCGAGAAGTGCCGAAAGCCGCTTTCGATGGTTTGCGTCCGCCGCGCTCCTGCTCTTCACCGGGATGGCATCAGGGTGCGGCGGCGAACCGACGGGTGAGCCGCTCCGCTTCACCGTCGCGCCGGGAAGTGGCTTCAGCGCAGTAACGGATACCCTCGCGAACCGGGAGATCATCGAGTGGCCGACGATTTTCAAGGTCTACGCACGTGCCAAGGGCGCCGCGACGGCGGTGAAGCCGGGCACGTACGAGGTGCAGAAGGGCATCGCCTGGTCGGAGCTGCTCGAGAAGCTGGTCGACGGAGATGTCGTCCGCACGACGGTCGCGGTACCTGAGGGATGGACGCTCGCGCAGATCGCCGCTCGCCTCGCGGCGCAGAGCGGTGAATCGGCTGACTCCCTGCTCACGGCGCTCCTCGGTGATTCCGCCGCAGCGACGTATGACGTTCCCGGCCCGACCCTCGAGGGGTACATCTATCCGGCGACCTACATCTTTCCGGCCGGTACGTCGGCGGACCAGATGATTCGGGCGATGGTCCGGCGCTATCAGCAGGTCTGGAATGACTCGCGTCGAACCCGGGCCGACTCCCTCAACCTCAACGAGCGGGAAGTCGTCACGCTCGCGTCGATCGTCGAGAAGGAAGCCCGACATTGGGGTGAGCGCGACACGATCGCAGCGGTCTTCACCAACCGGTTGCGGATCGGGATGCCCCTGCAGGCCGATCCCACCGTCCAGTACGCGCTGGGGACGCATCAGACCCGGCTGCTTTACGCGCATATCGACTCCGTCGCAGACCATCCGTACAACACCTACCGACGGGCAGGTCTTCCGCCGGGGCCGATCGCCTCGCCGAGCGAGGGCGCAATCGACGCGGTTCTTAACCCTGCAGATGTGCCCTATCTGTACTTCGTGGCGCGTCCCGACGGTCGTCACATCTTCACGCAGACCCTGGCCGACCACAACCGGGCGCGGCAGCAGGTAGCGAATATGGCGGCTTCCGGTGAGTGAGCCTCGCATCCATACTTCCGAGGAGGTGCAGTCCCCAGAGCTGGCAAGACGCCTCTCACTCATCGTCATCACCGATCCTTCGGCGACGATCGGGACGCTGCAGGCGTCCATCGCCGCGCTCGATGCTGGTGCCCCGGCCATCCAAGTGCGCTGGAAGGATGGAGATGCGCGGGAGATTGCGGCGCTCGCGCGTACCCTCCGCGTTCATACGCGGCGGACCGGCGCCCTGCTCTTCATCAACGACCGCGTCGATATTGCGCTCGCCGTCGACGCCGATGGTGTTCACCTCGGCGACGATGATCTTCCGGTGCGTGCGGTGCGCGGCATCACTCCGGAGGGCTTCCTCATCGGGAAGTCGGTGGATACGCCCGACGAAGCGACCGCTGCCCTGAAGGAGGGGGCGGATTATGTCGGCGCTGGGCCGGTTTTCGCGACGATGTCGAAGGGAGATACAGGGCCGGTGCTGGGCCTCCACGGCCTGAAAGCGTTCCGTGACTGCGGCCTTCCGGTGGTGGGAATCGGGGGGATCACTGCAGAGCGCGCCAGGAGCGTCGTTCAGGCTGGCGCGACGGGGGTCGCGGTCATCGGGGACGTGATGTTCTCGGACGCCCCCGCGGCTGCTACGCGCCGGATACTCGCCGAAATCGGGTAGCGGGCCGGCGCGGCGCAGGAACGGCGGTCGCGCCAATCGACCGGCCGGGCGCTTCTTCCTGAAGCCGAGGTGTGAGGCCGGGCCGCCGATTGCTTCCTCCCGCGGCCCGCGCCGCGGACTTCAGCACAACCACGGCTGCCGCGCCCGTCGAAGCCTCGCCAGTCAGCTCACCGTCACCCCACCGATCTCGAGGAGCGGAGCGATCCGGGCGCCATCCACGGCGAAATCCCCCATCGTGGATCGCTGGGGCCCATGCCAGTCCGACCCACCCGACAGCAGAAGCCCACGCGCTCGGGTCTCCTCCTCAAAGAGCCGAACGTCCGCCTCTTCCATGCCTGGCCTGAAGCATTCCACGCCATCCAGTCCCCAGCCGGGCAGGAGCTGCATCCCGTCGAGGAACCAGAGTGGCGGCGGATGGGCCCAGACCGCGACACCGCCCGCACGATGGATGGTGTCGATCGCTTCCGCGGGTTCCGGGAAGCCCTCGGCTACATACGCCGGACCCGCATCCCCGATATACCGATTGAAGGCTTCCGAGTAGAAGCGCGTGTGTCCTCGCGCGTGCATCGCTCTGGCGAGGTGCGGTCGGCCGAGAGCCATGACCGATGGCCCGGCCGCAGCACGGACATCGTCCATCGAGACCTCAAGCCCGAGCCCTGCGAGCCGCTCGATCATCGCCACCATACGGGTTGTCCTGCGCTGCACGGCCATCGTCTGGTGTTCCTGGATCGGCGCCGACTCCGGGTCGATCCAGTAGCCCAGGATGTGCAGCTCCCGGCCTTCCCACATCGAGCTGATCTCGATGCCCGGAATGACCGTTATCGGATGTTGCTCTGCCTCCCGGAGGGCCGCATTAACCCCGGACGCGATGTCATGATCGGTGATGGCGATCACGTCGAGACGCGCTGCCACCGCAGTACGCACAACCTCTTCGGGCGATACATCGCCGTCGGAAGCCCAACTGTGCATGTGAAGGTCCGCCCTCATACCCGCTCTTTCCACGCTGTCTGCCTACTAGAGATACGGTCGTAGCCGTTACGAGCCCGGCCCCCCGACGCTTACGCGCGGCGGGGGGCCGGGGATCCTTCATTGACGGTTCATCCGGCTCAGGCAGCGCCTGCTGTAGCCTTCTCGCTCAGAACCGTTACGACGTCGTCGATGACCTGTGCGAAGCCGCCCTCGACATGATATCTGTGCTGGGCGCCCCCTGCGGTAATCCGGACTTCGCCGGTACCGAGTATCGCCATGAGAGGAGCGTGTCCCCGCAGGATGCCGATCTCGCCATCCCAACCGGGGATCACCACGCTCTCCACCTGACCCTCGAACACCGTGTTCTCGGGAGAAATGACGACCACATGGAGGCCCAAGCTCCTGGCCGAACCCATGGAGGTAGCCATTATCCGCCCTGCTCGAGCTTGCGGCCCTTCTCGATCGCCTCTTCGATACCGCCGACCATATAGAACGCCTGCTCCGGAAGATGGTCGAACTCACCCGCGACCACGCGCTCGAACGACTCCACCGTCTCCTCGACCTTCACGTACTTGCCGGGCGTGCCCGTGAAGACTTCCGCCACGTGGAAGGGCTGCGAGAGGAAGCGCTGGATACGACGCGCACGACCGACGATGACCTTGTCCTCTTCCGACAGCTCGTCCATGCCCAGAATCGCGATGATGTCCTGCAGCTCCTTGTAACGCTGGAGGATCCGCTGCACCGACGTCGCCACCCGGTAATGCCGCTCACCGATGAACTGCGCATCCATGATCCGTGAAGACGAATCGAGCGGATCGACCGCCGGGTAGATGCCGAGCTCCGAG
>CAYRLB010000080.1:0-2252 GCA_964424945.1 uncultured Gemmatimonas sp.
TCACCACATGCATGGCGCGTCTTTCGTTTACTCAGGATTCGAGAACGGCGTCGATTTCGCCGATCAGCTTTGCTATACACCCGGACAACGAATTTGCTCGCCGAGGGCGCATCGACTCGACCGCGATGATCTTCTCGAGGGTGTCGACAGCCCTGTCGACATCGTCGTTGATCAGCACGTAATCGAACTCGCCTGCAGCGCGGATCTCCTCGCGGGCCGCGACCAACCTCCGTCGCAGCCGTTCCGGCTCCTCGCTCCCCCTTCCCACCAGCCGCGCGGCCAGCTCACGGCCATCCGGTGGGAGAACGAAGATTGAGACTGCCTCCGGAACCAGGGCCTTCACCTGCCGGGACCCCTGTACGTCGATGTCCAGCAGTAGAAAATGGCGACGATCGACCGCGGTTACAAGGTTGGACCTCGGCGTACCGTAAAGGTAGCCATGAACCTCGGCCCATTCCAGCAGCCCGTCGTCCGCGATTCTTCCTCGAAACTCCTCCTCGGAGCAGAAAAAGTAGTCGACGGCGTCGCGTTCCCCGGCGCGGGGAGGCCGGGTGGTGGCGGAGACTGAAAACTCGACATCCTGGCGCCGGCGCCCGAGTTCGCGAGCGAGTGTCGTCTTCCCTGCACCCGAGGGCGCCGCGAAGATGAGCGGAAAGGTGCGGGGGAGTAGACTATCGTGGGTCACTCGACATTCTCTACCTGCTCTCGGAGGCGTTCCAGCTCGTCCTTGATTCCCACGACGAGATGGGCGATCACCGCATTGTTGGCTTTCGAGCCGATCGTGTTCGCCTCCCGGTGCATCTCCTGGACGAGGAAGGAAAGCCGCTTGCCGACCGGTTCCGTACCCGCGCTCTCCAGAAGTTCGGCGAAGAGGATGTTGTGAGAGCGGAAGCGGACGATCTCCTCGTTCAGGTCCCATCGTTCGGCGAGGATGGCGATTTCCTGTGCAACCCGCTGTTCGTCGATGCGGGTTGAGCCGAGCAGGTCGTCGATGGCGGTCTGCAGGCGCTGCCTCTCCGCAACCACCCGTTCCGGAGCGAGCTGAGCGATCTTCGCCAGCGCCCCTTCGATCGCCGCGAGCCGCTCCCGCAGGTCCGCTTCGAGACGGCGGCCTTCCTCTTCGCGCATGACGACGGCACGCGCGGCTGCCTCCTGGAAGATCGCCCGCACCTCCGCAGCCTCGAGCTCCGGCAGTTCCTCGGGCTCCGAACGAACGATGACGTCGTTGAAGCGGAGGATGGTGGCAAGGTCGGGCTTTCCTTCGATCCCGAAGCGCTCGGAGAGCTCGCTGAAAAGCTGGAGGTAGTTCGTTACGCGCGCTGCGTCGAGCTGGAAGGCGACCGTGCCGGGCGCTCCGCCATTCACTTCCCAGCGCGCAGTGCAGTTGATGTGACCGCGCGAGAAATAATCGCGGAACCAGTCCCGCAGCTCCCCTTCGAACCGGGTGAGGGCGGCGGGAAGGCGCGCGTTGACATTCAGGTAGCGATGGTTCACCGACCGGAGCTCGACCCGGAGCGTTCCGGCCACGGTGCTGCCGGCCGCCTCTCCGAATCCCGTCATGCTTCGAATCATCGATCAGCTGTGCAGGTGAGCGCGCGAATGTAAGCGAGGAACGAAGAAGTCGTCAAACGCGGCTTCATTCGAATTGTGGCCGGCGTCAGTTGCTCACCCCCGGAAGCTCCAGCGCGCGCCATAGACGATCCGCTGAATCGCGGGTGGCGCCCCGGGCATGTCGATCGCCGCACGATTCGCCAGCAGATTGTTCCAGAGGAGGTAAGCCTCCACATCGATGATGCGGATCCTCAGGGAGAGGTCCAGAAGCTGATAGGCATCGGAGCGCACCCCGAAGGCGGCACCCTCCACGCCCGGGACGAGCGCGCTGCCCCGGTGGATCCCTTCGATGAGCAGCGTCGGCTCGAGCTGATCGCTGTAGTAGCTCCCGGTGGCGCTGAGGATCACACGCCCGATATCGCGTGGCGTGTAGGGCCGATCCTCGGCGTCGTTGATCCGCGAGTACCACCCTTCGATGGAGATGGCGCGCCAGAGTGGCACCCGGCCATAGACCTCCACACCCGTCACCGGCTCCGCATCCACGCTCAGGATGTCCCGGTCGAAGGCCAGCCCGAACGGTGCGATGGAGGATACGGAAGAGCCGAAGAGGGCGACACCCGCGGAGGCGCCCCGACGGGCGAGTTCCGCACCACCACGCCACCCGCCCCCATCCGAGGCGACGAGAGTCGCGACCGTATCCG
>CAYRLB010000080.1:2352-11809 GCA_964424945.1 uncultured Gemmatimonas sp.
GCACCACCACGCCACCCGCCCCCATCCGAGGCGACGAGAGTCGCGACCGTATCCGGTCCGATCGCCTCGAAGCCCGTGAGCGGCCTGGACCCGGCCTCCAGCGATCCGAAGATCGATACCCCCTCTGCCGGAGACACGACCCCCTTCAGCTGTGCCGATGAAGACGAACCTCCATCCCATGATGCGATTCGGCCACTCCCCTCGACGCGAAGCAGGCGGGTGGGAGCGACTCCAACGCTGCCTTCCACTTCACGCCCGGGGAGGAGCGGATACTCCGAGGTGGCGCTGCGGAACCTTCCGCTGGCCTCCGCAAAGAGCGCCGAGTTGGAGAAAGCCGCCCGAACACCCCCCTGCACCGACTTCCTTTCATCTTCCGCTTCCTCCACTTCCTCCTCGAGAGAAACCCGGCCCGCGAAGCCTTCGACGGTGAGCGAGGAGGTCAGCGGTGAACGTACACGAAGAAGAAGTTCGCTGCGGGACGTCTGCGTCGGGAAGTCGGTCCGCTCCCGGTCGATGGTGCTGCGTCGCCATTCGGCCTGAACCGAGAGGCGATCGAGGGGCACATAGGTCCAGCGGACGGCGTTTCCGCCATGGCTGTATGGTTCATCGATGCCGATGCCCTGGGTGTTCACCAGGTCGTACGATCCGGTGAAGGTGGACTTCGACCCGATTCCCCGGCTGAAGAGCGCGCGGAGCAGCCGGGTCTTGTACACGCCCGTCCCCAGCTCCACCACGGAGTGCGCATCGGGCTGGTCGAGCTGATAGGTCCGGACATCCACGCGAATCTCCATCAGGGACCGTTCGACGCGGACGCTCGCCAGCTCCAGCAGTGGCAGGGTCTCGAGCTCGAACGCACCCGACCCGAAAGGATCGAGTTCGAAACCGTCTAGAAAGACCCGGGTCCGCGCGCCTCCCATTCCCATGGCGGTGATGCCTTCGGGCCGGCCGAAGTTGCCCGCCCTGAAGCGTGTCACTCCGGGGAGCCGCTCGATGAATTCCAGCGCGGTCATCGCGGGGATCGCCAGCAGCTGGTCGCGGCTCCATTCCCAGGTCGCCGTGCTCCACCCGCCCGCCGAAATCGCCGGGAAAAGGACGGGTACCTCGGGCTGCACCTCCTGTTCGGCAGCGGCCTGCAGGGAGTCGGGAAGGGTGTCGGGCGGAAAATCCAGCGGCGGAATCGGGATCTGCACGGTGTCCGGGCGGAGCGAGTCTGCGGCAGCTTCGGGGACCTGGGCGAGGAGCGCGTCAGGCCCCGCAGCCGCGACGCCCCTAGCCACGACCGACACCAGAAAGGCGACGAGCCAGACCACCCGGGGCCTGGCTCGCGATCTCGTGATCCTCACCATCTCAGGCGGCTCGCGTCAGCACCCATTCCACGAACAGCCGAACGGGAGTTCCCGTGGCGCCCTTCGATTGGTAGGCGATCTTGCCATCGCCATACGCGGTTCCTGCAATGTCGAGATGGACCCAGGGCGTGTCGCCGACGAACTCCCGAAGGAACCAGGCCGCGGTGATGGTGCCGGCCGGCCGGCCTCCGGAATTTTTGATGTCCGCGTATTCGGATTTGATCTGGTCCCGGTATTCGTCGTACATCGGCAGAGGCCAGACCCGCTCCCCTACCCTGTCTCCGGCTGCCCGGATCTCCGACAGGAGCGCTTCATCGTTACTCAGTCCGGCAGACGCCTGGCCGCCGAGCGCCACGACGCACGCGCCGGTGAGCGTCGCGCAATCGATGATCGCTGCGGGCTCGAACCGCGACGCATATGACAGCGCGTCGGCGAGGATGAGCCGGCCCTCTGCATCCGTGTTGACGACCTCGATCGTGGTCCCCTTGTGACTGCGGAGGATGTCCCCAGGCTTCATCGCGCGGCCCGACACCAGATTCTCCGAAGATGGCACGATTCCGATCACATTGACCGGGATGTCGAGCTCGCCGATCGCCTGCATCGCTGCCAGTACCGCCGCGCCACCGCACATGTCGAACTTCATCTCCTCCATACCCGCGGCCGGCTTGATGGAGATGCCACCAGAATCGAAGGTCAGCCCCTTTCCGACGAGAACGAGAGGCTTGGCGTCCGCGGGCCCCCGGCGGTGTTCGAGAACGATGAGGCGCGGCTCCTCTTCCGTTCCCTGCGCGACCGCCAGCAGGGCCCCCATCTTCTCCGCCTCCATCTCTGCGGGGCCGAGGATGGTTACCGTCATCCCCAGACGCTCACCGATCTCCCGCCCGCGTGTGGCGAGATACTCAGGGGTGGCAACGTTGCCGGGCAGATTGCCGAGCGTCCTCGCCAGATTCTGGGCGCGGGCGAGGATCTCCCCGGTCCGTGCTCCAGCGGTTGCATCGTCGACCTCCGAATCGTCGGAAAGCAGCTCCACCCGACGCAGGCGTTTCGGCGTGCTGTCGGAATTCTTCTGCGCCTTGAACTCGTCGAAGAGATAGCTCCCCAGCTCGAGACCTTCTGCGACCGCGCGGGCCGCAGCCTCGACCGCGAGGGATCCCCCCTCCGGAATCCGATGCAGTGTCAGCGCGATCTCCTCGAGCCCCAGTCGACCCGCCTGCTTCGCCGCGGCACCGGCGGCTCGCCGAAGCCGCTCCGCGTCGAGGGTGGCGACCTTTCCGAGGCCGACCAGCATCACCCGCTCCGGGCCGCCGGACGCCTGCCGGGGATAGAGGACGTACGTCTGCCCATCCTTCCCCTTGTAGTCGCCGGTCGCCAGCAGCGATGCGATCTGTCCCCCCAGCTGTGCGTCGAGTGCCTCCAGAATCGACGGGACGCCGGTCGGCTGCTCAGGGATGCCTACCACCAGGCAGGGCGTATTGTGACTGGCGGGATCACCCCGTACGACGGTCAGTTCCATTAAGATGGCTGATGCTGTTCCAGAAAAATCAGTTGTAGTCCGGTCGGTATTCGCGCGCCTCGTCGGCGTGCGGATGGCGGCCGGTCACATGTTGTCGATGATCGCCTGTCCGAAGGCCGACGTCGAAACCTTTTCCGCGCCCTCCATCAGCCGGTGGAAGTCGTACGTCACCGTCTTCCGGTCGATGGCGCCCTGCAGCCCGCGCATGATGAGGTCCGCCGCCTCGCCCCAGCCGAGATAGCGGAGCATCATCTCGCCGGAGAGAATGACGGAGCCGGGGTTGACCATGTCCTTGCCGGCGTATTTCGGCGCGGTGCCATGGGTAGCCTCGAAGATGGCGTGCCCGGTAAGGTAGTTGATGTTCGCGCCCGGTGCGATTCCGATTCCTCCGACCTGCGCGGCGAGCGCGTCGGATACGTAGTCACCGTTGAGGTTGAGCGTCGCGATGACATCATACTCGGCGGGCCGCAGAAGAATCTGCTGGAGGAAGGCGTCGGCAATCGCATCCTTCACGATGATACGGCCCTCCGCGACGGCCCTGTCCTGTGCCTCGCTCGCTGCGTCCTCTCCGCTATCGGCCTTGATGCGATCGAAGGCCGCCCAGGTGAACACCCGGTCGCCGAACTCCCGCTCGGCCAGCTCGTAGCCCCACGTCTTGAAGGCACCCTCGGTGAACTTCATGATGTTGCCCTTGTGGACGAGCGTCACCGAGCGGCGGCCATTCTCGAGGGCATAGTTGATCGCGGCACGGACGAGGCGCTCCGTCCCCTCTCTCGAGACGGCCTTGATTCCATAGCCGGCGCTCTCAGGGAAGCGAACTTTGCCGAACTGCTTCGGGAACTCCTTCTGAAGCAGCGCGCTGAAGCGCTGTCCCTCCTCGCTGCCTTCGGCGAACTCGATTCCGGCGTAGATGTCCTCCGTATTCTCCCGGAAGATCACCATGTCCACCTCACCCGGGTTACGGACGGGTGAGGGTACCCCCGCGAACCATTGCACCGGCCGCACGCACGCGTACAGGTCGAGCTGCTGACGAAGGGCGACATTCAGCGAGCGGATCCCGCCACCGACCGGCGTCGTGAGCGGCCCCTTGATGCCGACAAGATATTCGCGGAAAGTTTCCAGGGTCGCCGCCGGGAGCCAATCGCCCGCGAGGTTGAAGGACTTTTCCCCGGCCAGGACCTCCATCCAGTGAATCCTGCGCTCACCGCCATACGCTTTTGTCACAGCCATGTCGAAAACAGGCTGTGATGCGGCCCAGATATCCACACCGGTACCATCCCCTTCGATGTAGGGGATGATCGGGTTGAAGGGCACGTTCAGATGGCCGTCCTGAAGGGTGACGGGCGCGCCGGCCTCGGGAATGGTGGGCTGCCATGAGCTGGACATCGCACTCGTTTCTTTGTGGTTTATCCGCAGGGATCGCCCTGAAAAGGGCGAATCGAGGGAGGGACTGCTCCGGAACCTACCATATGCCCGACGACCGCTTCGATTCCTCCACTCGCCCGGCTTCTTGCGCCGGAAGAGATCGCCCGGGCGCGCTGCCGAGGGACCAGGCAGCGATCGGCGTCATTCGCTCGGCCAGCGAGCCCCTGCCGGCCGGCCAAGTATACATGGCCCCGAACCAAGGGTGCAAGCGATCGAGCAGGTGCCGGCGCGCACCGCAGCGCCGGCTCGGGAAGATCGTAGGTTGAGCCGTCCGTCAGCTCGCCTGATCCTCCTCGATCGTCCGCTGACAGTCGGCACAGAGTGTCGTTTGCGGAATGACCTCCAGGCGCTCGAAACCGATCGGACGGCCGCAGCGTTCGCAACTTCCGAATCCATCCGGGTCGCGGTAGAGACGGCGCAGCGCTTCATCTATCTCATAAAGTCGGCGGCCCTCTACACTCGCCAATAAGAACTGCTTCTCCCGCTCCATCGATTCGGTTCCGATATCTGCAGGATGGAAGCGGTACAGGGTCAGCTCTCCCGTTGCGTCCTCAAGCGAGAGTTCACGGGTATCATCAAACTCGCGGAGTCCTTCCACCGCCCGTTCCCGATCATCCATGAGCCTTGCCTCGATTCGGCCGCGCTGTTCCGCTGAAAGCATGCTGTCCCCTTGTTGTACCAGTCATTGAGTGATCGCATTTGCGGAGAGGTCAATCTCCATGCCGGCTTCCCTGAGATCGAACAATAACGGGCGAGCATGAGGGGATCGCCTGGCCGGAGATGCTCTCTTTGCCATGCAATCAAGGACGGCAACAACACCGGAAGGGCAATTCAGGAGCGGATCAGGGCGCGGAGCTGGACATCGGCAAGCTCGCCGATCGGCAATTCACCCGATACCGGCGCGTCCACACGCCGCCCGCCAGCCCGGAATACGATCAACACCCCCGACCATGAACCCCTCGCGAGTGAAAATGGGAGGGGACGGAAGCGATGGGAGTTCCCACGCCCACCTGCCACCCCCCGTTTCACGACGCGGGAGTATCCGAAACCGGTCAGTCGACGAGGACCCCGAGTACGTACCACCCGCGCTGATAGGTCTCGGCTGAAGAAGCCTCGATCACGTATACACCTGTCTCTGAAGCGGTATAAACGATCCTGGAGCCCAGCCCGAGGGCGCCTGTCGGGTCGTTGTCATTGCTTGCGACAACGGCCCCTGTCTCCAGATTCGCCAGCACCAGCCAATGGTCGTAGTCCGGGTAGGTATAGTGCTGCTCCATCGTCACGGTGAGCGTCTGACCCTGGGCCAGCGCAACACGATACAGATTGACATAGTAGCTATCACCGTAGAACGCTGAACGACAACTTGCCTCACTGATCGGAAAGCTCTGCCTCAGCCCATTTGTCACTACCGTCGATGGGCAGAGTATACCTCGAACGTTAGCAGGGAAGAAGCCGCTGGGAACATCCCCTGTCATCGCGAGGTTGAAATGAACGCTGGATGCAGAGAACGGGTCATACCTCACATTCCCCGCAGTTACGGTAGAGCCCGAAACCGCGACTAGGGTGGAGCTAGAGTGCAAGGTGACTTGCGCACCCGCGACAGGCCTTCCCGTCATCGTCCGGACGGTACCCTCCAGTTCGCGTGACTCGTACGGGTCAAGGATGAGCACCTGGGGGAAGCCGTCCACATACCCTCCCGGAAAAGGCACCGCGGCGGATACATACAGCGTGAAGTTGAAGGTGCTGACGCCTTCATCGAACTGCAGCTGCCACCTCTTCGGACGAGTGGTCGCTCCCGGGTTCAGTGATCCATCGTACTGAAAATACGGCTGGGACGTCCCGGTGAAGGTCCCGACGCCGTCGGGATTAGCCACTCGAATCTCCCCGCCCTCGCCGGAGGTGGGTCCACTGGCAAAGAATACCCGTACCCCTTCGGGATGGGGGCTAGCACGATAGGCTCCGAGCGGCTGCCCTATCAGATTCTCGAGCGTAACGTCGAAGGCGAAGATATCACCCGCTACTTCAACATTGCTCGATGTCAGATTTACGTACTCGCCCTGCCCCCCGATGATCACCTGCCGCAGCTGGCTCCTCCCCACGGACAGGTTCTCTGACGTTCGCTCAGGCGTACAGACGAGCGTTTCCGCCTCGATGTTCGCCGAGCAGAACACAACTTCCTGGGCGGGAATAGCCGGAGCGGGAATCTCGGGTCCCGGTCCAGTCATACCATTTCTGTCAGAGCAGGCCCCGAAAATCAGAGCGGCTCCGACCAGCGAGACGCGTCTTACGAACAATCCGTACTCCATAGGGCACACACTCAAGCCTGGGTTAGACGCGTCACTGCAGCGCCGGGACAACGATTCACGCGGGCCTCTGAAACAAAACCGGAAAAGCTTGACGGTCGCACCGTCGACCGCTACGAGTGCCGGACCACTCGGCGTCCACACCACGGGAACTGCACCCGCCGCCCGACGTCCGCTAACAGTCAGAACTCTGCTGCTCAACTGCCGTTCGGATACTGCACCTCGGCAGACACGTACGGTGTGAAGCTGAAGGTGCTGACACAACTGAGCGACGGTGCGACAGCAACGGCCCCGAAACCAATAAAAGAGCCGCCTGGACTGTGCCCATGCGGCTCTTCGTTATACCGGGAGGGGGACTCGAACCCCCACGCCTTGCGGCTCTCGATTTTGAGTCGAGTGCGTCTACCATTCCGCCATCCCGGCCACTCACCGGTCGTAACCAGCGGCTAAAAACTAGCCGGACGCGCCTGGTGGATCAATGCCGGCAAAGGCTGGCGTAGCGCCCATGCCATCGCCGTCAAAGGTGCCTAGTTCAAAGCGCGATCCCGCCAATGAAAAACCCCGGCAAAGCCGGGGCCTTCATGGTATCCGGAACGCCCCTGCGCAGTTACGCGGCGGGAACGATGGCGACCATCTTACGGTTCTTGTCCTTGCGGCGGAACTCGACCGTTCCGTCGACGAGGGCAAAAAGCGTATCGTCCTTCCCACGTCCGACGTTCGGACCCGGGTGGATCGAGGTGCCCCGCTGCCGGATGATGATGTTACCGGCACGCACAGTCTCGCCACCGAAACGCTTCACGCCGAGGCGCTGCGCATTTGAATCGCGACCGTTACGCGTTGAGCCGCCGCCCTTCTTATGTGCCATTCCTCTATCTCCTAGCCGAGATTGATCTCGCTGACCCGGACTTCGGTATAACCCTGCCGGTGTCCGAGTTTGCGACGATAGTTCTTCCGGCGCTTGTGCTTGAAGATGATGATCTTCTCGCCCCTGCCGTGCTTGACGATCTCGGCCGTGACCGCAGCGCCGCTCACCAGCGGGGCCCCCAGCTTGTAGTCGCCGTCATTCGATCCCAGGAGCACTTCGTCGAAGGTGACAGTATCACCCGGTTCGGCGGACATGCTGGGGATGCGGATGGTCGCACCCGGCTCGGCCCGGAACTGCTTTCCACCCGTGCGGAAGATCGCGTACATAGTCGTCAAAGGTCTCCGGAATGGGCCCGTATCTCGATCAAATGCAAGCCCTAATGATTACCTGTCGAGCGCCCGCTGTCAAGCGGCGTCGCAAGACTTTTTCTCGAGGATGCACAGGAACGGCACCTCGCCGGCCGCCCCTGCGCAAAGCGTCCGCCCTTTTTGCGGCCTTCCCGTCAGCCGAGCGCGAACTTCTGCGTGACGTCCTGTCGGCTCGGCCCGGCCAGAAGTCTGAACTCGTCCTGCCGCATCAGCGGATCGTCCCGAAGATTGAGCTGCACCCGGTTCTCCTTCTCCAGCTGACGGAGGAAAGCGGGCTCGTCCTCGAGCACGTAGAGGGCGACTTCCGGATGGACGCGGATCTCCATCGTTTTCTCACGGGAATCCGAGCTGACCCTGCGGATCGCCCGCTGGATTCGCCGGACGACGGTCTCCGGGGTGAAGATTCGCCCCGACCCCGAACATGATGGGCAATCCCGCGTCTGCGATTGGTACAGCGAGGGCCGCACGCGCTGGCGGGTCATCTCGATGAGGCCGAGCTCGGACACCTGGAACGCCTTCGTCCGGGCGCGATCCCGCGCGAGATACGTCCTCAGCTCCTGAAGTACGCGATCGCGATTCTGCTTCGACTCCATGTCGATGAAGTCGCAGACGATGATGCCGCCGATATCCCGAAGCCGCAGCTGGCGTGCGATTTCGCGGGCAGCGTCGAGATTCGTCTTGAGGATCGTCTTCTCGGGGTCACGCTTCCCGGTATATCGACCGGTGTTCACATCGATGGAAACGAGCGCTTCGGTCGGCTCGATGATGATGTAACCACCCGAGGGAAGGGGCACCTTCCGCTGGAACGCCTCATGGATCTCCGACTCGATTTCGTACTTGTCGAAGAGTGGTTGAGGTTCCTGATAGAGGTGAACCCTCTCGATGAGCGAGGGGTCGACCTGATCCAGGTATTGACGGACTTCCTCGAAGACGGGGGCGCTGTCGATCGTGAGCGAGTCGACCTTGCCGGAGAAGAGATCGCGGATGATTCCCTTCGTCAGCTTCGCTTCGCGATGGATGGGCGCTGGGGCGCGACCCCTGGCGGAGCGCTTCTGGATCTGCTTCCAGGTGGCGAGCAGCGACTTCAGTTCGCGTTCGAACGTCTGCCGTGTAAGCTCCTCCCCCACCGTCCTGACGATGACCCCGCCCGATTTCTCCGGAAGGATCTCGCGCGCCAGCGCCCGCAGACGTGACCGCTCCTCCCGGTCCTCGATCTTCCGGGAGACGCCCACGTGCGACGATTGGGGCATGTAGACGAGAAAGCGGCCGGGGAGCGAAATCTGGGCGGTGACACGAGGCCCCTTCGTACTGATGGGCTCCTTGGACACCTGCACCAGCAGCGTCTCGCCCTTCTGGACGAGATCCTGAATCGGCGGATAGCGGCGAGCCCGGCGTTTTCCGCCATTCCCGCCATTACCATTGGTTTCTGCTTCGTTGCCGGCATCGTCGTCCGGCTCCTCGTCACCCTCCGCGTCATCATCTTCGCTGGCCACGTCGGAGACGTGAAGGAAGGCGGCTTTATCGGTACCGATGTCGACGAAGGCAGCCTGGATTCCGGGGAGTACGGCCTCGACCCGGCCCAGGAAGATGTCACCGACCAGACGGTTCGAGTCGGGACGTTCGACCATCAACTCGAC
>CAYRLB010000081.1:0-11634 GCA_964424945.1 uncultured Gemmatimonas sp.
GGAACGTTGTAGATGACCGTCGGCAGATCGCCTTCGGCGATCACAGCCCGATAGTGAGCGAGGATCCCGCGCTGGCTCGGCTTGTTGTAGGGGGGGGCGGAGATGAGGATGGCGTCCGCACCCGCTTTGCGCGCGCCGCGGGCCAGAGCGGTAACGGCAGCCGTGTCGCTTCCGCCGACACCTGCGATCACAGGGATCCGGCCGCGGGCCGCTTCGACGGAAACCGTCACCGCGCGGGCCTGCTCCGCCGGAGTCATCGTCGCCGCTTCCCCGGTGCTCCCGCAGATGATCAGCGCGTCGGTCCCCTCTGTGACCTGGAACTCAACGAGCTCCCCGAGGACACGCTCGTTGATTCCGCCGTCCTGAAAGGGTGTGACCAGCGCCACCCCCGACCCGTCAAAGGGCAAAGCCATGTTCTCTGCGAAATGTTAAAACGTTGTTCCCGGAGAGGCGATACGGGAAGCGTCACCTGCTACCCGCCCGGGGCCGCCACGGAAGGGCGGGATCCGCCGGGCGGACCGCCCATCAGACCCGATCGAGGTCGAGAAGATCCCCGGGGAGAGCGTCGCCCTCCGGATCATCCGTCCTCAGATCACGTCGGGTCGCCTCCTCGTAATCGTCATCTTCCTGCTCATCCGTCGAGGAGTAGTAGCTGCGGAACACGGTGTTGCCGCACTTACCGCACGACATCTCTGCCGGCGGGCCCTCTTCAGAAAAGTAATATTCTGTCCCGCATGTGATACAGACCAGAGTCAGAATGTCTTCCGTCTCCGGCGCGGCTGCTCCATCGGCGGCGCCTGGCGGCGGACCACTGCCGGGGTCAGAGGGTGCTTCATTCTCCCCGCTGCGGCCCCGGATGCCCTCCTCGCTGCTCTCCATCTTCCCTCCTCGAGTCGCGGATTGATGCGCTGAGGAGGTATCGATGTGCACAAGATGTACCCGTCAGGAGGCCAGGCCGACAGCCTTTTTCACGCGTCCGAGCGTCTCCGAGGCGACCTCGCGGGCTCGTTCCGCCCCCTCACGAAGGACGCCCTCGACGACTTCCGGCGACGCCGCGAGCTCGTCACGAAGCGCGACCATCGGCGCGAAATGGTCCCGGATGGCTTCGAAGAGCCGCTGCTTGAAGTCACCGTATCCGATGCCGCCCGCCCGAAAATCGTCCTTCATCCGCTCCACGTCGGCGGGGCTTGCGACGAGTCGGTAGAGCTCGACGATCGTGGAGCCCTCGGGATCCTTCGGCGACTCGAGGGGCGTCGAATCCGTCACGATGCTCATCACCCGCTTCCGCAGCTTCTTCTCACCCATGAAGAGCTCGATCGCGTTGCCGTAGCTCTTGCTCATCTTCTGGCCGTCGAGGCCCGGAATCGTCGCCAGATCGGGCGCGATCTCCGGCTCCGGGAGCTTGAGGACGTCGCCGTATGCCTCGTTCATCTTCACGGTGATGTCCCGCGCGATCTCCAGATGCTGCTTCTGGTCCTTCCCGACGGGTACGATGTCGGCATCGTAAAGAAGGATGTCCGCGGCCATCAGAACAGGGTAGGAGAAGAGCGCGTGGCTCGCGGGAAGGCCCCTCGCGAGCTTGTCCTTGTATGCATGGCTTCGCTCGAGCAGTCCCATCGGGGTGACCGCGCTGAGAATCCACATCAGCTCGGTATGCTCCGGAACGTCCGACTGCCGGAAGAAGATCGCGCGGTTCGGGTCGAGCCCGCAGGCGAGGAAGTCGAGCGCCGCCTGACGGGTGTAGTCGCGCAGCGCGGCCGCGTCACGGACGGATGTGAGCGCGTGCAGATCGACCAGAAGCGCGAACACCTGGCCGCGGTCCTGAAGATCAATCAACGGACGCATCGCGCCGAAATAGTTCCCGAGATGGACCGCACCCGAAGGCTGGATCCCGGTGAGTATCCGTTTCATCTGCTTGAGCCTGCGAGCGCTGCTGAGCGGGTACGAACGAATGGGCGGACGGCGGAAAACTTATCTCCCGGCAGGGAAAAAGCGAGAGCCGGAAACAGATGAGGGCACCTCGCGGCTCTGCCGGGGTGCCCTCATTCGCTCGACGGGACCGGGGCCCCGCGTACTTCCGACTACTGCGGCGTGGTCCGCATCAGACGCTCGCGATACTCCTCGCTCGCGTAGATCACGACCTCGACACGGCGGTTCTGCTGCATGCCGGCTTCGGTGCTGTTGTCGGCCACCGGGTCCGACTCACCGCGGCCCATCGTACGGATGCGGTCGCGCGGCACGCCATACGAAGCGAGCAGGTTCGCCGCCGAATTTGCCCGACGATCGGAGAGGCCCTGGTTGTACGAATCCGAGCCCGCCGAGTCGGTGTGACCGATGATGAGCACCTCCGTCTCCGGGTAGCGCTGCAGGCTCTGGCCGAGGTTGCGGATGTTCTCCTGCGCCGCCGGAACGAGCACGTCGGAGTCGTAGGGGAAGAGCAGTCCCGAGTCGAAGGTCACGACGATGCCCTCGCCCACCCGCTGTACCGAAGCACCGGGGATGCTCTCCGCAAGCTCTTCCGCCTGCTGGTCCATCTGCCGGCCGATGACGGCACCCGCCGCACCGCCGACCGCTGCGCCGATGACCGCGCCTCTCGCCGTCGACCCGATCTGCCGACCGATGATCGCGCCGATCGCGCCGCCGCCTGCCGCACCGATAACGGCGCCGCGCTCCGTCTGCGAAAGGCTCGCGCAGCCGGACGCACCCATGGCCGCAAGGGCCGTGATAACCGTAAACGAACGAATTCTCGGATTCATCTTCCGATTCCCCATGATTGCGTTGGATACTGACCCCAGGTTCCTTCGACCTGCAAAGGGGATGCCCCACCCCTCTTCTGCCATTCCTGCCGCGCAACTTCTGGTCTGGACATTGCACCTCGCCGGTGCGAGTTCAGTGTATCCCGAAACCCCCGACAAGTCTATCTGTGCCCTCAGCATCAGCCGCCATTCCCCCTATCGAATCCACGCTCCGGGACCGCTTCGGCCTGGACCATTTTCGGACCGGACAACGAGAAGCGATCGAGATGGTGCTGGAGGGGCGTGACGGCCTCGTCATCATGCCCACCGGCGCCGGCAAGTCGCTCGTCTACCAGCTTCCGGCGCTTCTGCTACCCGGCCTCACGATCGTAGTTTCACCGCTCATCGCTCTGATGAAGGATCAGACCGACAAGCTGGAGGAAATAGGGGTCGACGCCCGGACGATCAACTCGTCGCTCACGAGCCGCGAGCAGGAGGATGAGCAGATAGCGGTCGGACAGGGAGAAGGCAAGATCCTGTACCTCACGCCGGAGCGTTTCCGCGACCGGGAATTCTTCGAGGTGCTTCTCACCCGGAAGGTGTCACTCTTTGTGGTCGATGAGGCGCACTGCGTCTCCCAGTGGGGACACGACTTCCGGCCCGACTACATGATGCTCGGTTCGATCGCGCAGCGGCTGGGCCGACCGCCGATCCTCGCCCTCACCGCGACCGCTCCCCCGGAGGTCCAGACGGATATCGCGGAGCAGCTTCGGATGAAGGAGCCCTTCCGGATCGTGGGCGATCTCGTCCGTCCCAACCTGTTCCTCGAGGTCGTTCCGACGGTCAATGAGGAGGTCAAGGATGCGACGCTCGAACGCCTCCTCCGTGAGACGGAGGGGAGCGGGATCATCTATACCGCCACGGTGAAGGAGGCGGAGCGTCTGTACGAAGCCTTCTCGGGCCGCTGGCCGCTCGCGCTCTACCATGGCAAGAGGTCGGCAAAGCAGCGCGAGGAGGCTCAGGACAGCTGGAGCGAGGGGCGGGTGAAGGCGGTCATCGCGACGAATGCCTTCGGTCTCGGGATCGACAAGTCGGACATCCGGTTCGTCATCCACTACCATCTGCCGGGGTCGCTCGAATCGTACTACCAGGAGGCGGGGCGAGCGGGTCGCGACGGGAAGCCAGCCCGCTGCACTCTGCTCTATCGCGAGCAGGACCGATCGATCCAGGGTTACTTCCTTGGCGGGAAGTACCCGGACATCGGGGAGGCGGCGAGCGTCGGTCGAGTGATGAACGCGCTCGATGAACCGCGCCCGCTCGATGAGATCGCCGAGGCCGCCGACGTCCCTCGCCGGAAGGCCCGGATCGTCCTGACGCTGCTGAAGCGGCATGGCATGGTCAGGGAGCACCGGGGCGGGGCGTGGGAACGCATCGCCGAGGATGTGACCCGCACGGACCTGAGCCGGGAGCTACGCGATTACGAGGAGCGGCGGGAGATCGATCGCCAGAAGCTCGACGCGATGATCCGCTACTGCCGAACGGCCCGCTGCCGGACCCGGATGCTTCTCGAGTATTTCGGGGAGGAACGGGCTGACGATTATCAGTGCAGCCATTGCGACAATGAGGCGCGGCTGGCCGACCTCCAACCCGATCCGGACGCGGAAAGTGCAATGATGCCCCCCGCGCTGCCCGAGGTGAAGAATATCCTGACGGGCGGGCTGGAGGCGGGCGAGGAGGTGATCCATCCGACCTACGGGAAGGGCATCGTCCTGATGCTGGAGGGGGAGCGGGCGGAGATCGACTTCGGCGGGCATGGGGTGCGTACGGTGCGGCGGGATCTGCTGACGCCGGTCGAGCGCTGAGCGTCGGGGGCAGCGCAGCGATCAGAGCGCTTCGGTCAGGTCACTTCACGCCAGGCATGTCGTCTCGAGGGGCAGGGGAAACCGGGCGGGGCGATCCGCTCGGGCCCGTTCCCCTCGCGGCCGCCCACCTTCCGAAGGGATCATGCAGGCCGCACAGACCGGTGGATCCTCGGCCCGGATGCCGACAGCGAACGGGCGTATTCCAGCGCACCCGTCACAGCATCGGCGGCCGAGTCTGCGATCCGTACGGGGGGATTTCGCTTCGCGAGCGCCCCTTTCACGATCGGCCCGAAGATCGGATCGCGAGCGACACCGCCGTGAAGCACAACTGCCGGCGGATTGCGCCAGGGGCCGAGTCGGTTGACGAGCGCTTCAACGTGGGCTGAAAGGTCGAGCGCCGCTTCCGCCACGATCCCGTGCGCAACCGGGTCCCCCTGCTCCGCCATTCGCAGCACGTGTACGGCGAGCATGGCGATCTCCGACTTCTCGGCGCGGGCCGCCCAGGGGGGGATCGCTTCGGGGACCGCCATCCCCAGCACATGGAGGAGGTGCGGCAGCAGACGGGTCTGCGGACCCCGGCCATCGACCGCGAGCAGGGCCGCTCGCAACCCTGCCCTGCCGATCGCATAGCCGGCTCCCTCATCGCCGAGCACCATCCCCCAGCCGCCGCACCGCTCCACGCGCCCATCTTCGGAGCGGCCGTAGGCGACCGATCCCGTTCCCGATATCACTAGGATTCCGGGGCCACCGCTCAGCGCTCCATGAAGCGCTGTCTCTCCATCGGACAGGACAGCCACGACCTCGGCCACACCCGCCCGGGAAAAGGTCGCCTCGACGATTTCCCGCTCCGTCGCGTTCCCAACCCCGGCGAGCCCGGCGCAGAGGGCCGTGGCAGGCCCATCGAGCCCCGCGCTGCGAGCCGCTTCCTCCACGAGCGACACCAGAAACTCCGCCGTGGCGGATGGCCGTCGCGGGTCGACCAGACCCGCGGGGCCGGCGCGCCGAAGCAGCTCTCTTCCCGACTCGTCGCAGATCCCGAGCGTCGTCCGGGTACCGCCACCATCGATCCCAACGAAATAGCGCATGACCTTGGTTGATCCGGGCGTACAGGTTCAGGCTTCGCGGCGCAGGAGGCGGAGACGATCGGCTTCCCGCCGCAGCCTCGGCGGCGCAGCAAGACCGCTCGTGGAGATCGTCTCCTGCGGGACCTTCTCGCCATTCCTCCGTACCACGTAAGCTTCCATCGCAAAGTATTCGGGCAGGCCGAGCTGATCGATCACGGCCGCGGTGCCGGTGTTCCGCTCCTCGACGCGCTGCCAGAATTCGCGGTCATCCTGGCCCGGGAAGGGCGCGCGGTCCTTCTGGCTCTGATGCTTGAAGATCGCGAGGATCTTCATCCGCAGCTCGTCTTCGGACATCGGCACAAGAACGTCCGATTCCGCCACCGACCACTCCTGCCAGGCGCCCCGGTAGTACCACATCTCCGGCGGCTCACCCTCATACAGCGCGAGCGCCCCCTCCACCGCCTCGAGACACATCCGGTGCGTGCCATGCGGATCCGAAAGGTCACCCGCCACGAAGATGATCTCCGGTCGATGCTCACGCAGCAGTTCAAGCGTGATCTCGACATCCCGAGGCCCGATCGGATCCTTCCGCACCTTTCCGGTCTGGTAGAAGGGCAGGTTCAGGAAGCGCGCTCGATCCCTGGACATTCCGAAGGTTTCGATGCCCGCGACCGCCTCCGCTTCGCGAATCGATCTCTTCATATCGAGGACGGCGGTCATGTCCACCTGGCCGGGCTTCTTCGTGGCGAGGAAGTGCTCGATCTCCTCGATGCGGGTCTTCATCGCCGCGGGCTCCTCCACCAGGCTCGGCCCCATGCGCCTCAGAAAGTCGAGGTATTTCCGGACTTCGTGGTCGAAGACGGCAATGTTCCCTGACGTTTGGTAGGCGACGAGGATGTCGTTCTCATTCTGGTGGAGCTTGTTGAGGATCCCCCCCATCGAGATCACATCGTCATCGGGGTGGGGCGAGAAGACGATGATCCGCTGCCCGCGCGGAAGCTTGCTGCGGCCGCGAATGCGGGAGATGAGCGCGTTGAAGACCTCCCCATTCAGCGGGCCGGCAGAACCGTAGCGGGCCAGGAGCGAGCTGAGATGATGGTCGCGGTAGTCTGTGTTCTCGAGCTTCAGCACCGATTTCCCCGTCGTTCGGCTGAGCCAGATGACCGCCTCGATCTCCCGCTCGCGGTCCCACTTCACTTCGCCGACCATCCACGGCGTCTTCACGCGGGTCAGCTCGGCCGCCGCCGCAGGATCGAGGTAGAAGGTGACGTTCGGGTGCCTCTGCAGGTAGGTCGCTGCGACGTCCGGGCTCACCTCGCCCTCGACCGCGCGCTGCACGATGGCCGCCTTGTGTTCCCCGGTCGCGATGAGGGCGATCTCCCTTGCTTCCATGATCGAGGCGACCCCCATGGTGATCGCTTCGAAGGGCACATTGTCCTCGCCGAAGAAGTCGGCGGCTGCGTCACGGCGGGTCATCGTGTCGAGTGCGACCCTGCCCGTCCGCGAGTCGATTCCGGTGCCAGGCTCGTTGAAGCCGATGTGCCCGGTCTTGCCGATCCCGAGAATCTGTATGTCGATCCCGCCCGCGTCACGGATGAGCCCCTCGTATGCCTGACCGTACGCTTCTATCTCCTCCCGCGGGATGTCGCCGCGCGGCACATGCACATTTTCGGGAGGGATGTTGATCTGGTCGAAGAGGTTCTCCCGCATGTACCGCCGGAAGCTGTGGATGCTGCCGGGCTCCATCGGGTAATACTCGTCGAGATTGAAGGTGACGACGTCGGAGAAGTCGAGCCCCTCCTCCTTATGCATCCGGATGAGCTCGCGATAGATGCCGATGGGTGTGCTGCCCGTCGCGAGGCCGAGCACGGTGCGCAGTCCGGCCGCCCGTCTTTCGCGGATGACCTCCGCGATGCGGCGGGCAACCGTCTGAGCGATTTCGTCGTACTCGATGATGGCGGTTCGGACGCGCTCTCGATTGGCCATTTCAGTTTCCCGGGGGCGTGTTGGTGCGGCTACCGGGTCGGCACTCCGCCAGCGTCGTGCCGGAGATCTTCATCGCGGCGGGGACGGGCGAACGCACCCCTTTTTCGAGCAGCGCGGCGGCCGGCGCAGGTCACTCGCCGGCCGGCTTCCCGCCCCGCGCGAACGGCGCGATCTACAGCTTCCAGATCTTCTCCGCGTACTCCTTCACGGAGCGATCGCTCGAGAAGAAGCCGCAGCGCGCGACGTTGAGAATGGACATTCGTGTCCATCGCTCCGCATCCCGGTACGCATCATCGACCTGCGCCTGGCAGGCGATATACGCTTCGAAGTCCGCGAGGAGCATGAACCGGTCGTGATGAAGGAGGTCGTCCATCAGTGCGTTGAAGATGCCCGGCTCCTCCGGGCAGAGATTCCCCACCCGCAGGAAGTCGATGACACGCCGCACGCGCTCGCTGCTCTCGTAGACTCTCCTCGGCTCGTAGCCGCGCGCCTTCTCCGCCGCCACCTCCTCCGAGGTCAGCCCGAAGATGAAGATGTTGTCAGGGCCCACCGCTTCAGCGATCTCGACATTTGCCCCGTCCAGGGTGCCGATCGTGAGCGCCCCATTCAGAGCGAACTTCATGTTGCCGGTGCCCGACGCCTCGTATCCCGCCGTCGAGATCTGCTCGGACAGGTCACTTCCCGGGAAGATCTTCTCGGCCATCGAGACGTTGTAGTCCGGCAGGAAGGCGACCTTCAGCTTGCGGCTGACGACCGGGTCGTTGTTGACCAGTTCGGCGATACAATTGATGAGCTTGATGATCGACTTCGCCGTCCAGTAGGTCGGCGCCGCCTTCCCCCCGAAGAGTACTGCGCGGGGCACGTAGGGTGCGTCGGGATCGTCACGCAGGGTGAGGTAGGTATCGACGAGCCGCAGTGCGTTCAGAAGCTGCCGCTTGTATTCGTGCATACGCTTCACCTGCACGTCGACCATGAAGCTCGAATCGATCGAGACGCCCGTCAGCCGTTCGACCTCCTTCAGCAGCACCTTCTTGTTCGATTCCTTCACCTGACGCCAGACGGCTCGGAAGTCGTCATCGTCGGCGAACATCTCCAGGCCCCTGAGCTGCGGCAGATCGGTGACCCATCCCTCCCCGATGGTATGTGAGATGAGTCCGGACAGGGCAGGGTTCGCCTTCATCATCCAGCGCCGCTGCGTCACTCCATTGGTGACTGACACGAAGCGATCGGGCCACAGATCGTAGAAGTCGCTGAAGATGCGTTCCTTGATGATCTCCGTGTGCAGCGCAGCCACGCCATTGACGGAATGGCTGCCGGCGATGGCGAGGCTCGCCATCCGGACCCTGCCGTCGGCGAGAATCGCCATCCGTTCGACGCGGTCGGGCTCGCCCGGAAATGTGCTCTCGACCCGAACCCGCAGGCGTCGGTCGATCTCCTCGATGATCTGGAGGTGCCTCGGGAGCAGCTTCCCGAACAGATCGATGGACCAGCTCTCCAGCGCTTCCGGGAGAACGGTGTGGTTGGTGTAGGCGAAGGTGCGGCGGGCGATGTCCCACGATTCGTCCCAGCCGAGCCCCTCCTCGTCCATCAGCAGACGCATCAGCTCGGGGATCGCCACCGCGGGGTGGGTATCGTTGAGCTGGATCTGGACCTTGTCAGGGAAGTCGGTGAACGTCTTCCTTTCCCGCTTGTAACGCAGGAGGATGTCCTGAAGGGTGGCGGAGACGAAGAAGTACTGCTGCCGGATCCGCAGCGCCTTTCCGGAGCCGGTATCGTCAGGGGGATAAAGGACCTTTGAGATCGTCTCGCTCTCGCCCTTGGCGGCGACTGCGGCCAGGTAGTCGCCCCGGATGAAGTCGGCGAGATCGAACTCCTCCGTTGCCTTCGCCGCCCAGAGCCGGAGGGTGTTGACGGTGTGGTTCCGGTAGCCGGGAACGGGCGTATCATAGGCCATCGCAAGGACATCCTGCGTATCGACCCAGCGGAAGCGGACCTCGCCGTTCTGCATCGGCAGCGTCTCGACCCGACCGTAGAACTTCACCGGGTAGGTGCGGTCGGGGCGCGCGATCTCCCAGGGGTTCTCGTCGCGCAACCAGTTGTCGGGCATCTCCACCTGGCGCCCGTCGACGATCTTCTGGCGGAAGATGCCGTGCTCGTAGCGGATGCCGTAGCCATACCCGGGGATCTCGAGCGTCGCCATCGAGTCGAGATAGCAGGCAGCGAGGCGTCCCAGTCCCCCATTGCCGAGGCCCGCATCCGGCTCCATCTCCTCGATCTCCTCGAGGTCGTAGCTGAGGCTATGAAGCGCATCGACGATGGGGTCAGAGAGATCGAGATTGATGACTGCGTTGCCGAGCGTCCTGCCCATCAGGAATTCGAGGGACAGGTAGTAGACACGTTTCGCGTCCTGATCGGTGTACCTCTGCTGCGTCGCCGCCCACCGCTCCGCCAGCCGGTCGCGGATCGCCCAGGCGGTGCTCATATAGAAATCCCGATCGCTCGCCGCGCCCTTGTCGAGTGCAAGAGTGTAGGTGATGTGATCAGAAATGTTGTGCTTCAGGGATTCGGCGAAGGTGGAGCGCCGCCCGTCGCGGGGCACGTAGCCTCGAAACATGCTCAATTGGATCTGGTAGGGTCAGAAAGAGATCCCTCGGCGGATAGAAGAATCATGCCTCCGCCAGGACTTCCGCGATGCGCTCGCCTTCCCGGACGCGAGCCCGGCCGCTGTTCATCGAGCGGCGGCTCTCAATGCGGCCATCGCTGAGGTGGACGACCAGGGTGACGTGCGTGGATCTGGTGAGCGCCGGATTCCAGGTCGCGGTCCGATCGTCGTCCCGGAGCCGCACAGATATCGGAGTTGCTTCGGACTCCATACGCTTCCTTGGAGCTGTTGCAAACGGGGTGAGCGTGTAGTTTAGCCCCCCAGCCGACGGAAAGAACCGTCAGGCGTTACCGCGGTACTACAGCAGGTCCGCGGTCGGGTGCCCTTCGACCCCGAAGTCCGGGGCGGTGGTACGAGCTAAACTCTACGGGAGGAACGTTTTGGCTGTCATTCAATGCGTCCGGTGCGGCAACGAAGGATCCCCACTTCCCTACGCCCCCTTCCGCAACGAGCTCGGAAACCGCATCCATTCCGAAATCTGCCAGACATGCTGGGCTGAGTGGCTGCAGCAGCAGACGATGCTCATCAACCATTACGGCCTGAACCTCCGCGACCCGGAGGCGAAGAAGTTCCTCTCCGAACAGACGGAGCGGTTTCTTTTCGGGGGCGAGTCGGAGGAGGTCGACACCAGCAAGAAGGGGACGATCAGCTGGTAGGGTCCCGGTCGGTCCGTACCGCTGGCCCATGAGGGAGGCTTTCGCACGCGCCGGGTAGTTCGTCTGCGATCGACGGTTCCAGCCCTCCCCGCCTCCTGCGCTGTCGATCGTGAACTCCGGGGCGGCAGAGGGACCGGGCTCGTTTCCTCTGAAGGCGATCTCACACTGCTATCAGGAATCAGCCAGCGTGGAAGCCTCGCGCCTCGAGGATGAGTCGCGTCTTCGCCTCAAGAAGCCCGATCTCCATCCCGGCGGGATACGCGTGTGGGTTCTGGAAGCGCTTGATGCTTTCGTGAAAGCCGGCCAGCTGCTCTCGAACGCGTAAGCGGATTTCCTCCAGCGATGGTTCCGGATAGACGCGCTCGCCTCCTCGAAAGACGGGGGAAAGCAGGGCTTCCCGCTCTCCGGCAAGGCGCTTCCGCCTCGTCGGATCACGCGGGTCCACGGCGATCGTCTCTTCTCCCCCGCCGAAGGAGAACTCGTCGACGATTACGTCGCCGATGAACTCGTTGCCGTTGCGGTACCGCCAGACCTGAAGACATCCCGGGTTCGACACCTTGAGCTGCTGATCGCTCAGCTTGATCCGCGGCTGCCAGCTTCCATCCGCCTCCCGAACCATCGAAAGTTTGTAGACGCCTCCCAAGGCGGGCTGATCGAAAGCCGTAACGA
>CAYRLB010000082.1:0-11613 GCA_964424945.1 uncultured Gemmatimonas sp.
CGAAGAGGGAGAAGGTCGACGTCAGCTCGGCGGGCCGCTGCTGCTCGACCCGCAGCCCCGCGCCGAAGGTATACCGGCCGTCCGAAGGAAGGGTCACGTTCGCCGCCACCCCCGAGGCGTGGAAGGGGTCAGTCCAGTCCTCGGCGAGGAAAAGGGTGCTGAGGGAGTTCATCAGGCGCGAAGATGGCAGATCGCCACCGACCTCACCCGTCCGGTTGATGTAGCCGGAAATCGAACCGGAGACGCCGCCGGGCGACCCGAGGTCGAGGTCGACCCGCGCCGTCGGCTGGCTCGCGCCGAACGCCCAGCCGCCATGCACCCGCCCGCGGAGGCCGCTGCTGTCGAAGCCCGCGCCGAGGCCGAGAACCAGACCATCCGCCCGATTGTAGCGGATGATGTCCGAGACCGAACCGAAGCCGAGCCGCCGACTCTGAAGGCCGCTCAGCGCCCTTGCCTCCACCAGCCCGCGCGCCTCCCGCCGCAGCTCCGCCAGATCGGCCGGCTGCGCGAGCCCTTCCACGCGCCACTCGGCATCGATCGGCGCCTCGAAGGGGAAGTTCTGCCGCTCCTCGGGTGCCGCGAAGGTCACTTGGACGGGCAGAGAAAAGAGGATATCCGACTCCGACTCGTTGAAGCGGTAGTTGCTGACGCGCATCCGGGTGCGGATGACCGTCCCGAAGGGAAGGTCGAGCTCCGGCATCTCGCGGCGGATGTCCAGCCGCTGCTCGTGCGGGAGCCAGAATCGCCCCAGCCAGAGCCCATTCTCGAGCGTTACATTGATGTAGTCGAGGCGCGGATCGACGTACGACGCTGCAGTGAAGGTGAAGGTCATCCGCACCAGCGCGCCCGTTCCTGCTTCGAAGTAGACCCTCCCGATGATGCCGGGAATATCCGGGTTCCGGGGCCGCACCTGCACTTCGTGGACAGTCACCGCGCCGGACACGCCCGGAAGATGCAGGGTGAGCGAATCGACCAGCATGTAGTCGTAGACCTCCAGGCCGCCGCTCGCCACCGGGTGCGGCACATCGCGGACATTGTCGCCATCCGCAATGACGATTGCCTGCCCGTAGTTGTCCTGAACGACCGTCAGCCGGTCGAGGTAGTAGTGCAGGCGCGTGATCGGGAGCTCCTTCTGCTCCCGCCATCCGATGACTCTCTGGCGGATCTCGTTCGGGGATCGCCAGAATACATCGAGCGCGACCTGGTCGGTGCGGACCAGGCTCTGCCGGTCGAGTTCGGGGGAGTCGAGGAGGAAGTAGACGTAGCCGCGGGCGTCGGCGCGGTAGCTCTGCAGGGTACTGTCGACGACCTCCATCGTGCGCCGGTCGATCGCCCGGCCGACGATCTCCAGGGTCCGCGGATCGTTCCAGCGGCCATCATCCTGCGCCCCCGCCAGGGAGGGGAAGACGACGCCGAGGAGCAGAAAGATGACGAAAAGTCCAGGCCGAACGCGCATGATCTCGCTGTACCCGATCGAGGAAGCGGATGGTGCGGGATGGGTTTCCGCTTTACATCCCACCAGGCTACAAGTTCCTGACTGCGTGGCGCGCCATGGCTGAAAAGGAGTGCTTCGGGCGGGGGCAGCGGGCGCGCGGACGGCTGTGAGCGCAGCGCCCATCGTCGTCATCGGCTCGGGCCCCGGCGGCGCCTCGGTGGCGAGGGAGCTGGCGCGGGGCGGGGAGCGCGTCATCATCCTCGAGCGCGGGAGAGACTGGCGGGGCAGCCGGCTGTTCGGAACCTACGCCGGCGCGCTGCTCTACGCGGACAAGCATGCGCTCCTCTTCACCGACGGCGGCCTCAACATCATCCGGCCGCTGATGCTCGGCGGCGCTACGAGCATGTACTGCGGCTGTGCGGCCCCGCCGCCGCCCTGGTGGCGCGATCGGCTGGGCATCGACCTCGACGCCGAAGTTCGCGATATCAGCCGCGAGCTGCGGATCCGGCCGCTGGCTCCCGAGCTGCGGGGCGAAGCGTCGACACGGGTTGCGGAGGCGGGCGGGGAGCTGGGCCAGGCGTGGGTGCCACAGGACAAGTTCATGCAGCCGGAACGCGCCCCGGAGTTCGACTGCGGTGCCCACTGCATGCTCGGCTGCCGGTGCGGCGCGAAATGGAGCGCGGCGGAGTGGGTCGACGACGCGGTTCGGGCGGGCGCGGAGCTGCGGACGCGGGCGGAGGTTCAGCAGGTCAGGATCGAAGGGGGAGCGGTCGCCGGGGTCTCGGGCACCTCCGCGGGGCGCCCCTTCAGCATCGAGACGGAAAGGGTCATCGTCGCGGCGGGCGGGGTCGGCTCCGCAACGCTCCTTCGCGCGAGCGGGATCGAGGGCGCCGGAAGGGGCATGACGATGGATACCACGGTGATGGTTTACGGCCATTCACCGGTGAGCGGCATGGGCGGCGACCCGCCGATGACCTGGAGCCATGCCGACGATGAGCTCGGCGTCCTCTACTCGACCCTCATCGATCCCTGGCTGATGTACCCGCTCGTCATGGCGAAGAAGGGACCCGCGTACCCGCTCACCTGGCATCGGTGGGGCCGCACCCTCGGCGTCATGATCAAGCTCAAGGATGAGGTGAGCGGCGAGATCCGTCCGGACGGGACGATCTCGAAGGGGGTCACGGAGAATGATCGCATCCGGCTGACGCGTGCGGAGAAGGTCGCTGGCGAGATTCTGCGTCGCGCGGGGTGTCGACCGGACAGCATCTTCACGACCCCGCTGCGCGGGACGCACCCAGCGGGGACGGCGCGCATCGGGGAGGTTGTTGATGAACGTCTGCAGACCGAGGTGCGCGGGCTGTACGTCTGCGATGCGAGCGTCTTCCCGGAGGCGCTCGCACGGCCTACCGTGCTGACGATTCTGGCGCTGGGTCGGCGGCTCGCGAGCGACCTTCTCGAGGCGCGGGCGAAACCGAGCGGGAGGTAGGGCAGGCGCACCTCCGGAGGGGGCCGGCGTGCAGCTTCGGTCGGTCGGGACCCGGAATAATACTTGCCCCGTCCACCCCCACGGAGGTGGGGCCGCGGCGCCGCGGGAATCGCGGGGCGACCGCGGTGGTCGGATCGGTGTACCGGTGGAAAAAGCGTGTTGAAAAACGACCTGGAGCTGAAAGCCGAAGAAGGGTGTGAAAAAGGGTAAGGGTCTCGGTGGGAAGCCCCGGCGTCGCGGCGGCAAGCTCACTCGCAGGAACGAGCCGGAGAAGAAGAAGCGGCGGCTGGAGGGATCACAGCTTCTGGCGCTCGGCTTCGGCTGCCTGCTGGTGATGCTGGCCGTTCTTTTCGGCTGGATGATGGACCGACAGTTGAGAGGGGGGCTCCTGGGCCAGCGGACAGAAGCGATGGCCCGCCCTGACTGGGTCCCGATCGGGAGCCTTCCTCCCTACGTTCCGCAGGCGTTCATGGCGGTGGTGGATCCGACCTTCGCGGAGGGCGGCCCGGTTCGGCCGCGCGATGCGCACAAGACGATCCCGCGAGCGCTCGTCCGCGAAATTCATCTTCTGGGTTCAGGGGTCGGGGGGCACGCGCGGGAACTGGTGATGGCGCCCCTCCTGGAGCAGCGCATCGACCGACGGGATCTGCTCGAGCTCTATCTCAACCGCGTTTATCTCGGCGCATCCGAGGACTTCCCCATTTACGGCGTCTTCGCCGGGGCGCGGGAGTTCTTCGGCAAGGCGCCCTCGGAGCTTACACTCGGGGAGACCGCCTCGCTCGCCGGGCTTCTTCTTGAGCCGAAGATCGAGAGGCCGGACGATGTGCCCGGCGCGGTAGGGGTGCGCCGGAACGAGGTGCTCCGGGCGATGCTGCGGATGGGGTACATCAGCGAAGCGCAGCTTCAGGAAGCCGTCGCGGAGCGTCTTGCCTTTCAGCCGGGACTCAGCGAGATGCCGATGACCCGGCAGCACCTGACCGCCGGCGACACCGCGATCATCCGGCTTCCGCCGCCGCTTGTTCAGGAGACGGAGGGGGATCAGCCTGCGGGGTGACCGCCTCCGCGAGATTCGCCTGAACGAGCCGCCAGATGCCCTCCTGGTGCATGAGGACACCGGTGAAGGGCACTCGGCCAGTGGCGTCGGAGGTATCCGTCAGTACGAAGACCGAGCGGAACCAGGCGGCGTCATTCCCCGGCTCCACATCGACCCGGAGATCCTCCATCGCGATCCGCTGTCCGGCGGTCATCTCCGTGAGAATCCGCATGAATGCAGTGTCCCCGCGGATCACTTCGGCGTCGGGGCCGATGCCGGTGATATCGACGCGGGGTGCCAGCGCGAGCGTGACCTCCGTCAGATTGCCGCGCTGAAGAGACGGGGCCGTCGAGAGGAGCCGATCGACAAGCTCTTCCGACGCCGCCCGCACCTCCTGCTCGGACGTTCCCACCCTGTCGATATAGGGGCTCGGAGTCCGCTCGATCCGGCATCCGGTGAGCAGAAGGAGAGGAAGGCAGAGGGCCGCTGAGAAACGTCGCAATGCGATTCGGTGTAGGAGTGGACGCTGCATCAAATTGGACCGGGCATCGGCGCTGTCAAGGAAGGACGCTCTTCACGCCGCTCTGGCCGGTCGAGCCGCTCGAAGCAGTGCACGTGGACCGTCCTGTGCCCGCTTGACGCATTTCGGGTACTCTCGCATTCTCCTGAAGATAGCTTTCTCGCCAGCCCGGATAGGAAACCATGATCTGGTTCGGTAATCTCGAGCGCTTTTTCGTCGGCGATGTGCCGGCCGGACTTCCGCGGACCGCAGAGTTCACCCGCATGCAGATGGGGCTCGAGCGTGTCGCGGAGATCGCGCCGGCGCTCAGCGGTCGGTCTCTCCTGGAAGCCGTCGTCGCCACGGGCTGGGTCGATCGTGAAACGGCGGAGCGTCTTCTTCCGCATTTCAGGCACTTCGACGCGGACGCCCACTTCGCAACCTATCTCCGGCGGCTCTCCTTCCAGGGACGCTCCGCGGAAGATCAGTTCCGCATGGGTGTGCGGTGCATCGTCGAGGAGATCACGGGGAATGCAAGGATCGGGGGTGTCGGCCCGGAGAGCGGGATCCGCTTTGCGACGGGCAACCGGGAGGGGATCGTACTGCCCCACCCCGAGGTCGGCTTCACGATCTCCGGGAAGACCCGCGACGCGATTGCGGCTGCGGTCGAGGAGATGCCCGACACGATCGTCGTGATCGCCCGGAGCTTCGAGAAGAACACGGCGGCGCAGCTGCGATCGATTCTGGCGGGTACGGAGGTGACGGGGACACTCGTGACGCTCAACCTGCTGCTCGGGATTCGCGCGACGACTCTCCGGTACCAGCCGCGGACGGATCGGGTGATCGAGCTGCTTTCAACCGGCGGTGCGATTCGCTCGCCGCAGATCGCGAAGCTGGCGGAGCGGAACGCGGGGTGATCGGAGCTGCCGGGGTTCTCTCACGCCGGCAGCCATTCTTCACTCCCGCTTCGTCACCCGTGGAGATGGAATGCGGATCTTCGTCACCAATCGTCGAGGTGCGCGATCAGCGCGTCGATCGGGATCGTCGTGGGTACTCGGGATCCTTCACGCCTGAAAACCACCGCAGACCACCCCCGCATCCCTACCGGCCGGTACCAGGCGCCCGCCATCATCAGCTTTCGCCCTGAGATCGCGCGGATCAGCACCCTTTCATAGCGGGAGCGTGACAGCCGCTCCTCGGGGAAGAGGTTGTCCCACGTACAGAGCCGACCCACGTCGTCATACTCGGCAGGCCGGTCGGGCAGGTCGAGGAGAGAGGGCGCCCGACCCCGGATCACCGAGCCGATCATCCGGAAGGTGAAGGGATCGGAGATGCGCCGGATCGGGTGCCAGAAGCGATGCGTGATCGCCCCCGCGATCTGTCGGAGCGTCGCCTGACGGCCATCTTCGAGGTCCCAGAGATCCTGGTCGATGTTGGCAGTGAAGGGGGAGCGCGGATAGCTCGAGTCGTGGGCGAGCCACCCCTGCCGCGACGTATGAGGGATCGGTGCGAAGCCGAGGATGCGGGGGAGGTCGAGCATGTCGAGCGCTTCCAGCTCGAAGGTGGGAAGCCGCATCACCTCGCGGACCACCCCGACGATGTAGGTCCCCGCCGCGATCATCAGCGAGGGGCTCGGCGTGAAGTCGACCGTGATCTCGATGCGGTCCCCGCGCGGACGTACGCCGACCCCCGTCGAGCGGCGGTTGGCGGCGAGCAGCATGATCGGGACGGGGAGGATGTGCGTCAGGAGGAGGGCGAGTTTCTCGACCGTGCGCTCCGACCCCTGCTGGTGAGCTGGAAGGTCGAAGGAGACGTTATAGTGCGCGCTGAAGCCGACCAACGCCGCGTCGCGCCCCTTCCGTTGCTCCCATCGATCGAGCGCCGAACGCACCTCCAGGATGCCCTCCCAGAGGGAGCGACCTGCGCGGGCTGCGCACCCCTTCTCGATCTCCATCGCCGGCGTTGCGACCTCGATGACCCCGGTATCGAAATAGACCGCGCCTCCCGTCGGCAGATGATACGAGGTGCCGACGCGATGCATCAGATCCGACCCGAGAAAGGCGCGCGGGTCGCGGAAGATGGCCTCCGGACGACGATGGCGACCGTCCACTATCAGGGTGAACTCGGCCTCCATCCCCATCGCCGCGAGCAGCAGCTTCCCGGGGTAGCCTTCAAGCTTTCCCGGACGCGCTTTGGCCGATTTGCTGGTCTCCGGGCTCCCGCCAACGCTGCTCAACTCACCTCTCTCTCGAGTGGCTGATAAACCCCGTCTCCATTACGCACCCGGGATGCCACGCGGCTCGACCTCGAGAAAGCCGATGTCGAGGTGCAGATGGTCGAAGGCGTACCCGGGGGTATCCCCGAAGGGACGGACCCAGGCGTGCGGCACCGCGCGGCGCGCGATCTCGATGTACTTCTCGATCGTCTCCTGTGAATCGAGGAAGTCGTCGCCGATGCGATAGATGTTCGCTGCCGTGGCCCAGGAGTGGGGCGAGGCCGTCGTGGCGAGCGCGTGGGAGGGGGAGCGGTAGCCGCCATTCGCAGCGATCCGGACGACTCGCCCGACCTCCACACGCAGCATCTCCAGATGCGCCGCCAGAACGCTGATGGCGCACGGCACATAGCGCGGGAAGAGCCGGGCCGGCTCGGCTTCACGGATGTCCACATCGATAAGCTCCCAGAGCCCGAAGTGGGGGGCGAGCTGCGTGTCGAGCGCCGCCTCCCAGCTCGGGACTTCGTAGAACCAGGAGGGAAGGCGGCGCTCCACTCCATCCTCGTCAGGGAGGAGCTCCCCCGGCCGAAGACAGGCGCGGTCGGCCTCCGGGAGCTGCTCCGCACCGACGATCTTCAGGCCTGACGCGGGCGGGAGAAGCATCGTCATTCTCCCGTCAGATGCTCATAGACCGCCTTCGAGAAAGCGGCCAGCGTTTCGCGCCGTCCCGATGTCCGGTCCGCCGGCCATTCGGTGAGGGTGACGAGCGCGTAGGGCTTGCGGTCGGGCAGGTAGACGAGGCCCGCGTCGTGGGCCACCGTCGAGATTTCCCCCGTCTTGTTCGCAACGCGTGCCGAGTCGGGAAGGCCTGCGGGGATGCCGCTCCTGAACTCCTGTTCGTGCAGGATGTCCAGCATCGCCATGGACGCCTCCTCGGAAAGCCGCTTCTCCTCGATCGCGCGCAGCATCCCGACCATGCCGGCCGCTGTGACGCGGTTGTTGATGCCCTCTTCGTACGCGGCTTCATCTTCAACGCCCCGTCGGAAGTCGACGCCCTCGCCTCCCAGCGTCTCGAGGGACTGCTGCAGATCGTCGATGCCGATCAGGTCGACGAGGAGATTCGTCGCAAGGTTGCTGCTGGTTACGATCATGTGGCGCGCAAGGTCGCTGACACGCATCGTCTTGCCGATGAAGGCGTGAACCTCGCTCCCGGCATCGCGCGCCGACTCCACTCGATAGGCGCGCTGATCAGCGACACTCACAAAGCGGTTGCGGACGTGGATGCGGGAGTCAGCCTCGAAGCGACCCTTCCCGATCGCGTCGTACACGCCCAGAAGTACCGGTACCTTGATGGTGCTCGCGGCGTGGAACCACCGATCTTCGTGGTAGCCGAAGCTCTCCCCGGATGCATAATCGTGGAAGGCGACAGCTGCAGCCGACGCGCCCGATTCCTCCTGAATCTCCCCGATCTTCCGAGTCAGACGGTCGGCCATTGGTCGTCGATTGCTTGAGCGGATGGCCGGTCGTCAGGGGGTTGGCCGGCGGACCGCATATCCGCCAGAAGTGCGCCATCCGGCCGATGAGACGGGTGGCGAAGAAATGCTGGCTGGATTGTCTTCGGCTGGAGGGGCAACGA
This sequence comes from uncultured Gemmatimonas sp., assembly GCA_964424945.1. Classification (GTDB taxonomy): domain Bacteria; phylum Gemmatimonadota; class Gemmatimonadetes; order Longimicrobiales; family Longimicrobiaceae; genus WHSP01. The sequence goes on from CAYRLB010000082.1 coordinate 8,302, forward strand.
CAGGAAGGAACCGAGAAGAATGAAGAAGGGGGAGATCGCTGAGTGCAATCTCCCCCTTTCGCCGTCCAGACTCAGAACAGCGTCACGCCGATCAGGAACTGGTTCGACTCGAAGTCAGCCGACTGCGCCTGCCGAAGCGATCCGCTGATCCTGCGGTACTGCGCATCCACGCCGAACATGGAATGGGGCTGGAAGCGAAGACCGACCTGAAAGCCGATGTCGCCGAAATCGACTTCGGGAGCCGGCGTGTCCTCGATCTCGGAAATTTCGACCGTACCGAGACCGGTGTGAACGCCGATGTAGGGCGAGATCGGAAGCGCCGGGACGTTGACGAAGTAGTTGACCTCGCCGAGCGTGATCAGGCTTCCTTCGGAGAAGTTGAAGTCATCGGGTGAGCCTGCCGTGTAGCCCGATATGCCGATCCCGATGCCGAAGGGAAGAACATACTCGGCGCCGACGTTGAAGCCGTTCGAATCCTCATAATCCAGATTCTGCCCTTCCGCTTCGACGCTGCTCGAGTTGAAGAGCAGCGACCCCTTCAGCGCGAAGCCGCTCTGGGCATCGGCGGTTCCGGCAGCGCCGAACGCCAGCGCGAGGGTGCTGAGAATGACGAAAGATTTGCGCATCTTCTACCTGTTTCCTGTCATAAGTTGAGGCGTCGCCGAGCGCGGCGCCCTGGAAAACCGGGAAAAACGGAGAGAAAGGACACACTTCTCGTGCCAGATTCCTTCGGTGTCAGACCGCTGCGCGGAGGCCAACCTGATCGCCGCCGGCAACGCATCGTCGCGCTCCACCTGGAGGCGATCCCGGCCTTCTTCGCTCAGGGGTCTTGTCCCTCAGACTCGACGCTCAGACCTCGGCGGTCGCCTTCGCCGGATAGCGCGTCGCGACATACCAGTCGAGGATCCGCTGGAACTCCTCCGCGATCGCGTCTCCCTTGAGCGTCGTGTAGTGCTCCCCGTCGACGTAGACCGGTGCCTTCGGCTCCTCGAAGGTGCCCGGCAGGGAGATGCCGAGATTCGCATGCTTGCTCTCGCCGGGGCCATTCACCACGCACCCCATTACCGCGACCTTCATCTCCGCGACGCCCGGGTGAGCATCGCCCCAGATCGGCATCTGCTCGCGGAGGTACCCCTCGATGTCCTGCGCGAGCTTCTGGAAGTAGGTGCTCGTCGTGCGCCCGCAGCCGGGGCATGAAGTCACCTGCGGAGTGAAGGAGCGGATCTCGAGAGATTGAAGGATCTGCTGTGCGACGCGCACCTCCTCCGTGCGGTCGCCCCCCGGCGTCGGCGTGAGGCTGACGCGGATGGTGTCGCCGATCCCCTGCTGCAGGAGAATCCCGAGGGCGGCGGCGGAGGCTACCACACCCTTCGTTCCCATGCCCGCCTCCGTGAGGCCGAGGTGCAGCGGGTAGTCGCACTGCGCGGCGAGGCGACCGTAGACCGCGACCAGATCCGGCACGGCACTCACCTTCGCCGAAAGGATGATGCGGTCGTGCCCGAGGCCGATCTCCTCGGCAAAGGCCGCGGAGCGGAGCGCGCTTTCGATCATCGCGACTCGCAGAACCTCCTGCGCATCGAAAGGGTCGGGGCGGCGCGCATTCTCATCCATCATTTGCGCGAGCAGCGCCTGGTCGAGCGATCCCCAGTTGACGCCGATCCGCACCGGCTTCCCGAAGGTGATCGCCTGCTCGATGATCATCGCGAAGTTCTCATCGTGCCGCTTCGCGCCGACATTGCCCGGGTTGATGCGGTACTTCGCGAGAGCGCGGGCGCAGTCGGGGTACTTCGTCAGCAGGAGATGTCCGTTGTAGTGGAAATCCCCGACGATCGGTACCTCGACGCCGCGTTCGAGCAGCCCATCTACGATGTAGGGGATGGCCCGCGCAGACTCCTCATTGTTGACCGTCACGCGAACGAGTTCGCTGCCGGCCCGCCAGAGCGCTGCGACCTGCCGCACCGTCGATTCGACATCGGCGGTGTCGGTGTTGGTCATCGACTGGACGACGACGGGGTGTGCGCTCCCGACCTGCACCCCGCCGATATCCACGGTGGGCGTAGGGCGCCGCTGCGGCGACGTCTCGAGCACGGAAATGCTGCTGGCTTCCAAGGGGTCGATCTGCTCCTGAGATGTGGTCGGGCGGCGCGTCCGGGCCGTCCCGTGCGCTCCGAATCTAGCCGGTTATCCGCGGCGGATAAAGTCGAGCGGATGCACGGCAATTTCTTGCAGGGCTTGGAATCGCTCCATAATTTCGGAGCGAAATCACAAGTCATACACCAGCAGGAAGAAACCGATGCGCAAGACCGTACTTCTCCTCAGCCTCATCCTGATCGCATTCCTCCGCCCCGGACATGCCGAAGCGCAGCTCGTCGACACGAAGGCGATCAGCCTCGATGGAGCGAAGGCGATCCTCGCCGCGGCAGAAGCCGAAGCAGAGAGGAACAGCTGGCCGATGGCGATCGCGGTCGTCGACGCGGGCGGACAGCTCATCGCCCTTCATCGGCGGGATGGGACGCAGACGGCCAGCATCCAGATCGCTATCGACAAGGCCCGCTCGGCTGCAGCCTTCCGTCGTCCGACCGAAGCGCTTCAGCAGATGGTGGCGGGTGGAACTGTCGGGGTGATGAACGTCGAGGGTGCGATGCCGCTCGGCGGCGGGATCCCGGTTCTTCTCGAGGGAGTCGCCATCGGGGCGATCGGTGTCAGCGGCGGGAGTGTCGCGCAGGATGCGCAGGTCGCGCAGGCCGGGCTTGAAGCGCTGAGGATGTAGGAAGTTCGAGTTCAGGGCTGCCCCCAGGATCCGGCACTGGTCGGGCCGGGGGCAACCTTGCACCGGGCCAGGCTGGACCTCGGGCTATTCCTGAATCGGGCCAGTACTCCTACCGAATCGTCTTCGCGCCGCAGACAGGTCGACCACCCGCCGCCGAAGCCGGTAGATCCGGATCTTTCCCGGCTCCCCTCCCGCTATCTGCGGTGGCTCCTCCCTCTCGATCGCATCATCAACCGTCCACCCGTCGCTCACCGTCTGGAGGAAGCCGGGGAGGTAGGTGCGTCCGGGATCGGCGATCAACACCTCTCCGTCGGGAGCCACGAGCGCATCGATCGCCGCGTACAGCGTTTCGATATTCCGCTCCTCGTAAAGCACATCCGCGGCGATGGCCAGCGCGAAGCGGCCCCGCATGTCGTCGGGGATTGTGCGCCAATCGAGCTGCATCGTTTGTAGAGGGCCGAGGGCGTTCTGCTCAGCGTTCAGCCGGGCGTAGTGGAGGGCATCTTCGTACCAGTCGGTGGCGAGCGGGTCGAGGCCGCGGT
>CAYRLB010000083.1:0-11573 GCA_964424945.1 uncultured Gemmatimonas sp.
GCTTCCTCTTCAGTCCCAGTCCGCCTGCAGATTGGCGTATCTGACGACCACCTGTTTGCGTCCGACGGTATCGAAATCGATCGCGGCGCGGATATCCGTTCCGAATCCGCTTATTTCCAGCACAGTGCCGGAGCCGAACTGAGGATGGCGCACTCTCGCCCCCTTCACCAGTCGGACGTTCTCCTGCGAGTCCGAGTAGTCTACCTCCTGATAGAGCGGTTTGGCGACCCTTCGCGGCTCCAGCCCGATCCGGTCCCGGCGCGTTGAGAAGCTGCTCGTCTGCCGATAGCCGAACCGCGGCCTCGACATCTCGAGCACTCTGTCCGTCTGACGAACGTCGATCAGCTCCTGCGGAATCGATTCCAGGAAGCTCGATGGAACGGAGTCCATCCACTCCCCGCCCCGGCGCCGGCGCTTCGCGGTCGTCAGAAAGAGCTTCTGTTCGGCGCGCGTGATACCGACGTAGAAGAGGCGTCGCTCCTCTTCGAGCTGTTCCGGCTCCTCCATCGTTCGTGAGAGTGGGAAGAGCCCCTCCTCGAGGCCGGCGACGAAGACGACGGGGAATTCGAGGCCCTTCGCATTGTGGAGCGTCATCAGACTCACCACGGCGGCGTCCGGGTCCTGCTTGTCTACCTCGGTGACGAGCGCGACGTGAGACAGGAAAAGGTCGAGAGGGCGGATGTTGAGCTCTTCGGTCCCATCCTCCAGTTCGACCGCCAGGGCTTCATCGCCCTGTGCCAGGCGAACTTCGAACTCCGCCGCGCTGGCGATCAGCTCCTCGACGTTGGCTACACGGTCCTCCCCCTCGGGCCCCTCATCGCGCAGCGCCTCGAGGAAGCCGAGCTCCGCGACCAGCTCCCGGGTGATGTGATCGAGTGGGAGGCCGAGGTCCACAAAGGCCGAATACTTCTGCAGCAGCTCCGCGAGGACGGGAAGCGCTCGGGCTGCTCCGCCGCGGATCTCCGCCAGATCGCCGGAGGCGGCAACGTGCAGCAGCGGCACCCCGCGCGAGGCGGACATCTCGGCGAGTCTGGCGAGCGACGTGTCGCCTATCCCCCGGCGTGGAACATTTGCGATGCGAAGAAAGGCTTCGTCATCCGCCGGATTCGCGAGAAGACGAAGATAAGCCAGAACGTCCTTCACTTCCCGCCGTTCGTAGAAGCGCTGCCCTCCGATGATTCTGTAGGGGATCCGCTCGCGGAGGAAGGCCTCTTCGAGCGCCCGCGACTGCGAGTTGGTGCGATACAGAACGACGAAGTCGCGGGCGCTGCGCCCCTGCGTTTCCTGCAGCTCCGCGAGGACGGCCGACGCGATCCAGTTCGCTTCGTCGGTCTCGTCGCCTGCCTCGACCAGAACGAGCACGTCGCCGGGGGGGTTGGCGGTCCTGAGGACCTTCCCCTTCCGATTCACATTCCGCGAGATAACGTGATTCGCCGCTTCGAGAATTCGCTGCGTGGAGCGATAGTTCTCCTCGAGCCGGACGATCTCGGTGTCGGGGAAATCCTTCTCGAAGTCTAGGATGTTGCGGACGTTCGCGCCGCGCCAGCCATAGATCGACTGGTCGTCATCCCCAACCACGAAGAGGTTGCCGCCCGCGCCCGGCGTACCCGCTTCGACGCCAGGCGTCCGCTCTGCCAGAAGCTTCAGGAAGATGTACTGGGCGTGGTTCGTGTCCTGGTACTCGTCAACCATTACGAAGTGGAAGCGCTCCCGATAGCGACGGAGGACCTCCGGAAAGCGCTGCAGGAGCGTCACCGGCTTCACGAGCAGATCGTCGAAGTCGAAGGCGTTGGCGTCGCGCAGCGCACGTTCATACCGTTCGAACACCTGAGCCACGATGCGGCTGAATGGGTCGAAGGCGACCTTCGCGTAGCTCTCCTGGTCGAGCAGCTCGTTCTTGGCGGACGAGATCGCGGAGCGGACGGCTTTCGGGCTCCACTTCTTCGGGTCGAGCTTCAGCTCATCCTTGAGGATCCGGCGGACGAGCCGCTCCGAGTCCTCGGCGTCATAGATGAGGAAGCCGGGAGTCCATCCGAGACGCGTGGCGTCGCGCCGCAGCATTCGGGCGCCGATCGCATGGAAGGTACCGATCCACATTCCGGCAGGATCGCGGCCGAGCAGCGCACGTACCCTCGCCCGCATCTCTGCGGCTGCCTTGTTGGTGAAGGTGAGCGAAAGGATCGAGTCGGGCGCGACCCCGAACTCCTCAATGAGGTGCGCGATACGCGAGGTGAGAACGCGGGTTTTGCCGGAGCCGGCCCCGGCGAGCACCAGCAAAGGCCCCTCGAAGTGCTCCGCCGCGATTTTCTGCTCAGGGTTCAGACGATCGAGATACGACAAACTTTCTGCTCCGGTTTCCAGCTTCAGGCGCTCTCCGCGATGGGCAGCTCGACGAGGAAGGTCGCGCCCGAAGCGGAAGGATCCAGGGAAAGCCTCCCTCCATGCACATCCTGTATGATGCGGCGGGAGAGCGACAGCCCCACACCCCATCCTCCCTTCTTCGTGGTGACACCCGGCTCGAAAAGTGTCGAGCGGACCTGGGGGGAAACGCCGGGCCCGTCGTCGGAGATGCGGATCGCGACCCTCTTCTCCGACTCCCTACCGGCCGAAACCTGAATCTGCCCGCCGGATCCGGCGAGCGCATCAAGGGCGTTCTTCACCAGATTCTCAACCGCCCACTCGAGGAGTACTGCATTCCCGCGGATCGGCGGGAGCCCGTCCTCGACCGTGACAATGAGCTCGACGTTCTGGGCGAGCTGCGGCATTCTGACCCGGACGTAGCGCTCAAGCGTCTTCAGGATCCCCCTCGCATCCACCGCCTCCCAGCGGATCGGTCGGCCGATCCACTCGAAACGGCGGGACACCTTTTCGAGCCGTTCGAGGTCTGCCTCCATCTCGGAGGTCAGCGATGGGAGGGTCGACATCGCTTCCCGCTCCTCGGTCGGGAGGCGCAGTATCTCGACCCAGCCGGTCAGCGACGAGAGGGGTGTCGCCATCTGATGCGCTGATTCGCGGGCCATCGTCGCCCAGATCCGGTCACGTTCGACGCGCTGGTTGTGGCGGATCACCAGGATGCCCGCTGTGATGAGGCCGAGCAGGAAGCCGACCTGCAGCCAGGGGATCCAGCGGAGCCGCTCCACGACCGGGGGCTCGCCGATGTACACCGTCCCGATGTCCGGCTGGGGCACCGACGATAGCCGCGACATATACTCGATGACGCGCGTCTGGTCGGCGGGATCGTCCAGGTCGGCGGGAAAGGGAAGGTTTCGCCAGTCGACCGGGAAGCCGTCGACATCCGCCAGGATGAGGGGGATCCCGAGCCGGGCGATCGCGTCACCGAGCGCCCAGAGGGTGGAGGTGGCCGCCGCCGGATCGGGGCTGCTCAGCCCCTGGTAGATGAGCGAGTAGAGCTGCGAATGGAGCTCCGCGTCGCGCCGCATCTCACGTGCAAGCAGCTCCGTGTACACCAGATACCAACCCAGGACGATGATGGTGAGTATCGCCAGTGCGGTCGGCCAGTATCGGCTGCGAAACACGAGAGCTACCGGCCGGGGAAGATCCGATCGACGCCGACGTAGGGCTGCAGAACCTGCGGAACAGCGACGGAGCCGTCCTCCGACTGCCCGTTCTCGATGAGGGCGACCAGGGTCCGCGGGACGGCGAGACCGGACGCGTTGAGCGTGTGCACGAGTTCGGGCTTCTCACCCGCCTTCCGTCGGAACCGGATGTCCGCACGACGGGCCTGGAAGTCTCCGAAGTTGGAGCTGCTCGAAACTTCGAGCCACCGGTCTACGCCGGGCGCCCAGACTTCCAGGTCGTAGGTCTTCCGCGCAGAAAAGCCGAGGTCGCCACCTGCGAGCAGAACGAGGCGGTAGGTGAGGCCGAGAAGCTGGAGGATCCGTTCTGCATGGCCCGTCATCGTCTCGAGCGCGGCGTCCGAGTTCTCCGGCTTCTCGAAGCGCACGAGCTCGACCTTGTCGAACTGGTGGACGCGCAGCAGGCCGCGGGTGTCCTTTCCTGCCGCACCCGCTTCCCGGCGGAAGCAGGGGGAATACGCTGCGTACGCGATCGGCAGGCGATCGCCGTCGAGTATCTCGTTGCGGTGAAAGTTCGTGACCGGAACTTCCGCGGTGGGGATCAGATAGAGACCATCCTCGGCGACTTCATAGGCATCGCCATCCTCGACGAACTTCGGGTACTGCCCGGTGCCGCGCATCGAGTCGCGATGCACCAGGAAGGGAGGCGACGCCTCCACATATCCATGTTCGCGGATATGCAGGTCGAGCATCCAATTGATGAGCGCGCGGCGGAGGACTGCGCCAGGCCCGGTGAAGGCAGGGAAGCCGCTTCCGGCCACCTTGGCGCCGGTTTCGAGTGCCATCAGCCCGAGCCGGTCCCCAAGATCCCAATGGGGAACGGGCTCGAAGTCGAAGGAGCGCTGCTCGCCCCATTGGCGCACGACGACATTACTCTCCTCACCGCCGGGCGGCACGGAGCTGTCGGGCGCGTTGGGGATCCGCAGAAGGCCATCCTCGATCTGCGCTTCTACCTCACGGAGCCGTCCGTCCACCTCCCTGACCCGGTCTCCGACCGTGCGCATCTCGGCGATGAGCTCGTCCGCGGCTTCGCCCTGCCTTTTCCGGAGCGCGATGTCCTGCGTGACGACATTACGGCGTGCCTTGAGCGATTCGCCCTCGCCGATGAGCTGCCGACGCTCCTCGTCGAGCGTGACGAGCGCCTCGATCGCCGCATCGAATGACCCGTCGCCATTGCGGACGTTCAGGCGCGAGCGTGCTTCTTCCCGATTCTGACGAATCCACCTGAGATCGAGCATCAGTCTTCCGTCGGGACGAGGCGGGGGTCCCCGCAGCGCTCGTTCGTCAGGATGCCGAGCGTTACCCGCCCGGTCGTCTGATTGACCTCGATCGCCTTGATCTTGGCGAACTGCGGACAGGTCGTGCCGAAGGCGCTGACGGCATCACGCGAACGGGCGGCGTAGACCGCACCCTCGGTCAGGACGACCGCCTCGTTGGTGATGAAGGCACTCTGGCCGGGTGCCTCCCGAAGCCCCTCGAAGGTCTGACCCTGGAGCGCAGGGGTGAGCGCCGCCCGGGAGCCGATGGTGAATACAGCCGCAGGAAGCAGGGCGAGCTGCCCGTCGCGGACGCGGAGAGCGAAGTCCCATTGCAGGGCATCGGCAGGACGCTCGGGGAAGCGGCCGCCGAAGACGCCGCCCGCACCGTCGCCCGTAATGTCGATGGCGCTGGGGATCTCATCGTTACCGGGTACCGTCGGGGCACCGATCGTCACGGTGTCGCCCACCAGGATCGGCGTGATGCTCACCCCCGTCGAGTCGCCGCAACCGGCCGCAAGGAGGAGTATGGAAAGGACGGGCAAGGCGAGTAGAGCTCGGCGCACTGTATGACTCCTGAAAACGCAGGTTGTGAGGGGGCTAACCATAGTCCGTATCGAGCGATTCAGTCAAGCCGCGGCGGTCGTTTCGGCTTGACTGAGGTATAGTGCCGGCCTAGCTTTCGCACCCTCGCCAGGCCTCTGCGGGGCTTCGTCGCCGGCTCCACCATGCTGGGGTCTGGCTTCGGGCAGAAATCCCGCGCCTGGGCGCCTCCCTGCCATCGTCAACCCTCTCTCCCTTCATCACACATGTCGGAGCTCGACAGCGCTCTCTCGATGCTTCGCGGACACGAAGGCGTCGAGCAGTTGATCCTGCTGGGTCGCGACGGACTCGTCGTCCGGCAGTCCGGTGGAGCTGACGGGGCGGAGGAATCGGTCGCTGCCCGCGTTCCCGGGCTGGTCGCGGCGTGCGAAGCTCTCGGTCGGGCTTCCGGCCAGGGGCCCTTCCTGACCGCGGCGCTCGAGTTCGAGTGTGGGACCGCGGTCGTGCTGACGCTCGAGGACGACCTCATTCTCGCGGTCCTGCTGCAACCCCAGGTCGGATTTGCACCGCTGCTGCGCGAGCTGCGCGCCCGGCGCGCCGATCTGGTCGAGCTCCTCTGACGCGATGAGCGCTGCCGCCACGCCGGATCCGAGTCAGACCGGGCCCGAAGTCCGCCGCAATATCCTTGTTGCAGACGACGAGCCTCATATCGGGCGGATCATCCAGATCAAGCTTGAGCGCGCGCCCTACGATGTGACGCTGGTATCGGATGGCAGGATGGCGCTGTCGGCCCTGGAAAGCGATCACCCTGTCGATCTCGTGCTGCTCGACATCATGATGCCGTATGTGAGCGGTCTCGACGTCCTGGCCCACGTCAAGCGCCTGCCCCACCGGGCCGATACTCCCGTCATCATCCTTACGGCTAAGGGGCAGGATGCCGACCGGCAGCAGGCGCTCGATCTGGGTGCCACGGATTTCCTGACCAAGCCATTCAGCCCGAGTAAACTTCTGGCTCGAATCAATGAGATCCTTGGCTGAGCCTCGCCTCTGGGGCGTTATTCTCGCGGGAGGAATCGGTTCTCGTTTCTGGCCGGCGAGCACGCCGCAGCGCCCGAAACAGCTTCTCCATCTCGCTTCAGCCCAGCCGCTGATCCGGGATACCGTCGAGCGGATCGAGCCGTTGATTCCCCGCGACCGACTGCGGATTCTCACGGGCTCCGGCCTCGCAACGCCGATCGCCGAGGCGCTCAACGGGTTTGGCGACGAACACTTCTTCATCGAGCCCCGTGCGGCCGGTACCGGGCCCGTGCTGACCTGGGCGGCCGCCCGGCTTCGCGCCATCGATCCCGACGCGGTGATGGTTTCGCTTCATGCCGACCACATCATCGAGCCTCCCGGGATCTTTCGGGAGCAGGTCCTGCATGCGGCCCGACTCGCGAGTGAACACCGCCGACTCTTCACGATCGGAGCGGTTCCGGACCGTCCGGAGACGGGGTACGGCTACATCCGACAGGGGAAGGCTCTCGGCGACGCGGAGCTCGGCGCGCGCGATGTCGACAGCTTCGTCGAGAAGCCCGACGCGGAGACTGCCGCCCGCTATGTGGCCGACGGAAACTATCTCTGGAACACCGGGATCTTCGTCTGGCGTGTGGCGGACCTCCTCGATCAGGTGGAGCGGCATACCCCGGAGATTCGTGATCTGCTGCCTCTTCTGGAGAACGACTCAGCCGACGAATTCTTTGCCCAGGTCCCGAACATCTCCATCGACGAGGGCGTGCTGGAACGCTCGGATGCGATCGGGGTTCTGCCCTCCCGCTTCCGATGGGACGACATCGGCTCGTGGGATTCGGTCTATCGTACGAAGGAGCTGGACTCGGCCGGCAACGCATTGATCGGCAGTGCACATGCGGTCGACACCCGGGGCACCGTCGTTTACGCTGACGATGGGCCGGTGGTTACATTCGGGGTCGACGATCTCGTGATCGTCCGGACCGAGGGGGTTACCTTCGTCACGCACCGCAGCCGTACCCCTCAGCTCAAGAGCCTTCTGGATCAGCTTCCGGAGGCGCTACGCAAGCTCGACTGAACGCCCAAGGGTATGCCAACTCCGACAATCCTGATCTTTGACGACCGCATCGCCCGGAGGTGGGAGCCCTTCGCGCTGACCCGGCCAGCGGGCGAACTTCTGTTCGGGGTGACCACCCTTCGCGAACGGATCGAAAGGGTTTTCGGTTCCAGGTGCTCGGGCTACCTCGTAGCTGACCATCTGGAAGGGTTCAGCGAGCGCGATTCACCCGCACTTCTTCGTTCTCCGGAGGAGGCGGGTCAGGGCGACAGACTCTTCCTCCTGTCGCGTTTCCTGCCGGTGTGGGGCGATCCCCTGACGCAGGAGCTTCAGGAGGGGGTGATCGAAGCGCCTGATGGCACGCCCGTGGGCTGGTTCTCCCCCGCCGGGGCACCGCCTCCCTCCACCGACTTTCTTCTCGCCCCCTCGAACTCCGCCGGACCTGGAGGAAACAGATTTGCGGGGCGCGTGCTCGAGAATGTCTGGGAGCTCGTCACAGAGAACATCGAGCAGATCGGGCGGGATATCCACGCCCTCTTCGACCGGCGGCCGACGCCGCAGCTTCCCGCAGGGGCCTACCATTTCGGCAACCACCCCCTGATCATCGATCCGACGGCCGTCATCGAGCCAGGCACCGTCTTCGACACGAGCGGGGGACCGATCTGGATCGATCGGGACGCCCGGGTCCGTGCACTGACGCGACTCGCGGGGCCGGCCTATATCGGACGGGGCTCCACACTTCTCGGCGGTGCGCTGGAGGCGGTGTCGATCGGTCCGGTATGCCGGATCCGCGGCGAGTTCGCCGAGAGCGTCTGTGTGGGGTACGTGAACAAACAGCATGATGGCCACATCGGCCATGCGTACCTCGGAAGATGGGTGAATCTCGGCGCTGAGACTACAAATAGTGACCTGAAGAACAATTATGGCTCGGTTCGCCTCTGGACGCCGGATAGGGGCGATGCCGATACTGGTCAGGTGAAGCTTGGCGCCCTTGTCGGAGATCACGTAAAGACGGGGATCGGCACCCTTCTGAACACGGGAACGGTCGTTGGGGCAGGAAGCAACATCTACGGCTCGCACATGCATGCGCGCTTCGTTCCACCCTTCAGTTGGGGCACGGCGGACGATTACGTGGAGTTCCGCCTCGACAAGTTCCTCGAGGTAGCCGAGCGAGCCATGAGCAGACGCAAGGTTGCGCTCACCGAAGGAATGCGGGGGCAGCTCACCAATGCCTGGAAGAAGACGAGAGGGGAATGAAGGTCACCGTTCTTGGTAGTGGAAGCGCAGGGAACTCGATTCTGGTCGAGACGTCGACGACGAGGCTGCTCGTCGACGCCGGTTTCAGCGGGCGGGATCTGGAGCGTCGCCTGGCGGCGGTCGATCGCACCCCGGACGGCATCGACGCGATTTTCATCACCCACGAACATTCCGACCACACGCAGGGGATGGGGGTTTGTGCCCGGCGCTGGGGGACGCCGGTCTACCTCGGAGACCGCACTCGCCTCGCCTGCTCCTCTCTCCTCAATGGGAGCGAGGAAATCCGATCGTATGGCTGCGCGGATCCGGTGACGATCGGCGATCTGAGGGTGGAACCCTTTCTGACGATCCATGACGCGGTCGACCCGTATGCCGTTACCGTCACCGCGGTCGCGACAGGGGAGAAGCTCGGAATCGCAACCGACCTCGGCCGCCCGACCGCCGCTGTACGCCACGCACTGGCGCGATGCGACATCCTGGTGCTCGAGGCAAACCACGATGAGATCCTGCTGAGGGAGAGTGCCTATCCCTGGTCCGTCATCCAGCGGATTGCCGGGAGCCATGGCCATCTTTCCAATCGGGCAGCAGCCGAACTCGCCCGTGATCTCTGGCATCCCGGCCTCGCCACGGTCGTGCTCGCCCATCTGAGCGCTCAGGCAAACCATGGAGAGCTCGCGCAGGAAGTCGTCGGCTCGGTGCTCGAAGGGCTCCACTACCAGGGCGAGCTGCTCGTCGGGGTGCAGGAGGCTCCACTCGACCCTATTGATGTGAGCCAGCGACGGGTCCGGCTCGCGCCGCCGCAGCTCGCGTTCCTGTAGAGGTACGGTACGGCACCGGGGGACACGACGCCCCCGAAGGCCCGCGGACGAACCGGCCGGTCCGGGTTAACAGAAGAAGGGGCGGCTCCTTGATGGAAGCCGCCCCTTTGCTCATTCTGCGAAGCGCCGCTCTCAGGCGGCCGCCTCTTCCTCTTCCTTCAGCTTGCAGTCCAGGCAGTACCGGGCATGCGGAAGGGCATCGAGCCGCTCGAAGGGGATCGGCTTCTCGCAGCTATGGCAGATGCCGAAATTCTCCGGATCGGCGTACAGGCGGCGGAGCGCCTCCTCCAGCCGGTACAGGTAGCGCCCTTCCTTGCTGGCGAAGAGGAAGGACTTCTCCCTCTCCATGGCGTCGGTGCCCTGGTCGGCCATATGGAAGGAATAGCTGGAAAGGTCGGAATCCGATGAGTCGCGTGAGAGCTGCGACTGCTCCTGGAACCGGCCAAGCGAACGCAATGCACGCTCACGCTCCCGCAACAGCCGGCGTTCAAGGTGCTCGATTTCTTTGCTGCGATCCATCAAGCCCGCTCCTCACTCGAAAAGGAAAACCCGGGGCGCGACCGCGCTGACGGGTAAAACTTCGAACGTGACTCGGCCAAAAGGAGCCCCTAAAATAGCAGCTTTGGACAAGTGATTCAAGGCTCCCCCACCCCCGCACCCGCAGCATGGTCGGGAGGAAGAGGCCGGCCGTATGGAACTCAGATTCCGAAAAATCTGAGAAAATCGTTCGTGATCGCCCACACCATGATCCCGACGACCAGGATCAGCCCGAAGTGCGACAACCGGATCCGCTGCTCGATCGACAGAGGTCGGCCCCGAACCGCTTCCACCCCGATGAAAAGAAGTTGTCCTCCATCGAGAACCGGGATCGGCAGCAGGTTGAGCACCGCCAGGTTAACCGAAAGCAGCGCCATCCAGTGCAGGAAGGTCTCGAAGCCATACCGGGCGGCCTGACCGGAGAGCTGACCGATCGCCAGAGGTCCGCCGAGTGAGCGGGGCGATGCCTGTCCGGTGAAGAGATCGCCGACGAGGTTGACGATCGTCGTGCTCGTCTCCCACGTGGTGGCGACCCCGTAACGCATTGCCGCACCCGCCCCCATCTTCCGGTAGGCGGTCTCCTGCTGAAGTGCGACGCCGAGCCGCCCGATCTCCACCCGTTCGAGCTGCTCGTTGAGGTCGCGCTCCGAAGCGGCCTCGGCGGCGAGGGCGATCTGCTGCCCTTCCCTCTCGATGATCAGATCGATCGACTCGCCGGGCCGTGCCCGCACGATATCGACGAACTGCGTCCAGGTCTCGACCCTGGTCCCCGCAGCACTGAGGATGCGGTCTCCTGGTTCGATGCCCGCCCGATCCGCGGGGCTGCCCATCGTGACCTCGCCGATCACCGGCTCCCTCAGCGGATTGAGCGGAAGGATGGCGGCGCGCCGCTCGGCATCGTCGGCGGGAAGGTCGAGCGTTACGTCGGGATGATCGGCAAAATCGAGGACGATCGGCCCGGCAGGCGCAGTCGCAAGCGCAGCCTGGACATCGTTCCAGCTCTCGACAGGCTGGCTCCCAACCGCTTCCAGCCGCGCCCCGAGCGGGATATCTGCCAGCGGTGCCGCAGCGCCTGTCGTCTCGCCTTCGATCGCGACGCGGGTCGTAGGATCGAAAGGCTCGCCGAACGCGAACGCCACCCCCGCCAGAACGACGATGGCGAAGAGGAAGTTCATGATGACGCCGGCCGAGATGACCATCGCGCGAGCCCAGAGCGGCTTGGCGTCGAAGTCACGGCTCGACGGCGTATGCCCGACCTCCTCGCCCCCTTCCAGGGCCGAGGTATCCTCCATCCCCGCCATCCGGACGTAGCCGCCGAGGGGTAGCGCGGAGATGACGTACTCCGTCTCCCCGATATGGAAACCCACCAGACGCGGCCCGAATCCGATCGAAAAGCGGGGCACCTCGATATCGACGGCCTTCGCCGCGAGCAGGTGTCCCAGCTCATGAACGAAGATGAGGACGCCGATGACGACGAAGAAGGCGATGAGCGTCAGCAAAG
>CAYRLB010000084.1:0-7432 GCA_964424945.1 uncultured Gemmatimonas sp.
CGAGAAGACTCTGCCCGCGCAGAACGGCATACGTCCCGAGTGTCCCGCTCACGATTCCCAGGATGGCCGCGCCGAGCGCGACGGTCCGCAGGGTGAAGTCGAAGACGATGGGCTGAATCATTCCGCTCGTGCGGCCTCCTCCAGCCGGAAGGGTCCCTGCGGGGGCTCGCCTGTGAGCGCATCCGGGAGATAGGGTACCCGGCCGCCATACGTTGCCCGAAGATTCTCCTCGGTGAACGCCTCTGCGACAGGCCCGGCTGCAATCCGCCGGACATTCAGGAGGAACGCCCAGTCGAAATACTCGGGGACGGTCTGCAGGTCATGGTGGACCACCGCGACCGTGCTCCCCGCCTCCCGGAGATCCTGCAGAAGCCGGACAATCGCGCGCTCCGTCGTGGCGTCGACCCCCTGGAAGGGCTCGTCCATCAGGTAGATCGAAGCCTTCTGCGCCAGCGCGCGGGCAAGGAAGACGCGCTGCTGCTGTCCGCCCGAGAGCTGCGAGATCTGGCGGGCGGCGAAGTCCGCCATGCCCACCTTCCCGAGGGCGGCCATCGCCTCGTCGCGTTCGGCGGCACCCGGTCGTCGGAGCCAGCCCAGGCGCCCGTACAGCCCCATCATGACGACGTCGAGAACGTTGGTCGGGAAATCCCAATCCACGCTCCCACGCTGCGGGACATACGCGACGTCCTTGCGGGCCTCCTCGTACGGACGGCCTTTCACCAGCACCTGGCCGGCGGCGGGCCTGATCAGCCCGAGGATTGATTTGATGAGGGTCGTCTTTCCGGCACCGTTCGGCCCGACGATGGCCATCAGCACACCAGGTGGAACGTCGAGATCGACGTCCCAGAGCACGGGCCTGTCCCGATAGGCGACCGTCAGATCCCGGACTTCGATGGCGCTACGCCCCTCCATCATTCCTCACCTGCGAGAGCGCTGACGATCGTCTCCACATTGTGTACGATCATCGCCTCGTATGTCTCGGCGCCGCTGCCCTCGCCTCCCAGCGCATCCGAGAAGAGATTGCCTCCCACCGCCACCTGGAAGCCTCGGGAGAGCACCGCCGCCTGGACAGCTTCGATACTTCGCGGGGACACCGAGGTCTCGACGAAGAGCGCCGGGATGCGGCGTTCGGCAACGAAGCGGGCGAGATCCTGGACATCGGCGGTTCCCGCTTCGGCCATCGTCGAGATCCCCTGCAGTCCTCTCACTTCGAAGCCGTACGCCCGGCCGAAGTAGTTGAAGGCATCGTGGGCGGTCACCAGCACCCGCCGTTCCTTCGGCAGCCGGTCGATGCGGGCGCGGATCGCGGCATCGACCTCGTCCAGCCGCGCGGCATACCCCGATGCCCCGGTCCGGTACTCCTCCGCGTGTGCGGGGTCGAGATCGGCGAGGACTTCACCAACGTGCAGCGCGGCGTCCCGCCACATCATGACATCCATCCAGATGTGGGGATCGTGTGCGCCCTGGAACTCGGGTGGGGAAAGCAGCCGCGACTCGTCGATCCCGCCGGTCACAGCGGCAGTGGCGATGCCCCGCCCGGCCATCTGCTCAAACAGCTCGGCCATACGGCCTTCGAGGTGCAGCCCGTTGTAGAACACGATGTCCGCGTCGGCCATCCTCGTGACGTCGCCCTCGCTGGCGCGGTAGAGGTGGGGGTCGACGCCAGGTCCCATCAGGCCGGTCACCTGCACGCGCTCCCCCCCGACCTGCCGTACGAGATCCGCCACGATGCTGGTCGTCGCAACGACTCGAACTTCTCGCCCGCTCAGATCCCGTGGCCCATCGGTGGCTGGACCACAGGCCGTCATTCCGAGCAGCAGCAGCGACACTCCGGCCCAGAAGCTTCGTCCCCTCATGCGTCGGTCCTTTCGGTGGGCGGCGTAACAAAAACATGCTGCGCGGCGCTCCGACCGATCGAACACTCCGTTTCCCCCACGCGCAGGGTCAGGGGTCCATCGAAAGGGGCCACGGCCAGAACCTCAACGGAAGCCTGCGGAAAGAGGCCGAGCTCGGCGAAGTAACGGAGCATTGCGGCGTCCTCATCGCCGACTTCGGCGACCCTGGCCCTCTGGCCGGCGACCATATCTGCGAGAAGAATCTGATCGGTTTCGACCATCTCCAGGTCGCGGCTGGGGATAGGGGAGCCGTGGGGATCAGTGGTGGGGCTGCCCAGGATCTCGTCCATCCGCTCCTCCATCTCCTCGGACAGCACATGCTCCCACCGCTCGGCCTCCACGTGCACCTGGTCCCATGGCACACCCATCGCCTCGAACAGATACCGCTCGACGAGCCGATGATGGCGGATGATCTCCAGCGCGATTTTCCGCCCCGCCTCCGTCAGCTCAACGCCGCGATAATGCTCGTGCGAGACCAGGTTCAGCGCTGCGAGTTTCTTTACCATGCCCGTCACCGTCGCCGGCGCGACCTCCAGACGCCCCGCAATCGCCGAGGTGGTGACCGCCCCACCACTGCGAGCCAGGTCATAGATGACCTTCAGATAATCTTCGACCGCCTGCGTGCGCATTTAGACTCCGCAAACTGTAAATTTAGGTGATCCTAAATTATATTCGGTGCGTTTTTTCTTCAAGGGGTGCGGCAGGGAGGCCCCGGGCGGCGGCGGGCTTGTGCAAAAGAAGATCCCGCGGAGGCCGCCATCGGCGGTCCCCGCGGGATCATCAACTGCCTGCTGCCTCTATCAGCCTCCGACGCGAGTCAGCAGATCCCTCATGTTCGGGTCCTGAGGCGTCACCGCCTCCTCATCGTGTTCGCCCGTCCGGATCCGGAAGACCCGTTCAACCGGCATGACGAACACCTTCCCGTCGCCTACGTCGCCCGTGCGGGCGCTCTTGAGGATTGCCTGGACCGTCCGGTCTACGAAGGGCTCGCTTACCCCGATCTCCAGTCTGACCTTGTCGTGAAGCTCCATCTTCACGGTCATGCCCCGGTACGTTTCGACCTGCTCCGTCTCTCCGCCGTGGCCCTGGACCGGGGTGACTGTCAGGCCCCGGATATCGGCTCGGAAAAGTGCCTCGAGAACGTCATTCACCTTTTCCGGTCGGATGATGGCAACGATGAGCTTCATACAGTCTCCTTGACCTTGCTGGCGCTTGAATAGCCGTTTGATGATGTCGTCGTGACCTTCCGGACCGAAGCGTCCTGCAGGACGAGCAGTGCACCTTCGCCCCGGGCGTAGCCCTCTTCGCCGTGAAGGACGATGTCGAGGCCCATACCCTCTTCGCGCGCCGTCTTGCGGAGCGGCACCACCAGCCCGATGAGCTTCAGGATCAGGTATGTACCGACCGCGCTGTAGGCACCGGCAGCGACGATCGCGATCGCCTGGATGGCAAGGCTCCCCTCGGTCCCGCCCCACACTACACTCGCGAAGACACCCGTAAGAAGGGCTCCGATGATGCCGCCCGTGCCGTGCGCGGCGAACACGTCGAGGGAGTCGTCCAGCCGGCTGCGCGAGCGGTAGAGAATCGCGAAGTAGCTCGGGATTGCAGCGATGGCGCCGAGCGCGAGTGCGCTCATCGGCCCGACGAAGCCGGCAGCCGGGGTGATGGCGACGAGGCCGACCACGATCGCCGTGGCAGCACCGACCGCCGTCGCCCTCTGCGTGCGAATGATGTCGATGATCATCCAGACGACCAGGGTCGCGGCCGGGGCGAGCATCGTGTTGACGAAGGCCAGCACCGCCGTCTCGTTGGCGCCGAGGGCACTGCCGCCATTGAAGCCGAACCAGCCGAACCAGAGGAGCGCCGAACCGAGCAGGACGTAGGTGACGTTGTGCGGAACGATCGCCTGACGCCCGTAGTCCTTCCGCCCGCCGACGACCAGCGCCGCCACGACGGCTGCAACACCTGCGTTGATGTGCACCACCGTGCCACCCGCGAAGTCGAGAGCGCCCATCTCACCGATCCAGCCACCACCCCAGACCCAGTGACAGATCGGAGCGTAGACCGCGACGATCCAGAGGCCGATGAAGGTCAGATAGGGTCCGAAGCGCATGCGCTCGACCACCGCACCCGAGATCAGCGCCGCCGTAATGATCGCGAAGGTCCCCTGGAAGGCCATGAAGAGGAGGTGCGGATAGGTCGCACCATCCTGAACGTCCAGGCCCACACCATTGAGGAAGAGGAAGTCGAGCCCCCCGATGAAGGTGTTGCCGGATGAGAAGGCGAGCGAGTAGCCGATGATCGCCCAGATCGCACCGACAACCCCCATCGAAGCGAAGCTCATCATCATCGTGTTGAGGATGTTCTTCGAGCGAACGAGGCCCCCGTAGAAGAAGGCGAGCGCGGGAGTCATCAGGAGCACCAGCGCCGTCGACATCAGGAGCCAGGCGGTGTCCGCCCCTACCAGCTCCGGCGCCTGAAGCGCGGCCGCCCCGACGGGCAGTGAGAAACTAACAGGGAATATCATGATTCTATCGGGTTTTCGGGAACTGGCCGCCCCCCGGAATGAAGGCAAACGACCCAGCCCCCCGTCGTCTTTCGCAAAGATACAAATCGACACCGAAGAAAGCAAGGTTCATTGTGATATTCACCTAACAAAATGAAGTTTACCTTCTGTACTAAGGAGATAAAGTAGAGAAAAATACAGTATCCATACGGAAAAGAAGGTGGTGACAGAGTTGTAGGAGGATTGGTCGATGTGCCCGGTACGGGGCGTGCAGGGCTGCCGATCCACTCAGGAGGAGGTGTTAAATGATGCGGATGGCGGGGTACGTGTTTCTCATCGCGCTGGCGCAGATGCCCCTGCCGGCTCGGCCGCTTGTAGGGCAGGCGACCAAAGCGGCGATCGGGACTGCGGTGGGCGTGGGTGGGGGAGCGGTGATTACGATGTCTGCCGTTGTGGCCCGCGCGCGCTTCGAGGGCAGGTACCTCGAATCGGTCGACGACATGCTCGACTGGCAGAGCCTTCCGATGATCCTCACCCCGGCGGTAGGGCTCTTCTTCGGGCTTGGTGGCACGAAGCCGCTCAATGCGAGCATTATCGGGTCGGTATCGGGGATGGCGGTGGGCGCAGCGGTTGGAGCGGGCGTCGGGTGGCTGGCAGCATCCGACCAGGAAGCGCCATGGGCCGGTGGGGTGATCGGCGCGGGGGCAGGGATGGTGGTCGGGGGCCTGTATCTCGGGGGAAGAGCGTGGCTGCAGAGTCGGAAGGAAGGCGATGGGCCGGATGGGGGAGAACCGGTTCGGATAGAATTCAGATTACCGATATGACTCTGAGGAAGCGTCAGTCATGCAGGTGGGTGGGGATGGTGATGTTGCTTGCTGCGGTGGGGTGCAGTCCCTCCCCGTCGCCGCGGCTTCCCCTACCCGATTCGGTGCCCACGCCCGATCCGCAGACGATCGAGAGCGTTCTCTTCCTGATCGGCGATGCAGGCGACGCGTTTCTCAGCACGAGCCCGACCCTCGCGAGGTTACAGCAGGATGTCGAATGGTGGGCATCGAGGCTGGACGGTGATTCAGCGGTGGCGATGTTCGTCCTCGGCGACATCCGCTATCCGGAGGGGGTGAGGGATCCCGGCACGCCCGAATATCCGGCGGATACTGCCGTCGTCATGGGCCAGGTGCGGGTTGTGACCGGACCGGCAGGAATAAGCCGGGGGGCGCAAGCGTACTTTCTCGCCGGCAACCATGATTGGGGGGAGCGCAGACACTTCGAGGGGTTCAGCCGTCTCGTCAATCTGGATGATGTGCTGGCCAGGGCGCGTGCGGAACTCGGCGCGAAGGCGTTTCTCGTACCGCAGGCGGGAACCGGAGGGCCGTACGTCCTTGATTGGGGGGAACACGTCCGGTTGATCGGGCTCGACACTGCGTGGTGGCTTCTTTCCGGCGACGATCCCGCAAAGCGGCAGGTCGTCGACAGCATCCAGAGTGTCTACCGGGGGGCGGGCGACCGCGAGGTGATGTTTCTCGCGCACCATCCTTTCGCATCGGTGGGTCCGCATGGCGGGGGCTTCTCATTCTGGCGGACGCTCGGGGTGCGCTACCTCCTGTTCCGGAGCGGCGCCATCCTGCAGGACATCACCGCACGCCCTTTTCGCGAGCTTGCGAACGGGTTGTACCAGATCTTCGAGAGTGAGGGCCCTCCGCTCGCCTTCCTGGCCGGCCACGACCACTCGCTGCAGGTCCTATCCGGGAAGGGCCCGAACGACCCGAAATTCAACGTGGTTTCAGGAGCAGGGAGCAAGATGAGCGATGTCGCAGAGGGCGACGAGGTGCTGTTCGGCGTCTCAGCCCCCGGCTACATGAAGGTCCTCATCGAAAAGGACGGGGGAATATTGCTTCTGGTGGACGCGGTCGAGCCGGAATATCTCGCCTGCCCTACCTCGGAGCCGGAACTGGCCGAGTGCATGACCGCCGGCGTGGGAGGCTTCCGAACGGTTTACTGGACGCGGATGAAGTAGATCGCGGGCGCGACCTGATCGGGCGCGCAGCCTAATAGGGCGAGCCGACCTCCAGGTAGACGCGCCCGCGAGGGCCATGCGCGTAGGAGAGGCGCACGGTATAGGTGAGCGCCGTGAGCGAAATCCCGGCCCCCGGCGCGGTATGCCATCGTTCCGACTCCTCGCCCTCCAGGAAGACCCGGCCGGCATCCCCGAAGACGAACGCCGCGGCCTGCCAGTTGAGGCCGAGCGGGAGACGCGCAATCGGGACCATCGCCTCCGCCCCGCCGTACATCATCCCCTGACCCGCGTAGCGCCACTGAGGAAAACCCCTGAGCGTTTTGAGTCCGCCAAGGAAGGATGCTTCATAAAATGGGAACTCCCCGAAGGCGTAGCGTGCGCCGATCCTCGCCGCGACCGACGGAGCCCCGGCTCCGCCGAAGGGAACCCGCAGGCCCGCGCTGCTTTCAACCGTCCCGAACGTCACATCAGATTCTGATGTGAAGGGGAAGGCCGACCCTTCCACGGAAACCCTGTAGCTGCTGCGCCGCGGAGCGTCATCTCCACTGTCGATGAAAATCCCGGAGGTGAAGCCAGCGGCGCTGAAGGCGGTGCTACCGAGCGGGTCCACGGCGTCCAGAGGGCTGCCGGGGATCGCCCAGGGTCGGGAATAGCGCCCAACCACCCCGGCGCTGCCGGTGACCCCTTCCGCGAAGGTGTATCGTGCCTCGAGCCGGCCGCCCACTGTCTCTCTGCGCACTACATAGTTCGTGGTCGGGAGGTCATCGACCGTCTCGTTGCCGAAGCCGTAGAAGCGGAGGGCATCGATACGAGAGCCTTCCAGCTCTGCGACGAAGCCGAGTTCCGGGTGGGCAGGGAGGTATTCACCCCGCAGACGCACCCCGATATCCGCCCAGCGTGTCGAATACCGCACGCCCAGGTCGACGCGTGAATGATAGGGATGCCTACGGAAGCCGTAGCGAGTCACGCCGACCCGCGCCCCGAGGAGAGCACCGCGCGTCGATGAGTAACCCACCC
>CAYRLB010000084.1:7532-11266 GCA_964424945.1 uncultured Gemmatimonas sp.
GTCACGCCGACCCGCGCCCCGAGGAGAGCACCGCGCGTCGATGAGTAACCCACCCAGGGCAGCAGGTGGCGCGTCGACCCGTGGTCTGGCGGTGAGATGCGTATGAGTCCTCTGACAGCAGCGTCAGAAGGGGCTTCATATTCGTGCCGGTCGATGGATGTCCTGCGAGCACCGAGAAGGATGTCATCCTCGCCGCTGTCGTACAGGGCTGTCCGGCTGCCGCCTGCGACCGAATCGGCGAGCAGATCGTCGCCCCCGCCTCCGATCAGATGGACCACCGGACCCCGGCCCCGGTGCCCGCGGACCACCGCCCGGTCGTCGCCCCCACGCAGGTAGACGCGAAGCTCCTTCGTCTCCGGAAAGAAGAAAGTCCGTGAGAAGGTGCTTCTTCCCTCGGCACGTCCTTCGTCCGCTACGATGCGGACTTCGACACTTCCATCCTCGTGGCGGAATATGCTTGCGATCTCATCCTCATCCGTGGCGTAGATGCTGGGGACGAGAGCGGTGTTGGTGTAGAAGGCCGCTGCCATCTCGGGTATGAGGTCTCGCCGGGAGCGCAATCGGCTGCGAAGGTTTTCCCCTTCGAGATCGAGGAACTCGGCAGGAAGCGCGGCCAGCCCACGATCGATGACTTCATCCGTCAGCCGCTGCTGGAGTTCCGATGCGATTGAATCCCAGGCAGGCCGCGCGAGCCCCGGCAGCAGCTGGCCATCGAGGCGTGTCGCGTTGAGGAGGAGGCCACCGATCGCGCCATCGTAGTCGTGTTCGAACGTTGTGGCATTCGGCACATAACGCCTGATGATGCTGAGGAGCGCCCCGTCGTAGTCGGCGAAGGCGTAGTCGCGGTCCCGAGGGATCGGAACCCAGATGGTACTGTCCGGCGTTTCCCTCCGACCCCACCTCCACTGATCCTCATGCCGGTCCCAATCCCCGATGACGAGGTCGAGCATCCGCGCGTAGAGATAGGAACGGATATCGGCCCGGTGCGAAGCATCTTCCTCGAGGAGATCAAGCATGTCTTCGGTGCTGATAATCTCTTCGAAGCCGCCAAAGACGGGTGCGTGCTGGAGCTGCTCGCCGGGCCGCTCCTCGAGGGTTCCCAGCATGCCCGCGAAGGTCTCCCGGAACTCGCCCAGCGCCGGGTCGTCCGGCATGACGAACAGCGTGGCCTGCGCGTGCGGGATGCCGACCCCGTCCGCGATCCGGGCCGCCGCGAGGGGTGCAGCGGGAACCATCGAGCTGACCTGGTCCTGCACCAGCGATCCGATCAGCGCTCCTGCCATATCCGGCTCGGTAGCCCCGGCTGGCCACTTGGCAACAGAACGAAAGCTGTACTCGCGCCCGTCGGCCCCTCGCAGCCTGAGCGAAAGAGTCTGTCGTCCGCCCCCGGTTTCGGTGGGGGTCAGCCCTCCGGCGAACGTCCGAAGATCGAGCGTCGGGACTTGGATGGTGGTCGTCCAGAGGTCGCGGTAGTCAGTGCCGAGCAGCCAGCTACGTAAGCGGCCGGCCTCGTAACGGCTGCCTGGAATGACGCCGACCTCTGTCTGTGCCTCGAGCGGCCCGATCAGGAAGGTGAGGCAGATGGCGAGAAGCGAAGACGCGCGTCGCGATATGAGCCTCTCGCGAAATCCACCTCCAAGCCGGCTTCGCCGACCCTCCTCCATCGGAATTGTCACACGTGCTCCTTCGGGGTCCTGGCACAGAAAATCGCTCGAACGATCGGTTCGAGGCAAAAGCCGTGCATGAAGAGGAAGGTGGCGGAGTTCGGTGGAACGGCTGGTCGGGGAAGGCAAGAAATCGCTCTTCTTGACCGGGCGTCAGTCCCGCCGCATAACTGGGAAAGCGGCCCCACCCATGCGTCTCCGACGATAGCGACAGTTCTGCAGTCGCATCACAGGTCCGTCCGGAGCTGGCGGGAAGATGCCCGATCACACCGAAGAGCTTCGGTGCTTCGATCGTGGTTCTGCCCTCCGATCACAATTTAGAGGAGAGGCGTTGCGCATGAGGAAGATGCTTACGGGAGCGATGGCAGCAGTTACCCTGGTGTTTGCCGGGGAGGCTGCGGCGCAGGGGGCGGGAGGTCAGCCGCAACAGCCGATGTCCTTCTTCATTACCAGCGTGGGGATGGGTGATGGAGGGAATCTCGGGGGATTGGCCGGCGCAGACGCACATTGCCAGTCACTGGCAGCGGCAGTCGGCGGAGGAGGCCTTACATGGCGTGCGTACCTCAGCACCGCTGCTGCGGGAAATACGCCCGCCGTGGACGCCCGGGACCGGATCGGCGAGGGGCCATGGTTCAACGCCCGTGGGGCTCTCATCGCCTCCTCGGTGGCGAACCTGCATGGCGATATCGAGCGGGATCGTAACCAGATCAACGAAGAGGTCGCGCTCAACGAGCGGGGTGAGCAGATCCCCGGACGCGGCGATACGCCGAACCAGCACGACATCCTTACCGGTTCGGATTCCCATGGCCGCGCGATTCTCAGCATGAACGCGGCTGCAACGACGTGCAACAACTGGACAAGCAACTCGACCGGAAGCGCGATCGTCGGGCATCACGATCGATCCGGCGCCAACAACTCCTCCTGGAACGCGGCGCACGCGAGCAGCGGCTGCAGCCAGGAGAATCTGGTGGCAACCGGCGGGGCCGGCTTCTTTTACTGCTTCGCGCTGAGCTGACCCGCACAAAAAGAAAGATGGCCCGGGAGCAGTCAGCTCGCGGGCCATTTTCATCGTGTCGGTTCAGAGTCGGTCGCACTGCGATTCACTCGGGGGTGATCAGCACACTCTCGAGGATCGTACCATCCCTGACGAGCGCGAAGCCGCTCTGCTTCGCCTGCCGCCACCCGGTGGCGGGGTTGGTGAAGGCCCAGATCTCATCACCTTCTCCCGCCTGTCGCTTCAGCTTCTGCCACGCCATTCGTATCCGGAGCGCGGACGCTTCGATCTCGCTTGTCTGATACGAGGTAGGGGGTGACTCGACGCGACTGGTGAGCCATTCGATCTGAGCTTTCACTCGAACTCCTTCGGGTTCAGAATGTTTCCGCCGGTGCACATCTTCATCGCCGGCATGGTGCCATCTGTCAAGAATCGTCGTGCAGCGTCACCGCATCTCGTGGCGGGATCCGATACTTTGTTCGTCTCGAACGGCGTGCTGTTCGCCGGCGCCGATTCCGGGAGCGTGTACGCGGCATCGCGACCTCGTCAAGGAGCGTACCCGACGCCCGAAAAGATACGTCAGGCGCTTGCGGAATGCTCGGTCCGGGGGAAGGGGTCGATCTCCACACCCGTCGACCTGAGAAGCGCGAGGCTGAACTCCGAAAGTTCCTCGTGCAGGCGGCCCTGAATCTGAAAGATGTCTTCCGGCTGCAGGTGGTCCCAGAAGTTGCCCTCCTGCCCAGTCCTGATCTTGCGTGAGCTGCGGAACGCCGCGCCCCGTTGAACGGCGCCGTCGACCAGGGCATCGGAGGGTGGCTGGTCCAGAAATGCGAGAATCCTGCGCAGCGCGGCGGCCGGATCGCGGTCTAGCTCCCCGTACGACAGCGCCATGGCGTCGCGATGGACGAGGAAGTGCGGTGCCCAGCTGTTGATGTATTCGATCCAGCCCTGCAGACCGAGAACCGGGTGCGCGATGAAGTCCGACATCGATCCTGAGAAGCGCCCCTTCTGCTGTGCAAGGTGGAAGTACGCCGATACCATCACATCGTAGGCGTTGCGCAGCAGGAAGATCGTCG
>CAYRLB010000085.1:0-11236 GCA_964424945.1 uncultured Gemmatimonas sp.
TATATGCCTGGTCCGGAATCGACGAGCGGGCCTCCTCGAGAATCTGAGACCAGACTTCCGAGGCGCTCAGCTCCATGGTGCATTCACCGGAAAATGCGGCGGGTACAACGGGGAAAGTCGGAGCGCCAACGTAGAAACGGGATGTGGAAAAGTCAAGCTGGATGTGCGGGGCTCAGCGCTGTTGTGGGGCACCCTGGTTGACGCCCTCGCGGCAGCGGAATATATTCACTGGTCTGTGCCAAAACATCTGACTAAAGACGTTCGAGAGGGGTTCCGATGAAGCCGACGTATCGGCCGCGTAATCGTAAGCGGATCAACAAGCATGGCTTCCGGTCGCGGATGGCGACGCGGGGCGGCCGAAAGATCCTGAATGCCCGTCGTAAGCGCGGTCGCGCCCGTCTGGTGGTCACCGTCGGGGGCAAGGACGGCCGTCAGTAGACGGTGCCGCGCCTTCCCTGATGAGTGAGGGGGATGCGGCGGGTAAAGCGGAGGGCCTGAGCCTTCCCCGGGCGGCGCGCATTACGGCGCCGGACGATATCCGGGGACTGCTTCGACGGGGGAAGAGGAGGAAGACGCGCAATCTTGACGTCTTCATCTCCGCTTCCCCCGTTGCGCGTCCCCGCATCGGGCTCGTCGTTCCGAAGCCGCGCATGAAAAACTCTCCGGACGGCAAACGGGTACGGGGAGCGGGGGTTCAACGGAATCGGCTCAAGCGCCGGCTCCGGGAGATCGGCCGAACGGAGATCCTGCCCGTCCTCTCCAGCAGGGGAGTGGCGGTGGATGTCCTCGTGCGCGCGCGTCCGGAAGCATATACGGCATCCTTCAGCGCTCTGCGTGAAGACCTCGTTCAGCTCCAGGAGTGGATGTGCTCGAGCGGCCGGTAATTTCAGCGATCCGCTTCTACCGTAAGCGTTTGTCGCCCCTGAAGCCGCCGGTGTGCCGCTTCGAGCCGACCTGTTCAGCCTACACGCTGGAAGCCGTCGAGAAGTATGGCGCCGCCAAAGGCGTCTGGCTCGGCATCCGGCGGATCCTCCGCTGCCATCCCTTCTCCCGCGGCGGATTCGACCCGGTTCCCTGACGGTCGGCGGCGAACGCCGCGACCGCGGAACTCAAACACTCTGAAAGTCACGGCAGCGTCGCCATATAACGTTGTCGCGAACGGTTCATATGGAAAGAAGGCTGATTCTCGCGGTTGTTCTGATGACCGCCGCGATCCTCATCACCAACATCCTCTTCCCGCCACCCGAGCGCCCCGATACGGTGGCGGACTCGCAGCTGGTCGAGGAGAGCGTGCCGTCGGCTGCGTCCGGGGCTGCGCCTTCACTCCCGGTCATACCCGTTACGGGCGGGGGCGCCGACACGGTCACGGTCGAGTCGGAGCTGTATCGGTTCCAGCTGTCCTCGCGCGGCGGAACGGTGATCGGTGCCGAGCTGAAGGAGTTCGCATCGTACTCGGCGGAAGGGGAGCGGGTCCAGCTCGTTGCGCCGAATTCGGCCGGGCTGTTCATCAACCGGCTTGTAATCGCTGGGGATACAATCGATCTGCGGACGCTCAACTTCGCGATCGACACCACCTACGTGGCGGTGACGGACAGCGCGCAGACGGTTGCCTTCTCCTACGCGGATCCGTCTGGCTTCTCGGTGGTGCTGGAGTATCGTTTCGACCCGGATTCATACCTCGTCGATGTCTCCGGTAGGGTAGGGGGTCTGAATGGACGTCAGGGTTACCTGCTCACGAACATCGGACCGGCTCTTGGCGTTCATGAGCACCGGGACCACCGAAGCGAGCAGCAGTTTGCCGTCGTTACGCACGCGGAAAACAGCGTGACTCGACTGCTTTTCCGCAAGGTCGAAGGGGTCCGCCCGCTCGGCGACGAGCTCACCTGGGCAGGCATCAAGGATAAGTACTTCCTTGTGTTCGCGCTTGCCGGAGATAGACCTCCTTTGCGCGCGCGGGTCACGGATGTACCCGACGTTCGGCGGCAGGTCGGGCCGGACCCGGATGATACCATCGTGCTTCCGCAGGCTGTGCTGAGCGTCGATGTCCCGATCGCGCAGGACGGTACCTTCTCCTTCGGCGCCTTCATTGGGCCGCAGGATTACGACCGGCTCGGTGCGATCGGTTACGATCTGCGCGGAGTGACGCCGTATGGATACCGCTTCCTCGAGCCGGTGATTCGTCCCTTTGCGGCGCTGGTGATGTGGATTCTGAGCGGTCTCCACAACACCCTGGGAATCGCGTACGGATGGGTGCTGGCGATCTTCGGCGTGGCGATGCG
Organism: uncultured Gemmatimonas sp.; assembly: GCA_964424945.1. Classification (GTDB taxonomy): domain Bacteria; phylum Gemmatimonadota; class Gemmatimonadetes; order Longimicrobiales; family Longimicrobiaceae; genus WHSP01. The sequence continues at coordinate 2,280 of CAYRLB010000085.1, forward strand.
CATCGTCCTCTGGCCGTTGAATGCCCGGGCGATGCGGGCCCAGATGAAGAACATGGGCTTCCAGCCGCTCATCACGGAGATCAAGGAGAAGTACAAGGACGATCCGAAGAAGCAGCAGGAGGCGATGCTCGCCCTGTACAAGGAGCATGGCTTCAATCCTTTCGGCGGATGTCTGCCGATGCTGGTGCCCTTCCCGGTGCTGATCACGCTCTTCTTCGTCTTCCAGAACACGATCGCCTTCCGCGGGGCGGAGTTCCTCTGGTTGCCGGATCTTTCGCTGCGCGACCCCCTCTACATCCTCCCTGTCATTCTGATGGTGTCGATGTTCGCACTGCAGTGGGTGAGCGCGCATCTCAGCGGGATGGAGCAGAACCCGCAGATGAAGATGATGATGTACACGATGCCGATCGTCATGGGCGTCATCTTCTTCGCCCTTCCGTCGGGCCTCAACCTGTACTACGCGGTCACGCAGGTCGCGAGCCTTCCCCAGCAGGTGCTGATCGCGAGGGAGCGGAAGGCGGCCCAGGAGGCGCTGAAGGCGGCGGGCCCACAGCTTCCCTCGGCTCCGCTCGGGAAGAGGCGAGGCTCGGCGAACCTCGGCCCGCGTCCGAAGCGACCCTGACACTCTGCGCCTGAGGGCGAGTGGATGTAGATGTCTCTTTCCCAGGACGTATTTTCCGAGCAGACGATTGCGGCGATCGCCACCCCGGCGGGCAGGGGGGCGATCGCCGTCCTTCGTTTGTCCGGTTCGGATGTTGTCGGGATCGGGCGCCGGCTCTTTCCCTCGCTGCCCGAGGAACAGCCCTTCGAGCCGCGGCAGGCGCGTCTCCTGGCTGTGCGCGATCCGGTGACGACGAAGGTGCTGGACCACGCTCTCGTCACATTTTTCCCGGGGCCGAACAGCTTCACCGGTGAGGACTCGCTGGAGATCTCGACGCACGGTGGGTCTCTCACGCCGAAGCTGGTTCTGGCGGCTGCGCTCGCTGCTGGTGCTCGCGAGGCTCTTCCAGGGGAGTTCACCCGCCGAGCGCTGCTCAACGGGAAGATGGATCTTCTGCAGGCTGAGGCGATCCTCGATCTCGTCAATGGTACCTCGGCGGCGCTTCATCGGGCGGCGATTCACCAGCTCGAGCGCGGCCTCTCGAGCCGGATTACCGAGCTGCGGAGAGGTCTCATTCACGCGGATGCGCTGCTCTCCTATGGGATCGACTTTCCCGATGAGGATGAGCCGCCGGTGCCGCCGGAGACGATCGTGCGGGCGGTGGATGGCGTCTTACAGCAACTCGATCTGATGCTCTCCTCGGCGCCTCAGGCGGAGCTGTTGCGGGAGGGTGCGCTGGTCGTGCTCGCAGGTAGGCCGAACGCGGGGAAGTCATCGCTCTTCAATGCGCTGCTCGGCTTCGAACGTTCGATCGTTACGGAGATCCCCGGAACGACGCGCGATGCTGTCGAGGCCACGGTGTCGATCCGCGGGTATCCATTCCGGTTGGTCGATACTGCCGGGCTGCGGGACACGACGGATGTCATCGAGGGGATCGGGGTGGAGGTTGCGACTCGATATCTTCGTGGCGCGGATCTCGTGCTCTATTGCGCGGATGGAAGCGAACCGCTGAGTGAGGAGGATCTGCGCTTCCTGGCAGGTGAGTCCGCCGAGCGCCTGATCCTGGTGCGGACGAAGGCGGACCTGACAGGTGACCGCGGGCGGGACGATGTAGTCGGCTCTGAGTACCGGCAGGTTCGTGTCGGTGCGCCGGCAGGGATCGGGCTGGATGTATTGGCTGGGGAAGTCCTGGACCTCGCCTTCGGCCGACTGACCGCGATGGATGCGGATGAACCGCTGCTTACGCGGCCTCGTCATGTCCAGGCGATGAGGGCGGCGCGTTCGGCGCTGGGGCTTTTTCTTGAGGAGTTCCAGGGTGAAGTCCCACCCGAGTTCGCCGCGACGCATTTGTCGGATGCGGTACGTGAACTTGAGGAGATCATCGGTGTCGTTTCCACGGACGACGTGCTCGGCGCCATCTTCAGCGAGTTCTGCGTAGGGAAGTGAGATGCGTGGCAGTCGCAACGAAAAGACACCGGTAGCGGCTTTGTATGCGTTCGAAGTACGCTTGGCAGGTTGTGCTCAGGGCGTGCTTTAGATGGGGCGCCTCGCGCGAAGTGTGGAGGTCGTTTCTTCGGGGGGTCTTCGGGGGTGGGTCAGCCGGTTATGTGGAAGGCGGCAGGCTCTTGGATCGCGGAGATCTCCAGAGGATGCCGCGTCACGCGTTCCACCACAGCAGCGGCCGGCCCATTCTTCAGGAAGCTCTGTAGCTGTTCGACAGCCGCAGTCTCCCCTGTGACGGAAACTTCCACACTCCCATCCGGGAGGTTTCGCACGCTTCCGCCGAGGCCGAGCTCATCCGCCCGGCCTTTCGTCCACCAGCGATAGCCAACGCCCTGGACGAGCCCCTCCACGTGGAACAGCGCGGTGGTCTTCCCCGGTCCTTCTTTAGAAGTCGGGTTCCTCATCGTATTCGTCATCCTCGTCGTCGTAATCGGGATCTCCGTTAGCTCCCCCGTTGCGGCGGTCGAGCCAATCGCCAAGCTCGTCGACCATGCCGCCCGGACCTGAGATGGCGGGAGTGGCGGAGGCGATCGCGGCTGCAACGGTGCTGATCAGGGCGGCTCGGAGGCGCCGCCTGATACGCTCGACGTGTCGGTTCCCTTCCTTCGCTTCCGTCGCCGCAGCCAGGATGAAGCCGACACCGAATGCCGCTCCGAGTGCGGTGAGCGGTTTGCTCCGTGCGAACGACACAATGTGGGTCCGTTCCTCCGCCGAGCGAAATGCGTCCTTCAGGCGATTCGTCGAGGTGTAGAGGGCATTTGCAGCCGAGCCGCGAGCGATATCTCCCAGTACGTGAAGAGTTGACTCGGGGTCGTCCGATGGGTTCGAACCGCTTCGGAGGTGTGCTTCCGAGTGGTAGATGCCATCGGACCCGTGTGCTTCGGCGTCACCATGGATGTGTTCCACTTACAATCCCTCCCGTTGTGGTGCGGTAAGATCTCGCTTCATTTCGGCTGCTTCACTCTCCACCCATGCGCGGGTCTCGTTGAGGCTGGCGATCGATTCGGAAGGGACCAGCTTGTCGCGGCGCAGACCACGCCTTCCTTTTGCGATAACCAGTAGACCTGTTACGCAGAGGAGTGCGCCGATGATCAGGGTACTCAGCCAGTACTCATCCCCAAGCAGCCGCCCGAGGAGGAGGATGAGGAAGACGAGAAGTACCAGGAGCCCCAGCGCAATCAGAAAGCCCCCGGCCGCGATGAACACGCTCTGCTTCGCCAGACGTGTCGCGCTGCGCTGCATCTCGAGTTTCGCGAGTGCGATCTCCTGGCGGATGAGCAGTCCTGCGTCGGTGAGAACACTCCTTAGCAGCTCGGGGAGGCCCGGTGGCTGACGGTCCGGTCCCGGTTCCATACCTCCGATCGGTTCATCCGAGGTGACGGACAGGGTGGAGGTTCGTTTGTCGTGCATCAGCGAAGTATGCGGCCTGTGACCCAGCCGACACAGAGGGCGATTCCCAGCGTCTGGATGGGTCGGGCGCGGACCCGCCGCCGAAGATCCTTCTGGATTCCTTCGAGATCGGTGTTCCGGAGGTAGTCGGCGGCACCTTCAAGGCCGCCTATTGTAGAACGTACGGGTCCGAAGCTTGTTGCTTCCGGCCCTCCGCGAAGTGCTGCGAGCCGTTGGATCCTGTGCGCTGTGTCGTCACAGGAATCAGCGATGCGCTCCATGCCCTGCAGGAGCGCGAGTTCGCCACGACGGGATAGTTCATTCATCGCGAGCGAGCGGAAGGAGCGATAGTCCGCGCGTGCTCTCGTCGGTTCAGTGGCTTCGTTGTCGATGTCAGCTCCATCTGTGGCGGGGTGGTCGGTCACGAGGTCGGGCTCCTGAGGCGGAATGTCCTGGAATGGCGAGCCATGGCTGTCCGACCTGTCTACAGCGTCTTCCGTTCGATGCGTGACGCCTTGGAACGTGCTGTCGGAGGGGCTTGCCGTCGGTTCAGTTCTTTCAGGATTTACTGGTGTTCCCGCCTCCGGTAGCGCGTCGGACGCTTCGAAACCGTCCCCGGTGTGGATCGGGCGGGGTGCCTCCGGTTCGGATGACGCCTCCTTCGGGTTGTCGGCGCGCGGGAAGGGAGGCATGTTTGCGGCCCCTCCCTTGAACGGCGTCTCGTCTTTCATGCGCGATGAAGAGTCAGGGTCTGGACGTTGGCGCCCTTCATCCGACAATGGATCGGCGGTGGGGGCGGCGGCGCAAGAGGGAATCTGTTGCAGGGTGAGTGCCGCGGAGGCGGGGGACGGCGTTGGGTTCCGGGGCGGGCGTTTCACGTGGAACATCATCTGTGCGGGACGTCAGGCATAATGAGTAGGAGCGACGGTAGTGTGAATCGATATGATGTCATCGTCATCGGCGGGGGGCATGCCGGGATCGAGGCTGCGGCGGCTTCCGCGCGCATAGGGGCGCGGACGCTTCTGGTAACGCCGAATCTGGAAGCGATCGGTCAGATGAGCTGCAACCCGGCGATCGGCGGGGTCGCGAAGGGAACGGTTGTCAGGGAAGTCGACGCTCTCGGCGGTGTCATGGGCGCAGCTACCGATCGGTCGAGGATCCAGTTTCGTATGCTAAACCGATCGAAGGGGCCGGCGGTATGGTCTCCACGAGCTCAATGCGATCGTGGGCTTTACCCGCGGGTCGCCAGGCAACTGATCGAGAAGGAGCTCAACCTTTCCTTCTTCCAGGGGATGGTGGGTTCCCTGCTGCTGGACGGGGACCGGGTGGCAGGCGTGCGAACGGAGACCGGCATCGAATTCGGGGCCGCGGCGCTCGTCCTGACTACAGGCACCTTTCTGCGGGGAAGGATTCATGTCGGGGGCGCTGCGGGGCAGGCTGCGGGACGGGCGGGCGAGCCCCCTTCGGTCCGGCTCGCCGAGCAGATGGAAGCGCTCGGGCTGGAAGTCGCCCGATTCAAGACGGGCACACCCCCGCGGGTCGATGGTCGGACGATCGACTACTCACAGCTTGAGCGGCAGGATGGCGAGCAGCCGGACTATCGCTTCTCGGCGTGGTCGAGGGAGGGGATCCTGCCGCAGCTCCCATGCTGGATCACATTTGCAGGTCCGCCGCTCCAGGAGATCGTTCGTCGAAACCTGCAGCGCTCGGCGCTGTACGGCGGTGAGATCGCCGGACGCGGGCCGCGCTATTGCCCGTCCATCGAGGACAAGATCGTGAAGTTCCCTGATGCACCGCGGCATCAGGTGTTCCTTGAGCCGGAGGGCCTCGCTACCCACGAGGTGTATGTGAACGGGCTCTCCACATCGATGCCAATCGATGTGCAGGGAGAGATGCTTCGCAGCCTGCCGGGGCTGGGAAACGTTCATATGACGAAGATGGGCTACGCCATCGAGTACGACTACTATCCTCCTCACCAGCTCCATCCGACCCTGGAGTCGAAGGCCCTGAGTGGGATGTTCATGGCGGGGCAGATCAATGGCACGACTGGCTATGAGGAGGCGGCGGGGCAGGGGCTCGTGGCTGGTGCGAACGCGGCATTAACGACGCTTGGCCGCCCACCGCTGGTGCTCCAACGGGATCAGGCGTTCATCGGAGTGCTCATTGACGACCTCGTGACCAAGGGTACGGATGAGCCGTACCGACTGTTTACCTCCAGGGCCGAGTATCGTCTCCTTCTGCGTCAGGACAACGCGCTTCAACGGCTAGGTCCACTCGCCGCGGAGATCGGATTGCTTCATGAGGCGCAGGTGGAGTTGCTTGAGGAGCGGCTGGCGCGAGGAGCGGACATGCGCCGCTGGATGGAGAGCACGAACGCAGTCCCGGCCGGGGTAAATCCGCTGCTTGAAGGCTTAGGGAGCGCACCGATTACCGAGCCAACTCGTCTTGTGAACCTGCTTCGGCGACCGGGTGTGTCGGTGGAGGAGCTGGTCCAGGTGCCCGGAATCGACGTCCCTCCGGACTGGGCTGACGATCCGGGTGCAGTTGAAGATCTCACTGCTCTGGAGATGGAGGTGCGCTACGAGGGATACCTCGCCCGTGAACGGGAGCGTGCCGAGGCCATTCGTCGGCAGGCCGAGTTCGAGCTTCCGGTGGATCTCGACTACTCAGCGGTTCTGAGCGTATCGACCGAGGCGCGTCAGAAGCTGGAGCGCATTCGGCCCATGACGATCGGGCAGGCGGGCCGGATCCCCGGGATCTCCCCGAGCGATCTGCAGAACCTTGTGATGGAGGTTCGGAAGCGTGGGCGCGTAGTCGCATAGCGCTCTCGCGCCGATGAGCATCGGGACGCACTTGTTCCACGTGAAACAAATTTGCCGCTCGGCTGGACGCCTCGGAAGCGGGAGGGCTATATTCAACGTCAGCGGATCGGGGATGCGGTGGGATGGCCGCCTCTGAGAGCGAGACGGTAAGGAAACCTCAGCGGAAAGGTCGTGTGGCTCGGATTATCGCCATTGCGAACCAGAAGGGTGGGGTCGGGAAGACGACGACCGCCATTAATCTGGGCGCTTCTCTGGCAGTCGCGGAGCGAAGGACCCTCGTGGTCGACATCGATCCTCAGGGGAACGCTACGAGTGGTCTCGGCGTCAAGAAGGAGACGGTCGAGCGTTCGGTCTATGACGTCCTTGTGGAAGGGACGCCGGCGCGCGCTGCAATCGTAGAGAAGGTGCACTTCCCCTTCCTCGACGTTCTCCCTGCGACTAGAGACCTGGTTGGGGTGGAGGTCGAGCTTGTCAATCGTCGGAACCGCGAGACGATCCTGAAGGATGCTCTCGCCCCCCTTCGCGACGAGTACGACTTCATCCTTATCGATGCGCCGCCCTCGCTCGGGATGCTTACCCTGAACACGTTGGCCGCCGCAGACGCCGTCCTCATCCCAATTCAGTGCGAGTTCTACGCGCTGGAGGGGCTCTCCCAGCTGCTGAACACCGTTCGGATCGTCCAGCGAAACCTGAATCCGTCCCTCCAGATCGAGGGCGTGCTCCTTACCATGTTCGATAGCCGCTTGAATCTCTCACGACAGGTGGCCGAGGAAGCCAAGGAGTACTTCGGGCCGAAGGTCTTTCGCACTGCGATCCCACGGAACGTTCGCATCGCGGAGGCGCCGAGCTTCGGCGAGCCTATCGTGATGTACGACATCGTTTCGGTTGGCGCGAAAAGCTACCTGGCGCTGGCGAAAGAGGTGATCGCCCGACAACAGGCCGGGATGGCACCGGCGGACGCTGTCGCTACTGGAGGCGGAACGATATGAGCGAGCCGACTGGCGTGCAGCAGGCGGAGAACAAGAAGAAGAATCGTCTCGGTCGGGGTCTGGGGGCTCTTCTTGGTGAGTACCTGCCCCAGGAGGGCGCGGTTGAGGGCTACCGGACCGTTCCGCTTGCCCGGATCACACCCAATCCCTTCCAGCCGCGGCGGGAGTTCGAACCGGAGGCACTGGCGGAGCTGGAGGCGTCGATCCGGGAGAATGGATTGCTCCAGCCGCTGGTGGTCCGCCCCGCAAAAGACGGCGCCCAGGCGGGGTTCGATTGGGAGCTCGTAGCGGGCGAACGACGGATGCGCGCAGTCCGCCGCCTCGGCTGGACCGACGTTCCCGTCATCGTCCGGGATATGGACGATCGAACCCTCCTGGTGCTGGCGATCGTCGAGAACGTGCAGCGCGCGGGACTCTCTCCCCTCGAAGAGGCCGAGGGATACCGTCAGTTGATCGACGAGTTCGGCTATACGCAGAAAGAGGTCGCTGAAAGTGTAGGCCGGGAGCGGTCGACGATCGCGAACCTTCTCCGCCTCCTGCATCTGCCTGCATCCGTGCAGCGGCTCGTCAGCGCAGGGACGCTCTCGATGGGGCATGCGCGCGCCATCCTCGGGATGGGGGACGAACGCCGCATGGCAGACCTCGCCCGGCGGGCAACAGCCGAAGGGCTATCCGTTCGCGCGGTCGAAGGCATCGTACGAAGCGGGCGAGAGGAAAGGGAGAAGGAGACCGCACGCGCCCCAATTCCGGCCGCGGATGATCCCCACGTTCGCCACATCGAGGCCGAGCTCCAACGCGAGTTCGGCACTTCAGTGCGGATTCAGGTGGGTCGCGATGCGAAAGGAAAGATCGAAATCTCCTTCTACGGGGCGGAGGACTTCGAGCGGGTCACGGAACTGCTCCTGGGTAGTGAAGCGAGCCGTCTCTGAGGAGGGCTGAGATGGAGAAGGAAGACCGCCGTATGACCTTCATCGTCGTGCCCCATGGTGGACGCGACCTGAATAGCCGGTCTTTCGAAGTATCCTACGCACGTCTCCGCGCGGCAGGAGTCGTCATCCTCATCCTGGCGATCATCTGGATCGGGATGGCACTCTCCTGGGTGTACATCGGATCTCAGGCGGCTCGCGTGCCCGGCCTTCAGCGCGAGATCACGCGTCTCGAGAGTGAACGTGAGCAGGTGCAGGAGCTGGCGCTTGCCCTCCGCCGACTGGAGGGTCAGTACTCCCAGGTCCGTGACATGCTTGGCGCCAATCGGTCGGACGGTTCCGGCAGCGTCTGGCTCCCACCAATTGGCAGCCCTTCAGCGGCGGAAGCCGTCATCGCCGACAGCGCTGCGCTCCTGCCTAACGCCTGGCCGCTCGTCGAGCAGGCATTCATCACCCGTGAACATCTCGGCCGTATCCCGGACCATCCGGGCATCGACATCGCCGTCGCAGAGGGTTCGTATGTTCGAGCCGCGGGTCCCGGTATCGTCCGGGAGGCGGGACAGAATGATGTCTACGGGCGCTTCGTCCGTATTGCCCACGCCGACGGCTACGAGTCGGTCTATGGTCACGCATCGGAGCTCTTCGTCATCGCCAACGAAGAGGTTGAGCGCAATCAGGTCATCGCGCTCTCGGGCAACACCGGACGATCGAGTGCACCGCATCTACA
>CAYRLB010000086.1:0-11147 GCA_964424945.1 uncultured Gemmatimonas sp.
CCCTGACCCAGGGGATCGACTCCTGGCGCTGCCAGTACCCGACGAGCTTCTGGGCTTCGGCATTCCAGGTCGAATCCCGGTCGGCCGACGGGAAGCTCAGCTGGGCGAGCGCAGGATCGATCGCGTTGCTTCCGGGCACGTGACACCCGACGCAGAGCTGGACGCTCGGCACGCCTGCGGCCGGCGAACGCTCCGCATTGAAGTGACAGTACATGCAGGGGATCTGGTTATCCCCCGCATGGACGTTGTGATAGAACGCGATCGGCTGCGTCTCCGCGTCACCGGGCGATTCGGCACCAGGCCCGCGACAGGCCATGAGGGACGTCGCGGTGAGAAGTGCGACCCCGACACGCGAAAGGACTCTGATCATAACGGGCATCCGGAGTTACAAGCGGCTCCATAGAACGACCACCATATAATACTCAGCCCCATGCTCGGCAATAGCGCACCGGGCCGGCGAAGGGGAACGGGAGGGGTCGGGAGAGGGGGGACGCGGCCCTCCTTGACAGGGCCTAACCGCTTTTCCTTCATACACCTGAGGGACCAGGCGACCACCCGGTCCTAACGGAGCCGGCGGTGTTCGACCATCGTGCACCGGTCCTGCACTACCTTCACCCCGGCTTCCGCCAAACGACGCGCGGCCTCCTCATTCCGGATCCCCGACTGCATCCAGACGGCGCGGGGCGACGCGGCCAGAATGTCATCGACGTGCTGCGGGACGTCCCCCGATCGACGGAAGATGACGACGAGGTCGATCGGGCCCGGAACGTCGGCGAGCTTGCGATAGACCTTCTCGCCCAGGATCTCGGTCACCTCCGGATAGTAGACCGGGACCGGGATGATCTCGTAGCCGGCACTCTTCAGATAATCCGGGACGTAGAAGGCAGGCTGCCCCCCCTGCTCCTCCGTCTTGATTCCCAGGACCGCGATCCGACGGGCGTCGCGGAGGAGCGAGGCGACGCCGGACTCGCCATTGATCAGATTATCGCGCCAGCTGTTAGCCATCTTCATCGCGGAGCGTGGGTTCATCAGGGTGATACAACAGCGTCCGGGTCAGGGCTTCGAGTGGAACCGACTACCCGACTGCGCCATTTCCACCAGCAGGGAGGCGGGGGAAAAGCGACGCCCGTGGACCGACTCGAGGGCTCGGAGGCGATCGACGATCCGCGCCGGACCGACCGTATCGATGTACCAGAAGGGGCCGCCCCGGAATGCAGGGAAGCCAAAGCCGAACACCGCGCCTACGTCCCCGTCACGAGCGCTGCGAAGCACCCCATCCTCGAGGGTGCGGACCGCCTCGTTGACCATCCCGAGAACGAGGCGTTCGACGATCGTATCCGGGGAGAGCTTCTTTGCCGGAGGAGAGCCGATCAGTCGGTACACGGCCTCGTCGGGGTCGGCCTTCCTGCCCTCCTCGAAGCGGTAGAAGCCCCGTCCGTTCTTCCTCCCCTTCCGGTCGTCGGCGAGCAGCTTGTGCACCACCTGGGTGGGCTGGGAGCGGTCGGGGAAGGCGGCTTCGAGGATCTCCCCGGACTTTGCGGCGACATCGAGACCGACCTCATCGAAAAGAGTGATCGGTCCGACCGGGAAGCCCCAACCGACCAGCGCGTCGTCGATATCTTCCATCGTCACCCCCTCCTCGATGAGGTGGGTGGCCTCCGTCATGTAGGGCCCGAGAATCCGGTTGACGTAGAAGCCCGGCCCGTCATTGACGATGATGGGGGTCTTCCCGATCCGCTTCGCATACGCGTGGCAGGTCGCCGTGACCGCATCGGTCGTCGCGGGCCCTCTGATGATCTCCACGAGCGGCATCTTCTCGACGGGGGAGAAGAAGTGGAGGCCGATCAGGCGCTCCGGGCGGCTGGAGGCTTCGGCGAGTCCGGCGATCGGGATCGTGGAGGTATTCGAGGCGAGGACAGCGTCCGGCCCGGTGGCCTCCTCGATCTCGCGGATGACCTGGTGTTTGAGGGCGAGATCCTCGTAAACCGCCTCGATGACGAGGTCGACCTTCCGGAAGCCGGTGTAGTCGGCGGTCCCATCCAGCCGGTCCAGGATCGCCGTCACCTCGTGGTCGCGCATGCGCCTGCGGGCCGAAGACTTCCGGATGCTGGTACGCGCCGTCTGGAGCCCGCGAGCGACCGCTTCCGGGGCGATGTCCTTCAGCCGGACGCGCATCTCGCGGGTCGCCGTCACCGCGGCGATGCCGGCGCCCATGAACCCCGCACCAACGACCGCGATCCGATCGACGTCTTCCGGCCTCGTGCCCTCCGGGAGCATCGGGTCGTTCTTCGCGGCGGTCGAAGTGAAGAAGATGTGGATGAGGCTGCGTGCTTCCGGGGTGATCGCCAGCCGGCCGAACGCCGCTGCCTCGATCGCCAGCCCCTCCTCGAGGGAGGAGCCGAGCCCACGGGAGACGACATCAAGAATTTCGAGCGGGGCCGGGTAGAGACCGTGGGTCTTCTCGAGAACTTCCTGGCGGGCCTTCCGGAAGATGAAGGAGCGGAGGCCGGGGAGGTTTTCCGCGCGCTGGGGTGAGCCCCGATCGGGGAGCGACTTCGGCTTGAGCGATCCTGCGGCGAGCTCGCGGGCGGCGGCGAGCGCGCGATCTTCAAGGATCGGGGCCGGCACAACCTCGTCGACGAGGCCGATCTTGCGGGCACGGCGGCCGTCGAGCTGCTTGCCGGTGAGCATCAGGTCGAGGGCCGCGCGGAGGCCGACGAGCCTGGGAAGACGCTGCGAGCCGCCAGCGCCGGGGAGAAGCCCGAGCTGGACTTCCGGGAGCCCGACCTTCGTCCTGGGTGAATCGCTGGCGAGTCGCCAGGTGCACGCCAGGGCGAGCTCGAGCCCTCCGCCGAGAGCGACGCCATCGATCGCCGCCACAACCGGGATCCGCAGAGAGGCGACGCGGTCAAGAAGGGCATGACCGCGCCGGCTGAGCGCCTCGCCCTCCGCCGCCGTGCTGATGGCTCCGAGCTGCTCGACGTCCGCTCCGGCGATCCAGACGCCGGGCTTTCCTGAAAGGATCACCACCCCCCGGGCACTGGTTTCCCGGCGCTCCAGCCGCTCGATTATCGCCGTGAGCTCGCCAATGACCCCTTCGGAGAGGACGTTGACCGGCTTGCCGGGCTGATCGAGGCGGATGATGGCAATCTCATCGCGGATTTCGAGCGTGACGGCTCGCGTGGGTGCGTCGTGCTGGTCGAGGCCTTCAGAGGAGGTCATCGGAGGCGCAGCGATGTAGGAGGTATGGCGGTCATGCCGGCTCTTTCGGAGCTTCCGGCAGGTCGACTCGCGGCATGATGCGGGCCAGCTCAGTCGAGTGACCGCGGTGCCCTACATTCGATATCGCGTGGCCCACGCTCGATGACGAGGTAGTCGATGACCGTCGCGACCCCTTCGACCAGGTGCGCGTTGCGCAGTGCGCAGCTCCATCCGCCGATGCCCTGCACTGCGCCATGAAGATGGACCGCGCCGCCATGCGCTTCCACGCGGAAAGAGGAGGCCCCCAATGCAGGCTCCGCCGCGAGCCGCGCCTGAAGCTCGCTGACGATGGCCGGATCCCGGCTTCGATCGAGGGGTGGACGGGGTCGACGGATCGACACGCATCCGACCAGCGAGAGCTGGATGAGGACGAGAATGCCGAGAAGTAGCTGGCGATGAAGAGCCGTTTGTGCCCGGTTCGAGCTTCTTCCGATTCCGCTTCTCAGACTGACTGTCACTTTCATGGGGTAAGATTCGATCGATGAGCGCCAGCGTTTTGCAAGCAGGGGGCCAGTTGAGCTCAGTCTGCCAGGAGTTTCGGACATTCTCAGACGTATGGGCATGCAGCGCTATCTCAAGCTGACCCGGACGCACAGCTACTCTCTGCTGTTCGCGCTTCCGCTCCTCATCCTATATGAGGTGGGGGCGATGTTCACCGCCAGCGTGCGTGGGTCGAACCTCCGTAACGGGGCCGACGTTCTGCTGCAGTCGCTGCTCGCGGTCGGCGGAATCGAGGGGACGCTGGTCGTGGCGCTCCTCGTCATGGCCGTCGCGGCGTTTCTCATCGTGCGAGAACGGCGGAAGCGGAGAATTCCGCTCCGGTGGAAGCCTTTCGCCGGCATGGCAGCGGAGAGCTTCGCATACGCACTCCTTCTCGGCCTCATCGTCGGGACGGCGACGCGGCTGATCGTCGACAATCTACCGCTCCCTCTCTCACTGGCGCAGCTTGCTCAGCTACCGATGAGCGAGGCGATCGTCCTTTCGCTCGGTGCGGGGCTGTACGAGGAGCTGGTGTTCCGGGTTCTGATCGTGGGCGGGCTCTTCGCGGCGCTGCGCGGCGCCGGCCTGAGCGTGCGCCAGGCGGGAGTGGTGGCCATCCTGCTGGCCTCGCTGACCTTCAGCGCCTTCCACTACATCGGACCGTACGGTGACGTCTGGGCGCTGTCATCCTTCCTCTTCCGCTTCCTTGCGGGGGTGGCATTCAGCGTGCTTTTCCTGACCCGCGGGTTCGGCATCGTCGCGTGGACACACGCCCTGTACGACCTGATCCTGGTGGTCGCCATCGGCCTGTGAGGAATCGGCGCACGTCCTACCGATACGGTCCTCGAAAGGTGAGCATCTGACATCGTGAGATTCGACGCCTTCTGGCTTCCCGCGCTGGATTCTTCGGAACGATCTCCGACTGCCGATGGCCCTGGCGACGCCGGCAGCGTGCTCGACTTCGGCGAACCGAGCCCGCATCAGCTCCGCCTTCAGATCGACGCGCTGCTGGCGAATGGTCCCGAACTGAGGCGCCGTTCGTCCGCATCGATCGTGAAGGTCATCGACAGGGTGGCGCGCCGGCTGCTCGACCGCGGCGACCCACTTCGCCGGACGGCGGAGGAGCTGCTCCCCCCGGTAAGCGGCTTCTCACCGGAGATGACGCGTCTCATCCTCGATCGTATGGCCGCGGATTGGACCGAGGAACGCCTCGACCGCCTTCTGGCGGCCGAACTCGGGGACCCGCGGTCTCTCGACGACTTCGTACGAGTGGAGGGGCGACCCGGCCGTTCGTACGCCGTCGGGCCCAGGCTGGCGACGCACATCTTCAGCGGGAATGTCCCGGGGGTCGCCGTCACCTCCCTGATCCGGACGATGCTCGTGAAGGCGCCCGCCCTCGGCAAGACCGCTTCCGGAGAGCCGATCCTGGCGCCCCTCTTCGCCCGTGCAATCGCCGAGGAGGATGCGTTTCTGGGCGGGTGTATGGCTGTTGCGCACTGGAAAGGGGGCGACGAGGGGCTGGAGGCGATCGCCTTCGAGCGTGCGGAGGTGGTCATCGCGTACGGATCGAACGCCACGATCGACAGTGTGCGACGCCGTGTTCCGGCTGGCGTTCGGCTCATCGAGCATGGAAGCCGGATCTCCTTCGGCATCGTCATGCGTGAGGCGCTGGAGGGGTCGGCGGCGCGGGAGAGTGCGCGGGATGCGGCGGTCGCCGTCTCCGCCTTCGATCAGCAGGGGTGCGTTTCACCGCACGTGATCTTCTGCGAGACGGGGAGCGAAGGCGGCCCGGAGGCGTGGGTCGAGCTGCTGGGTCGGGAGATGGAGGCAGTCGAGCTCCAATTTCCTCGCGGTGCGATTTCGGGGGCTGAATCGGGCGCGATCCAGCAGGCACGGGGGGCGGCTGAGATCGCAGCCCTGGCGGGCACCGGGACCCGGCTCCTCGCATCGGCCGGGTCGACACGGTGGACTGTGATCTTCGAGCCGGATGGGGCGCTCACCCTTTCGTGTCTGAACCGGCTCGTACGGGTCGTTCCGGTAGCTTCCGTCGATGAGGTCGTCGAACGGGTGAAGGGGTTCGAGGGCCTTCTGCAGAGCGTCGGGGTGGCCGGGCCTGCCGACCGGGTTCTGCCCATCGGCCGAGCGCTGGCGCAGCTCGGCGTCTCCCGCATCGCGGGACTCCGTGAGATCGCGTGGCCGCCCCCCTGGTGGCATCACGATGGGAGGTCGCCGCTCGGCGAGCTGGTGCGCTGGTGCGACCTCGAGGAGAGGGGGTAGATGGCACCTGTCTTGCGCGTGAGGGCCGGCTCCCACAGCTGAATCCGCAACCGATCCGATATGCCCCGCACCGATACTTCCGCATCTCCCAGCCTTCCCTGGCAGATCTATTCCGACAGGGACGGCCGGAAGATCGAGCGCACCGTGCGGAGTGGCGGCGCGCCGCTCTGTCCCTCGTGCGATGGCGCGTTGCGTGCCGAGCCGCAGAGTCGACTCAGCCCACCGCTGATCCTCGATGCGACCGCCTACGACCTGACGTGCGTGCCATGCCAGCGCTTCTGGTGCGTCGTTCGGGAAACGCAGCGGTCGCTGCGGCTGATCCGAATGCGACGACTGGTTGCGGCGATACACGCGGATGCGCCCCCGCGCCGGCTGAAACCACCTTCGGTCGCCGAGTTCATAGCCGCCGTTCAGGTCTGATTCGCCAACCACCACGAGAACGACCGATGGCTTTCCATTTCTTCCCGACCCCGACGGAGTGCAAGAACTGCGGGGCTGTCGTGGACGACCCTTCAACACAGCATTGCCCGAAGTGCGGCAAGCTGCTGAAGGAGCGGCGGACGCCGAGCCGGCTGGCGGGGGTGGAGCGAAAGTACGAGAATCTGCGCGTGCTTCTCGCCTTCGTGCGCTTCATGGCGATCGGCACCGCTTTGTTCGGCGGGCTGGTTTTCCTCTTTGCACAGGACTCGGTTCCGCTCCTGATGCGGGTTTCGTTTCTCTTTGGAGCGATGCTGCTCGGGACGTGTATCTTCGTGGTGGCCACGCTGATCGAGATCGTCGCGGATCTCGAGGAGAACACCCGGGCGATCTTCCGCGTTCAGCAGACCATCGAGGGGGCGATCGTACAGGGTACCTCAGGGGGCGCACAGGACGAGACACCCACGGGCGAGATGCACGCCGAAGGGCCCTGAGAAAGCGGATCGTCCGGATCTCCGAGGGTGGCGGGATGGACGGATCGCAGCGCGCATGACTCCGGATCGGACTACCATTCCGCTCTGGCAGGAGGGGATACGATGGGAAAGATGATGAAATTCAGCAGCACAGGGATGCGGGCCGCCGGGCTCGCTTTTCTTTTTTCCATCGGCGTGGGAAGCGTCGGGAGTCAGCCAGCTGCACTTCCGCCATTGCAGACCGAGGCGGAGCGGCTGATCGCCGGGAGTGGCGGGGATTGGAGCGTCGTCGCATGGTCGATCGACAGGGATGAACCGCTCATTGCGATCAATGCCGCGGAAACGCGTATCCCCGCGTCGAACAACAAGATCTTCACGGCGATCTGGGCCCTCGACGAGCTGGGACCTGACCATCGTTTCGAGACGGATCTCCTGATCACGGGCCCGATCAGGAATGGCGTGCTGGAGGGGGATGTCGTCCTGAGGGGGAGCGGTGACCCTGCGTTCGGGTATCCGCCGCGGATCGGCTATTCCGCGTTCGTAGCCGACCCGATGGTGCCTCTGGAGAGGATGGCGGCGCGCCTCGCTTCGCTCGGGGTCGAGCAGGTGCGGGGCGGCGTCATCGGGGATCCGACCGCTTTCGACAGCGTCCTGGTCGGGCCGAGCTGGCCGAACGATACGGGTGGAGGCGCGGCGCAGTACGCGCCGAGGGTGAGCGGCCTCCCCTTCCAGCGGAACATGATCTGGATCGAGGCTCGTGCGCGGTCCGGCGGAGGCCCGGCCGATATCCGCACGTCGCCGGCCGTGAACGTCGTGCCGGTTCTGTCGACGGTGCGGAGTGGCGGAGGCCGCGTCCTGGCGGTCCGGCGCGCGCATGAAGATACGATCCGGGTGAGTGGCGCAGTGAGCGGGAGCGCCGTCAACCGGCTGGGCGTCGGGGTGGCTGACCCGGCGCTCATGACGGCAGACGCGCTCCGTCAAGCCCTGACCGAAGCGGGCATCCGGGTGGACGCGCCCACGCGGACAGGCCGCACGCCGGATGCGGCGACGCTTGTGCATCGGCACTATTCGATACCGCTCGCGCAGATGATCCCCCTGCTGAACCAGCAGTCGGACAACTTCTTCGCGGAACACCTCTGGAAGGCGAGTGCGCGGGCTGCCCTCGGCGAAGGCAGCTACCGGCTGGGCGGGCCGATCTCAGCGCTGCACTTCATGCACCGGGCAGGCGTGCAGGCGGGGGAGCTGTATCAGTTCGACGGATCGGGGCTGTCGAGTTACAGCCGGACGTCTGCGGGGGCGCTCGTGAAGGCGCTGATGTATGCGCACGATCAGCCGTACAGCGACCTCTTTCACAAGTCGCTGGCCATCGCAGCCGACCGCGACGGAACGCTCAACCGACTGTACGTGGGGACTGCCGCAGCCGGAAACCTGCACGCGAAGACTGGCTATATCAGCCGCGTGCGAACGCTTTCCGGGTATGTGGAGGCGAGGAATGGGGAGCTCATCGCCTTCTCCTTCCTGTACAACGGAGCGAACACGAATGGTGCCCGGGTGATCCAGGAGGATCTTGGGGTGCTGCTGGCAGAGTATGATGGCTGAAATGGGTTCGGAAGCACCTTCCCGCGAGGAGGTATACGCGCGGCTTCTCGATGTCATCTCGCGGGGCGCCAGTGCGGAGATGGAAGACGCCGAGTTCGACGAGGTCGCTCGTCTCGTCTTCATGCATCAGTACTCCCGCAATCCGATCTACCGCGGATATTGCAACGCGCGGGGGATCTGGCCCGGATCCCTGGGCGGCTGGATCGATATCCCTGCCCTGCCCGCCGATGCCTTCAAGGCCGCGCCGCTCTTCTGCAGTGACCCTGCTACCGCCGCCGCTGTCTTCCGAACCAGCGGCACGACGCAAGGCTCCGAGAAGCGTGGCGAACACTTCTTCCAGGACACGGGCATCTACGAAGCAGCGCTGCTGGCGGGCGTCGCCGCGCATCTCCTCCCGGAGGGGAAGCCCCTTCCCGTCTTCTCGATCGTAGCCGCGCGCGGTGAGGTGCCCGATTCCTCCCTATCCTTCATGGTCTCTCAGGTGATGGAGACCTTCGGAACGGAGGAGAGCGCCTTCTTTCTTACCGATGGGGAGCTGCAGATCGCCGAATTCATCTCGGCGTGCGCGGCGGCTGCGAAGGATGACCGGCCGGTTCTCGTCATCGGCACCTCGCTGGGGTTTCTGCATCTCATCGACCGGCTCGAGCGGGCGGGGGAGCGGATCCAGCTCCCTCCCGGCTCACGGGTGATGGACACCGGGGGGTTCAAGGGGCGGATGCGCGAGGTGGCGCGACCCGAGCTTTACGGGTCGATCGAGGAGGCGCTGGGCGTGCCGGACGAGTGGATCGTGAATGAGTACGGGATGACCGAGATGAGCTCCCAGCTCTATGACGGCGTCGTGGGCGCGGCAGGCCCCGCGGCTGGTCGGCGCTATCGGGGCCCCGGCTGGACTCGGACGGTCGCCGTCGATCCCGAGACGCTGGCGCCCCTCCCGGCGGGCGAATCGGGGATCCTGCGGCACATCGACCTGGCCAACCTCGACTCGGTGATGGCGATCCAGACGGCGGATCTGGGGCGGGTCACCGACGACGGCCTCGAGCTCTCCGGGCGGCTGATCGGCGCGGAGCCCCGGGGCTGCTCTCTGGCGATGGACGACCTGATGGGGACGCTCGGCTGAGCGCAGAAGAGCGTTTATCCCGTTTATCCCCGCGAGAGCCTCCCACGGACGGGGATCTTCAGCCGGCCCGGGTCAGCTCCGCCGACATCCGTGAAGCGAGGTCGGCAATGAGAACCTCGACCACAGCCAGGGTGGTGCGGCGCTGCGACTCGCCCTTCTCATCGAAGTACATCCCCGTTTCTCCAGCCTGATAATGATCCGGGAGACGCTGCCGGGCCCAGGCGTCGACCTCCGCATCGCCGATACCCGCCGGAATCCTGATGACGACCTCGCCCTCCTCCTCCTGACGGTCGACAGGCAGCCCCCCGAAGAGCGAAGGCTCCCGCCCGAAATCGGCCGCTTCGCGCCGCAGACGAATGGTCGTGAGCACCGAGCTGTCCGGCGCTTCCCAGTCGGGTAGCTCGTAATTGACCAGCACGTGAGCCCGTTCGGCCTGCGGAAGAACATACTCCTTCGCGTCGAGCAGATGGGCCGCGATCGACTTGAGCACATCGGCTTCCTTGTAGCCCCGGAAGAGCACGTCGCGCCGCAGCTTCCAGCGGAAGAGCAGTTCCGGCTCGGGCTGAAGGAACACCGCCAGGTCGTAGAGGTTCTGCAGTTCGCGCGTCGGGAAGCCGAGGAGGCCGCGGACAAGGACGATATCGTTCGCCTCGATCAGGCGGATCGGTCCGAAGGTCCCATTCGCGTGGACGTAGCTCCGGTTGCGGATCGGGCGGCCCTGCCGAAGGAGGCGAAGATGCTCCTGCATCAGAGCCAGGTTGTGCACGACCGGATTCAGGGCGGTGAGCTCCTTTGCCGCGCGCTCCTCGCGGGTGAAGCGGTGGTAGTCATCGAGGTGTACGTCGGTGACACGGTCACGGCCGAGCAGGGTCGCCACCGAGTCTGCGACCGTCGTTTTGCCGCTGCCGGAGTCACCGACGATGCCGAGGACGAAGGCCGGCTTGCCCGCCTGGCCCATCGGCAGGGTGCCCGAGTCGTCGGCGGGGCGCCAGAGGTTGGGGACCTCGGGCGGCCTGGCCTCCTTCGATTCCGGATCAGGAAGAGGATCTCTCATTTGCATTCCAGCCAGTTGTCTCCGACCCCGGTTTCCACGACGAGCGGCACACGAAGCTCCGCGGCTCCCTCCATGCGCGACCGCACGAGTGCAAGCGTCGCGTCGCGTTCGGCAACCGGCGCCTCCAGAAGCAGTTCGTCATGGACCTGGAGCAGCATCCGCGCCCCCACGCCCTCCGCATCGAGTGCCCGCTGCACCTCGATCATCGCGATCTTGATGAGATCAGCGGCTGTACCCTGGATCGGCGCATTGGTGGCAGCGCGCTCACCGAATGAGCGGATATTGAAGTTCCTTGACTGTATCTCAGGAATGTACCGCCGGCGCCCCGTGAGTGTCTCCACATACCCCCGCTCCCGCGCGATCGCAACCTGCTCGTCGAGGTAGGATCGAACGCCGGGAAAGCGTTCGAAGTACCGGTCGATGAACTCCTTACCCTCGGCGTTCGTCACGCCCAGCTTCTGCGAGAGGG
>CAYRLB010000087.1:0-4394 GCA_964424945.1 uncultured Gemmatimonas sp.
GGCTGGAGCATCTCGCAGAAGCGGATCACATCATCCGCCTCCATCGCGTCGATCTCGAGGTCGAACACGTCGATGTCCGCGAACCGCTTGAAGAGAACGCCCTTGCCCTCCATGACCGGCTTTGAGGCGAGTGGGCCTATGTTTCCGAGGCCGAGCACCGCGGTGCCATTGGAAACGACCGCTACGAGGTTGCCCTTCGCGGTGTACTGGAATACAGCTTCGGGGTTCTGCTGGATCTCCTGGCAGGGTACTGCGACTCCCGGAGAATAGGCCAGCGAAAGCTCACGCTGAGTCAGCGCCGGCTTCGTGGGGATGACCGCGATCTTCCCCGGGCGGCCCATGCTGTGGTATTCGAGCGCGTCCTCTCGGAATTGCGACATTGATGGTTCCAACTTTTCAGGTTCGCACGGCAACGGAGGGTCCGCTCCAGGCGGTGACCGTTTCGCACGTTATTACTGAGATGGCGTAGCGTAAGCCTACCCCGCATCCGGGTCAACGTGGACGACGCATCCGGAGGCGATAGCGCCGCCCCGGAACGAATGCCGTAGTCGGTGCGGAGCTTGCACCGGATCGGTGCGCCACACAGAGCAATCTTACATGGGAACCGGAGTTATGCACGCCTTTCACGCGGCGCCGGACGTTCGTCTATCGGTCTGATTTGCGAATGCATGTCATTAACGGTCTCGCCGCGGGGATGCTTCTGCTGACGGTAGTGGTCGCGCCGGCATTGTCGCAGGAGGTCCCGAGCGGGAGCCCGCCGGCGGATCAGCTCCTCCCATGGGTGTCCTCGACCTGCCCTGCGGGAAGGATTTCCGAGGTTGTCATCCAGAACGGATCCGTCTTCGACCTCACGGATCGGGAAGGCCGGTTCAGCTGGGCATTCAGGCTGGCCAACGCGCTCCACATCCGAACAAAGCCGGAGGTTCTAGAAAGGGAGCTTCTTTTCAAGGTTGGAGAATGCTACAACGTCGACCAGCTTCGTGATTCCGAGCGTCTTCTGCGGAGCTTCGGCTTCATAGCGCGCGCGGATATCTACGGAGTGCGAGGTGCAGGCGATTCGGTCCGGGTGGTTGTCGATACGCAGGACGAGTGGTCGACGCGCATACAGCCCGAAGTCGACTCCAGGGACGGGCTGGAGCTCAGCGGCATTACACTCGTCGAGGACAATATCCTCGGCACCGGAAGGCATGTGGCGCTCTTCTACGACCGGGAGAATGATCAGCGCGTCTATGGCGCGGAGTTCGTCTCCCCGCAGGTGATGGGTACGCGGACGGACCTCGCCCTCAAGGCAGCGCGAACGGAGGTCGGTCACACCTTCCACCAGGCGGTGGCCTATCCCTTCGTCGGGGAAGCGGGGAAGTGGGCGTTCCGGCAGCAGATCGGCCGCGCGGATGACTACTTCGAGCTCCTGGTTCCCGACGCCGGGAGCCACCTCGAGCGGATCTGGCTTCCGGTTCGGCGGACAGAGACCGAGGTCGGGGGCGCCTTTCGCTGGGGGGGGCAGCGATATCGTCATGCCATAGTCGGCGTCGCCTTCGTCGCAGAGCGAATAAGCTATCCCGGCAATCCGATCTATCCCGATTCCGTCGACAGACCCGACGTTCCCTTGGCGCGGTTCGTCCCCGAATGGGCACCCGTCCGCAGTGCCCGCGCGCTCCTTCTGCTCGGTGGACGGCGGGTCGAGTTCGTGCGGCGCCGCTCGCTCGAGACCATCAACAGTGTAGAGGATCTCCAGCTTGGCGTGGAGGCGGAAATCTCCTTCGGCCCCACGATTCCGTACTTTTCGGATGACAGGGATGTCGCCATCGCAGCTGGTCTGAACATGGCCGCGGAGCTCAGGCCGACCCTTACCGTCGGTGGGCAGGCGGCGATCGAAGGAAGGCGGCGCGACGAAACAGCGGACCGGCCCGATTGGGGAGATGTGATGGGGGAGATCGATGTATGGGCGTATCTTCGGTCCGAACCCGAGTCTCCGCATACGACGGTCGCGTCGCTCTCCGCCGTCGGAGGGTGGAGCGCGAGCTCGCCCTTTCAGTTGTCGCTCGGAGGGGATGCAGGGCTACGCGGCTTCCCGCGACATGTCGACCCGGGCGGGCGCAGGGTGGTGGCTTCAATTGAACATCGCCGCTACCTGGGGTGGCCCCTCCCCGATCTGTTCGACCTCGGAGGGGTGGCGTTCATCGATGCCGGAAAGATCTGGCCGGGAGACGTTCCCTTCGGGATCGAGTCCCCCGTTCGGGCGACCGCTGGCGTGGGGCTGCGCGCGGCCTTCCCGGCGGGCTCGCGGCAGACGTTCCGCGCAGATGTGGGGATTCCGCTCCGTGGCGGTGCGGGTGCGAAGGATATCGTTATTTCGATCGGGATCGGGCAGGTCATCGGCCGGAGAGTGACGGGCCCCGACCCTCAGATCATGCGCAGCGCCCGCTACGGGCTTACCTCTTCACGTTTCCTCTACTCAGGAGGCTGGTGGTAGCAGCAACCCGGTTCGTCGACGATATGCACGCCGATCTCCGCACGACCCTCTATCGAGCCCGCTGGATCCTGCCGGTCGCATCGCCGCCGATCCCGAATGGCGAGCTGCTCGTGGACGCCGCCGGTCGCATCGCGGCGGTGGCGCCTGCGGGAGCGATCGATGTGCCTTCGGACGCGGCAATCGAGGAGCTGGGTGAAGCCATCCTGCTGCCTGGTCTGGTGAATGTCCACGCGCATCCGGAGCTCGCGATGTTCCGGGGAGCGCTGGAGGATCTCGCCTTCCGCGATTGGATCCTCAGGCTGGTGAGCGCAAAGCGGACTCTGCTACTCGCTGAAGATAGCCTCTCCGCCGCCCGCTGGACGATGATCGAAGCCGCCCGGGCCGGTATGACGACCATCGCCGCGACAGAGGCGTCGGGGGCGGCGGTGACGGCGCTCCGGGAGGCAGGGCTGCGTGGCATCGTCTATCAGGAGACCTTCGGGCCCGACCCGCGTGACGTGCAGAGGGCGGCCGACCAGCTGCGGTCGGATCTCGACCATCTTCTGCCTCTGGCGACTGACCTCGTACAGGTCGGCGTCTCGCCGCACGCTCCGTACACGGTGTCGGATGCGCTCTACCGGGCGACGGTGGAGATCGCGCGCGAGGGGAGCCTGCCGCTGGCGGTGCATATTGCCGAATCGGCGGCGGAGGATGATCTGGTGGTCCGCGGGAGCGGGGATTTTGCGCCCGGACTGCGCGCGCGTGGCATCGAGACGCCGCAGCGGGGAGATTCGCCGATCCGTTTGCTGGAGATGCTCGGCGTTCTCGATGCCCGCCCGTTGCTCATCCATAGTGTCCGCCTCGACGAGGCGTGTATGGAGCTCGTTGCGGAATCGGGCTGCGCTGTTGCCCACTGTCCTGTTGCGAACGCGAAGCTCGGACATGGCATCGCGCCTATCCAGGAGCTTCTGAGTAGAGGGGTGACGGTGGGGATCGGCACCGACTCGGTGGGAAGCAACAACCGCCTCGATCTCCTCGAAGAGGCGCGGGTGGCTTCCCTCCTGCAGCGTGCAGCGGGTAAGGAACCGGATCTGCTCCCTGCGGCGCAGCTGCTCAGACTCTGCACCCTCGACGGCGCGCGTGCGCTGGGGCTCGATGATCGCATCGGGAGTCTGGAACCGGGCAAGGATGCGGATCTCTGTGCGGTGAGCCTCGCCGGGATCCATACCATTCCCTCCTTCGATCCGGTTACGACACTCTTCCACTCTGCCCGCGGAAGCGATGTAGTCCTGACCATCGTGCGGGGGCGGGCGATCTACCGGGATGGAAAGGTCCTCTCGATGGAGGAGTCACAGGCGAAGGAGGATATCGAGGCTGCGGCGGAGCGACTCCGCGGGGCGGCAGTCCCTTGAGCAGATTCCGCCGGCCGGAGCTTATGGACCAGCCGGACGTGGATCCGGAAGAGCTGGCGAAGAGCCTGCGAGACCTCCGCGCGGTGAATCGATGGCTCGGCGGACGAAGGTCGGTGCTGCGGAACACCCTGGACATCATCCGGCGGGTGCCGTGGGACCCCGTGACGATTCTCGATGTGGCGACGGGCGGCGGCGATCTTCCGCTCGCGCTCGCTGCGGAGGCGAGGCGACGGGGGTTCGAGCTTCGTATCATCGCCACGGACATCCACTCGCACACGCTGGCCTTCGCCGAAGAGGCGACCCGGCCGGAGCCGTGGATCGAGGTGCGCCGCGCGGATGCGCTCGACCTGCCCTTCGCCGACGGCGCCGTGGACATTGCCACCTGCTCCACGACACTGCATCACTTCTCGGACAAGCAGGCGCTGAAGGTTCTTCAGGAGCTCAACCGGGTGTCGCGGTTCGGGGTGGTACTGACCGACCTGGCCCGGTCGACGGCGGCGATCGCCGGGGCGGAGCTGCTGAGCCGGACG
>CAYRLB010000087.1:4494-10982 GCA_964424945.1 uncultured Gemmatimonas sp.
GTACTGCTTCTCGAACGCGCCGTCTTCCCTAGAGCGAAGCCGTGCGGTGAATCGATGAACCCCGGGGCGGTCCGGGAACTCGCAGCGTTGGATCTGCTGCCCATCCTCAATGATCTCCCTCGTCGCCCGATCCGGGGCTGGTCGATCCATCCAGCCTCCGGCCCATCCTTCTCCGGCCACTTCCCCGAAGGCCGGCCGGGGATCGCTATCGATCGATCACGGCTCGACGAGGCGCTGCTCAGGCGGGCGGTCGGCGAGGGGGTGGTGGTGCGGGAGGGACAGCAGGTCGTGGATCTTGTCCGCGATGGAGACCGGGTCGGCGGAGTTCAGACCCGAGGAGGTGAGCGCTATCATGCCCGACTCGTGATTGGGTGCGACGGTCTCCGCTCCGTTGTCAGCCGCCGCGCGAATCTGGTTCAGCGCCCGCCGAAGCTCCGAAAGTTGGCGATCACCGGACATGTCCGCGGTGCGGGTTTGATCGGCGACGAAGGCGAGTTGCGTTTCCTGCCCTGGGGCACGGTCGGCATCGTACGTGTCGCGAACGATGTGGCGAACGTCGTCCTGGTGCTGGATGGCACCTTCGCGCGGGAGGGGCGTTCGGTAGAGGCAAGCTTCGACCGGCTGATCTCTCAGGTACCGACGCTCGCCAACGCGGAGCGTCTGGACCGGGTATATGCGACGGGCCCTTTCGATTGTCCGACCCGCTCCGTGGCCGCGGAAGGCGTGCTTCTCGTCGGTGACGCTGCAGGGTACTTCGATCCCTTCACCGGACAGGGTATCTTTCGGGCGCTGAAAGGGGCGCGGCTCGCCGCCGAAGCCGCCCATCAGGGGCTGGATTCGAGGGACTCGGCGCAGGTCGCCTTCCGTCGATATGCTGAGGCGCACCATGCCGCCTTCGGCCCGGGGCAGCTTCTTCAGAAGGTGATCGAGCAGGTGACACGGCGAACTGCACCCTTCGCATTGGCGGCGCGGTGCCTACATCATTTCCCCACTGCAGCGAACCTCATGGTGCGGCTTACAGGCGATGTACTCGCTCACTGATCCCGGTCGGACCCTCCTGACTCCCCGCATCATTCGGGCGTCCAATGCCTCTCTGATGACGCTGGACGGGACCCGAACGTATATCGTCGGATGGGAAGCCGCGCTCGTCATCGATCCTGGCCCCGACGATCCGGCGCATCTGGATGCGATAAGCTCCGTTCTTCGAGGAGCGAGAAGAGTCGATATCGTCGTCACGCATCATCACGCCGACCACGCCGGGGGTGTGGAGGGACTCGTCACACGACTCAGAGGACAGAGGACGGACGGGAAGAGTGCTCCCGAGGTGGAGGCCCACAATAGCCTCGCGGATGGCGATTCAATCGATACCGATGCCGGCCGCGTGACGGCGATCGCGACCCCCGGTCACACGCCCGACCACCTCGCCTTCTTCTGGAAAGCCGAGGGGGACGAGCGCTTCTTCGGGCCGGGGTACGACATTGAGATGGATTTTGCGAAGCGCCGCGCGAGGGGCTCGGGCGCCACTCCGGGTGACCGGGCGGCCGCGGCACGCCAGGAGAATCCAACTGGTCTGTTCGTCGGGGATCTGCTGCTGGGGGAAGGGGAGACCACCGTTATAGGATCGCCGGAAGGGGATGTAGGGAACTATCTGCGGTCGCTTGACAGGGTCTCAGCCCTCCGGCCCGACCGGCTCTTCCCGGGCCATGGGCCGATCCTGGCCGATCCGGAGGGTGCTATCGACCGATATCGGAAGCACCGGCTGGCGCGGGTCGAGCAGGTTCGGGCGCTTCTTGACGTGGACCCGAGCACGAGCCCCGACTCGATCGTCGATCGGCTGTACGGGCCGGAGCTGGCGGACGAGCTTCGGGGTGCCGCGAAGGCCTCGGTAGAAGCCATCCTCCGATACCTGGGCGCGGAGTAGCCTCAGCCGGTCAACCCCGATGGAGCGCCCAGGCGCAAGGCGTACATTCTCAGGGTCGTCGACTGAACCGTCCTCACCCGCCGGGGTCGCACCCCGGCCCCTTCGCGGATTCTATCTCTCCGGACCTTCCGACTTGTTCCCCTCCGCCGGTTGGAATTCCAGCGAAGCCGAGTTCACGCAGTAGCGCAGCCCCGTTGGATCCGGGCCATCGGGGAAGATGTGGCCAAGATGCGCATCGCAGCGGCTGCAGAGTGCCTCGACCCGACGCATCCCGTGAGAGAGGTCGGTTTCGGTTGCGATGGCATCGTCGCTTGCAGGCCGGAAGAAGCTCGGCCAGCCGCTCCCCGAATCGTACTTCGTGTCCGAGCTGAACAGCTCCGCGCCGCAGCAGACACATCGGTAGGTGCCATCGGCCTTGTTGTCGTTGTACTTCCCTGTGAATGGACGCTCCGTCCCCTTCTGACGGGCGATCGTGTACTGCTCAGGGGTAAGCTGCTGTCGCCATTCATCTTCGTTCTTTCGAACGGCGTCTTTCGGGTCCTTGGACATATCTGTAACACTCACTCGTTCGGATGAGGTTCTGCTGCTTGAGAATACACCAGATGCTCCGGCATGGGTCACATCATCGCAAGCGATTGCCCGTTCTCAGAGCTGACGGAGCCTCACCGTGTGCACCGCATGGCCCGGTCCCTTCTGCAGAATGAGGCTCGCGCGTTCGCGGGTCGGCTCGATGTTCTCCAGCAGGTTTCGCTCATTGATGCTCATCCAGATCGACGTCGCCGTTTCGACTGCCTCCTCATGCGAGAGGGCCGCGAATCGGTGGAAGTACGACTTCGGATCCTGGAAGACCGTCTCTCGAAGCTTCAGGAAGCGCTCGACATACCAGCCGCGCAGATCCTCGACCGAGGCGTCGACGTAGATGGAAAAGTCGAAGAAGTCCGACACGAAGAGAGGCGCCGCAGAGCCCGTCTGCAGGACGTTGAGCCCTTCGAGGATCACGATATCCGGCCCTTCCACACGCTGCTCCTCTCCCTCCACGATGTCGTATCGCAGATGGGAGTAGAGGGGAACGGCCAGCGGAGACCTTCCTGATTTCAGCTCCGAGACGAAGGAAAGGAGCCGCCGGACGTCATAACTTTCGGGAAAGCCCTTCCGATCCATGAGGCCCCGGGCTTCGAGCTCCCGGTTCGGAAAGAGGAAGCCATCCGTCGTGATGAGGTCGACCCGCGGGTGGGTCGGCCATCGGGTGAGAACCGCCTGCAGGATCCTCGCTGTCGTCGATTTCCCCGCCGCCACACTGCCGGCGACGCCGATGACGTAGGGCGTCTTGGCCGGCAGCCCGCCGAGGAAGGTTTCCGTCACCCGGTGGAGGCTTCTTGCGGCTTCGACGTGGAAGCTGAGAAGCCGGGCGAGCGGCACATAGATGTCCTTCACCTCTCCAAGCGAGACTTCCTCGTTCAGGCCGCGAAGTTCGATGAGGTCGGCCTCGACCAGCGGGGTCGGCAGGGACTCGCCCAGCCTGGCCCACTCGGGCCGATGGAAGTCTACGTAGGGTGTGATCAGCGCTTCGGCGGGCTTCGTCGTCATGCCCCCGCCGGACTGATGTTCAGCACTTTACGGCAGCCATCACTTCGAGATATTGAGCAGGTCAGCAGGTTGTTCAATGGTGTCTTGTCCATCCAGTGCACCGACATCGATGCTGTATGTAGTCTCCTCGGGATCCTGAATTCTGGAGCCGGGGAGCCAGAGGGTGAAGCTCGAGCCTTTTCCGACTTCGCTGGTAACGGTGATATCTCCGCCCATCGATCGGGCGAGTCGAAGACTGATCGCCAGGCCGAGACCGGCGCCGCCATGCTTCCGGGTGTAGCCGCGGTCTCCCTGCACGAATGCTTCGAAGATATCTTCGCGCTGCTCCTCAGGGATCCCCACCCCGTTGTCGGATACCGTCACGCGCGTCCAGATACTCGTTCTGGAATCAGCGCCTTCCGTCGCGACGCTGTCACATGTGATGCGGATCTGCCCCCCGCGGTCGGTGAACTTGATGGCGTTCGAGAGCAGGTTCACCAGGATCTGATCGACCCGCTGCGGGTCGCCGTGGTAGAAGAGCTCGCCCGCTTCTTCGCAGTTGTCGGTGATGACGAGGTCCTTCTCGTCGGCCTGCGGACGCAGAACCGTAAGCGCTGTCGCCACCGAGCTGGCGGCGAGAGACTGCGCGAAGTCCATGCGAAGTCGGCCCGACTCGATTCGCGCCATGTCCAGCACCTGATCGACGAGATTGACCAGGTGCCGGCCGCTCACACGAACCCGCTCGAGCTGATTACTCTGCGCCTGGTTGATGGGGCCATCGATGCCGAGGAGCAGCAGATCGGTATAGCCGATGATGGCGTTGATCGGCGTGCGGATCTCGTGCGACATCGTGGCGAGAAACTCGGATTTTGCACGACTTGCCCGTTCCAGTTCCTCGGCAAGAGACTGCGCCGTCTCGTACTGTCGCGTCAGCTCGGCGTGGGAGGTCTGAACGCGCGTGGCCATGTGGTTGTAGGCCGCGGCGAGCACGCTGAGTTCGTCGTTGCCCGGCAGCTCGATGCGGCGCCCGTAGTCGCCTTCAGCGATCGCTTCAGAGGCCAGCCGAAGTGACCGGATCGGGCGGGTGATGCGGCGGCTCAGGATCCATGCGGCGATGGCGCCGATGAGACAGAGCGTGCCACCAGCCAGCAGCGAATGTCGGAGGAAGGCGTTCGGCCTGTCCTGGATCACCGAGCGCGGCGCCAGGACGATGATGCTCCAGGGGCTTCCGTCGACCACCTGCGAGTGGGCGAAGACCGTCCCGCGATCTCCCGCTTCGAATTGCAATGCACCCTGGAAGGGCGCGACGTCCGGAGGATCGGAAAGGCCCTCCGAGAGAGAGATCCAGGGGCCATCCGCCGAGCTGTTCCCGAAGAGCAGCTCGACATCGGCACCGAATAGCGAGGTGAAGGGATTCTCGGCCATGGCGCTCCCGCCGATGAGCCGGAGTTCGGCGAGGTGGCCGAGCGCCACCCCATCTTCATCGATGGGAAGACTGATCCAGAAGAAGGCGCTGTCGCCGACGGCGAAGAACTCCCCGAAGCCAACCGCCGGCATCCGGTCGAGCGGCAGGGGAGGCCCGTCGAGTGAGCTTCTTCCCAGCTCCAGAAGAGGAACGCGGCTTTCGTCGAGCAGAAGGATGCGTGCGCCAGGCTCCGCTCCCGATCGAAGCCGCCCCAGCGCCCCCTGGACCGCTTCCCGATCCTCCGGCGCCCGGGTCTCCAGATAGGTCCGGATCGCCGGGTCATTGCCGACGGCGCGCATCGTCGCCATCCGGGCGGGTATCGTCGGCCCCAGGAGACCGGCGAGATCGTTTGCAATGAGAGCGATCCGGCTCCTCACATTTTCGACCGCAGCCCGCTCGACCTCGGAGTAGCCGAGGAAAATCGCCGCGCTCAGCGTCGCGACGAGCAGCCCGATGATGAGAAGGGGAAGTTTGTAGGCCAGCGACAGGCTGGCCCGCCGCTCAGATGTCTTCATCGGCTGGTATCCCTCTCACCTGGCGGATTGAAGGGGAGCGGGATATCGCTCCACGGACCGCGAATGGCGCCAACCCCGCTCCTGGATGGACCACTACTGGCCTCCTGCCGCGGCGCGAGCAGCGACAACTGTCCTGCCGACCGATTCCTTCAGCTGTACCGGCCCATCCGGCGCTTTGCGCAGCCGCAGGTTCAGCATCTCCACAAGCACACTGAAGCCCATCGCGAAATAGATGTACCCCTTCGAGATATGCTGCTCGAAGCCTTCCGCTATGAGCGTCACGCCGATCAGGAGCAGGAAGCTCAGGGCGAGCATCTTCACGGTCGGATGCCGCTCCACGAAGGCGCTGATGGATCCCGCCGACAGGAGCATCACCCCGACCGCCACGACTACCGCCGCGATCATCACGGGGACCTCATCAACCATCCCGACCGCCGTGATCACCGAATCGAGGGAGAAGACGATGTCCAGGAGCAGAATCTGAATAATGACGCTGCGGAAGGATACCTGCCCTTTGACCTCCGTCCGGTCGACCCCCTCGAGCTTGTGATGGATCTCGCTCGTGCTCTTCCCGACGAGGAAGAGGCCGCCGATGATGAGGATCAGGTCGCGCCCTGAAATTCCCTGTCCGAACACTTCGAAGAGGGGGGCGGTGAGCCCGATGATCCAGGCGAGCGTCAGAAGAAGCAGCACCCGGGTGATCATCGCCAGGGCGAGTCCGATATTCCGTGCTCTGGCCTGCTGTTCCTGCGGCAGCTTGCCCGACAGAATCGATATGAAAACGATGTTGTCGATGCCCAGAACGATCTCGAGCGCGGTGAGGGTCAGGAACGCGATCCATATCGAGGGGTCGGACAGCCATCCCATACGGATCCAGGTGCAGGGTGTCGGAAAGGAACTGGCGGAAGATGCGGCGCAACTGCAGGGCGCGACAGGCTGTCGCGACCCTGTCTACTGTGGGGGCGTGCTGCCCAGCGGACTTGAAAGCGGAGCCGTCCGGGCTCGGCGGCAAGATAGGTTG
>CAYRLB010000088.1:0-10972 GCA_964424945.1 uncultured Gemmatimonas sp.
TTCCAAAGACCGCTGTGTTGCCCTTACACTAGGGGGGATCGACCGCTGTAACGACGGGAGACGATCAGCGGCGGAAGATCCGAAGATTACCGGATCGGACGAGTGAAATCAATGCCGCGCCGTGGGCTGCGGCCAATGTTCCAGCGTGCGGGCGCGCCAGCAACGCCAGCCCTCACGCTCCAGCTCGGCCACGACCCCTTCCATTCCCGAAGCGTCTGCGAAGATCCCGAATACCGACGCGCCACTGCCCGCGAGGAGTGCGACTTCGGCCCCGGCGGCCAGTAGCCGTTCCTTCGCAGCGGCGAGCCGGGGGATCTGCTCGAAGGCAGGGATCTCGAAGTCGTTCGTCGCAAGGTCCGCGATCGATGCCCAGCTCCGGAGTGCCGAGAGATCGAGGGCTTGCGGCCCTGCCCCGCTCCCCTCCCCCCGCATCTCGGCCAGCCGACGGAATGCTTCGCTGGTCGGTACCGCGACCCCGGGATGGGCGATCAGCACGGGCCTCACCGGAAGCGGGGGCAGCGAAAGAAGACGTTCTCCGCGGCTCCACCCGAGTGCGAGGGGGGAGGGCGCGAGAAAGAAGGGGACGTCACTGCCGAGTCCGGCGGCGATCCGCAGGAGATCCTCCTTCGGAATCGGGTCACTGAAGAGGGCGCTCAGGCCGCGCAGGGTGGCCGCAGCATCCGAGCTCCCGCCACCCAGTCCACCTGCAGCAGGAATGACCTTCTCGAGATTGATCCTCACCCCCGCGGCGCCACCCATCCGCGCCAGAAAGGCTGTGGCAGCGCGGTAGACGAGGTTGCTCCCGATCGGGCCGGTATCCTCATCGCCGGAAACCACCAGCTCCACGCCGGGCTTCTCCCTCCGAACGAACTCCAGACGGTCCGCGAGGCTGACGGCGGCGAAAGCCGTCTCCAGCGAATGGTAACCGCTGGCCTCCCGGGCGAGTACCCGCAGCCAGAGATTGACCTTGGCGGGAGCGAGCAGCTGCAGTGATTCGTTCACCGGGACCCCATCGGTCGTTCATCTTCCGGGCTTCCGGTTGCGGCCTCCTGAGCTGCAGAAGAACCCCGCAGCCCCGACCAGGACAGTCCGAGCCTCCAGATGTAGTAGGCGCCGAGAAGATTCACGGGAATGAAGCCGGCGATGTGATAGCCGATCGCGAAGGATACCGCCTGCTCACTCGGCACGCCCCAGAAGCTCAACCCGAGCGTTGAGGCGAACTCGAAGGGGCCGAAGAAGCCGGGCGCGGACGGCGGCGCGACAGCGAAAGATACGAACGACTGCAGAAACACCGCACCCGGATACGGGACCTGCTCGATGCTGAACGCCCGGAAGGCCGCAAGATAGGAAAGTGCTGCGAAACTCCATTGGAAAAGTGTCAGCCCGACCGAAAGAACGAAGAGCTGCGGAGTGCGCAGAATCTTCAGCCCACGCCCGAACGACGCGAGGATCGCCAGCGTGCCGAGGGCCACCCGCTCCGGAAATGGCCGCATTATCCTTCGTGCAACGCGTCCGGCGCGGGCCGGATTCGCAACGGCGACGCCCAACGCAACCATCGCCCCCCCCATCACAATGGCGATGACCACCGCACCCGAACGGACCCAATCGTCGGAAATTGCCGGGAAGCCCGCCGTCGCCATCGCGGCGAAGAGCAGCCCTAGCAGGATCAGGCCGTCGAGCAGCCTTTCGACCACCAGCGTCGCGAACGATGCCGCGATCGGAACGCCCGCGGCACGCGACAGGGAGTAGGCACGCGCCACCTCGCCGATCCGGGCAGGGAGCAGGTTGTTGAAGGTGAAGCCGATGAAGGTCGCGCCGACGCGAGCCTGGAGTGGGGTCGACCCGACCACCGGCCGAAGGAGAACGCCCCACCGGATCGCGCGGATCCAGAAGGCCGCCAGCGCGATCCCGATCGAGAGGGCGAGAAGACGCCCATCGGCCGCACGGATCCGCAGAAGAACCTCGTCCAGCGAGACATCCCGGAGAACCCACCAGAGCAGGACGAGACTGAGAAGAACCCCGACCGCGGTCTTCGCGTTACCCTTCATTGGGGGGTTCGGCCCCGATCCCAAGCTCGACGAGGTCGAACAGCTCGGCGAGCAGCGCGTCGAGCGACTCCGAAGAATCGCTGCGCGCCGCCTCCTCGATGCGGGGCCTCAGGCTCAGCGCCTCGCGAAAAGCTGCCGTGCCGGAGAAGAGAAGCTCCTCGATGGGAACGATTTCAGGCGCAATCTCCGCTGCCGCGGGCGCCCTGAGGAGGTCGGCGGAGCGCGGAACGGCCGGAGACTGAACGGACGGAGAGGAAGCGGACGGAGAGCCGATGGCCGGGTTGGCCTGCCCCTGCTCCGCATCGGCCGCAGGTCCGTCGCCCGCCGCAACTCCGGCTGCCGCTGCCAAAGCACTCCCGTCATCTTCGCCGAGGATGTGCGGGCCCGCGTCGTCGTAGAAAAGCTCGCTGATCGGGATGATCCGACCGTCGCCACCGTGGCCACCGTCGCCTTCCTCCGGACGCTGTCCGGCCCGCACGACTCCCGCACCCTCCCATCTGCTGAGAGCAGCGCGCAGGCGATCATCTTCGCGGCCACCCCACCGAAGGAGGGCAGAAACAAGCTCCTGCAGGTCGCCGACGGTGCGTAGCGTCAGCTCCCGGATGTCGTTCGTCCAGTCGATATCCCGCCGGGCCACCGAACGGGCGGCACCCTCGAGCGCTTCCGCGAGCACGACGACACGATCCGCTTCGGCCATCTGGACGCTGCCCCGGATTCCCGTCGCCAGCCGCACGAAGTCATCGGGCTTCAGCGTGCCCGGAGCCCTGAGAAGAATGTTGAGCTCGGCAAGATAATCGGCGGCTTCCCGCGCGAAAAACTCGTTCAGACGATCCGACATCAGCTTATCCCCCGTACCGAGCGGATGAGCTCCTTCATCTCGCGAACGGCTCGCTCGAGACCGACGAAGATCGCATGCGACACGATGGAATGCCCGATGTTGACCTCTTCGATTTCCTGAATGGCGACGACCGGTGCAGTGTTGAGATAGGTGAGCCCATGGCCCGCGTGCACCCCCATTCCCAGCGAGGCGCCGAGTGAAGCGGCTTCAGCGAGTCTCGCGAGCTGCCCATCGCGTTCCGTACCCCGGGTGTTCGCATACTCGCCGGTGTGCAGCTCCACCGCATCCGTACCGAGATCGGCGCAGGCGCGCATCGTGTCCGTGTCCGGATCGACAAAGAGCGATGTGCGGATCCCTGCCTCGCGAAGCCGTCGAATCGCGACGACCAGCGGCTCACCTGCGGCCTCCAGCGAGAGGCCGCCTTCAGTTGTGACTTCCTCGCGGCGCTCGGGGACGAGCGTGACCTGCGCGGGACGGAGGGTTTCCGCGAGCGAGATCATCTCCTCCGTTGCGGCGATTTCGAGATTGATCGTGCTGCGGACGGTCTCCATCAGCAGAGGAACGTCGCGATCCTGGATGTGTCGGCGATCTTCCCGGAGGTGGATGGTGATCCCATCCGCCCCGCCGAGCTCGGCCAGGACGGCGGCGCGCACCGGATCGGGCTCGTCCGTGCGACGCGCCTGCCGGACCGTCGCCACATGATCGATGTTGACGTAAAGCCTCACCCCTCTGCCTCCCGAAGAATGTCCTCGATACCGGCGACCGCCTCCGCCGGCAACCCGCGATCGACCGCGATCCGCAGCGCCTCGCGTCCGAGCACCGAATATAGCTTTGCCTCCTCCTCCGACAACTGACCGAGATGCAGCTCAAGGGTGCCCAGATCACCTCTCGCGAGCGGGCCGGTCAGTGCCTGGAGGGCGCCCGATCGCGAGACATCGCTGGCGGCGCCCGCGGCCAGTCGGCCGAGCGCCTGCGCGCCCTCCAAACGGCCGACGCCGGATCGCTCCAGCATCCCGACCGCGACATCGAGAAGAGCGACAACATAATTCGACGCCATCACGGCCGCCGCGTGATAGAGGGCTTTCCCGTCCCGCCCGATCGTCAGCACCCGGCCCTCGAGGAGCGATACGAGATGTCGGGCGAGCGCAGACGCTCCCTCATCTCCCTCGATTCCGAACCACGCCCCGCGCAGCTTCCCTGCGCTGCCATGCGCGTCGGGGATCGCCACGAGTGGATGAATCGACCCCGTGCGCCAGCCCGCCGCACGCAGGGTGGCGAGCACGTCAGCGCCCAGCGCCCCGCTCGTATGCAGGCCGATCGCGGGAGGAAGATGAAGTCGCGCCAGCATATCGGCGACGCCACGGATGGCATCATCCGGCACCGCGAGCAGAATCGCATCTGGCGGCGCGGCCCTCGGAAGCTGATCAAGGGGGAAGTAATGGGCTGCCGCGAGCGCCGGATCCCCGAACGTCGGCGCTGCGGAAGATCGACCCGCGAAGGTCAGGGCGGTCACGCCACCCGCCCGCACGAGCTCCGCGCCGAGGGCCGGCCCCAACCTCCCCGTCCCGACGATCCAGAGGTGGCCGAGCCGGCGATCCTCGGTCATCCCGCTTCGGTCAGGCTCACCTCGGGATGGTTCCGCAGCCTGCCCAGAGTCGCCGCGGGCACCCGTGCACGTACCACGACGCGCCCTTCGTCGTCCGTCAGTTCGAGGACTTCCCCCTCCCGGTAGATCTCCGCCAGCAACCCGCCACTCCCGGCGGGCAGCGTGATCCGAATCTCGGGGCTCTTCTGCCGGATCCGCTCGCGCAACAGCTCGCGGACCGCGTCCACCCCCCCGGCCTCGACGGTCGATACAAAGATGGCCGGCTCGGCATAGTCCGATTCGGCGGCACTCCGGATCTGGTCCTCCTCGTCGTGGGTGAGCCGGTCGACCTTGTTGAAGACGAGAACGACCGGCCTCTCATCGAGATTCAGATCGGCGAGGACCTCCTCCACGACCTGTTTCTGCTCCTCCCAGCCGGGATGCGAGGCATCGATGACATGAAGCAGAAGGTCCGCGCTCTCTGCCTCTTCGAGCGTCGCCCTGAAGGAGGCGACGAGGTGGTGCGGGAGCTTGCGGATGAAGCCGACGGTATCGGTGATGAGCGCGTGGTACCCCTCTTCCAGATCGACCTCGCGCGTCGTGGCGTCGAGGGTCGCGAAGAGCCGATCCTCCACAAAGACGTCGGAATCGGAGAGCGTCCGTAGCAGGGACGACTTCCCCGCGTTCGTGTAGCCGACGAGAGATACTGTGAACTGATCCTGGCGACTCTTGCGCTGCGTTGCCCGCTGGCGGGAAACACGCTCGAGGTCACCCTGCAGCCGGGTGATCTTGTGACGGATCATGCGGCGGTCGGTTTCGAGCTGCGTTTCACCCGGCCCCCGCATGCCGACCGCGCCACCCCGCACGCGGGAGAGGTGCGCCCACATGCGCGTCAGCCGCGGGAGCATGTACTGGAGCTGCGCCAGCTCCACCTGCATCCGTGCTTCAGCCGTTCGGGCGCGGGTCGCGAAGATGTCCAGAATGAGCTCGGCCCGATCGATAATGCGGCGGCCGAGCAGCTCTTCGAGATTCTTTCCCTGCGCGGGGGAAAGCTCCTCGTCGAAGACGATGAGCGTCGCATCGTGCTCCTCGGCCATCTGCCGAAGCTCCTCGACCTTCCCCTCGCCGAGATAGTGGCGAGGGTGCGGCGAATCGATCCGCTGGATCAGGGACCCGACAATATCGACGCCCGCCGTGTTCGCCAGCCGGCCGAGTTCCTCGATGTGCTCCGTCGCGACATCGGAAGGGGTTCGTTTCAGCGGAGCGCCTACGAGGATCGCCCGTTCAACAGGTGATTCCAGTTCGATCATCAGGATGGTGGTGCGTTTCGTTCAGGCCGTCGATGCGGAGGAAAGATCCGGGGCCGGTGATTCGGAGCGGTTCGGGAGATGGCCGGATTGCAGGGCGCCGGCAGGAGCCGACCGGCGCGGACCAAGGGACGGAGACGCTCAGTTTCCTCCGAGCAGGCTGACCATGCCTCCCCTGCGGAAGGGGACATCCCGGGTTCCGAGCGGCGTCCGGACGGCCACCGTCCCCGTAGCACGGTAGTTGAAAGTACCGGCCCGAAGGACGGAGCTGGCGGCACCACCGAGCGAGCTGTAGGTGAACTCGACCGGGATCTGAACGCTCTCCGTCGCTCCGGCTCCCACCGAGAAGGGTTCCGCGTACAAGCCGTTGGCCAGGTCGAGCCACGTCGTGTCGTTGCCGGCGCCACTATTTGCGATCGCCAGCTGATACTCGAGCTGGTTCGCGCTCAGGGCGAAGCTGTTCGGGTTGGTGATCTGAAGGTTCACCAGCAGCGTTCCGCCTCGCAGCCCGAGGCCGGCGAGCTGCACCGACTGGAGGTTGACCTGGGGCTGCTCGAAAAGCCTGCTCCCACATGCCGTGAGGAGGCCGATGAGCAACAAAGCGCTGAACCTGCGTATAGTCCGACTCATGTGCCGTCTCGCGGCTGAATGTTTCCTGCGCGCCGGGATGGCGGATCGAGGGAAGGCGCCTGTCGCCACCTCTCCCACTCCTCGCCCTCTACCACATTCCACGCTTCGGGAGCAAGGAGCAGACCGCGCCCGCACCACCTCGCCAGCAGGGGCAGATCGTGGCTCGACAGCAGCACAGCAGCCCCTTCGCGGCGTCGCGATTCAAGCTCTCCGAGAAGTCGCTCGGTTGAGGGAGCGTCCAATCCGTTGAACACTTCGTCGAGAATAAGGAGACGGGGCCGGTGCAGGAGCGCAGCGACGATGGCGACCTTACGGCCCATGCCCTGTGAAAGTTCCCGGCAGAGCACACCATCGGCTCCGGCCAGTCCGAAGAGGGCGAGCAGCCGCTCGGCCTCCGCCACACTCTCCTCCCGGGGGAGCGCACGGACTTCGGCAGCGAATCGCAGGGTTTCGCCTACCGTCAGCTCGCCATAGAGAAAGGGGTGTTCAGGGACATACCCGAGGCACGCCGCCACATCTCGGGGGGCAACGAACGGATCGTGACCGCAGATCGCGATGCGCCCCGAATCCGGCACCCGGTCTCCGGTCAGACAACCGAGGAGCGTCGACTTCCCCGCTCCATTGGGGCCGATGACGGCGACGGCTTCGCCCGTCCCTACACGAAGTGTCACGCCGGTGAGGACCGGTCGGCGACGATACGCCTTCGCCACGGAGGCGATATCGAGAAGATCCGTTGAACTCATCGTCGGGCGGCGGTCAGCAGAGAGGCGGATGTGGCCGCCAGAGCAGTGAAGGCGCCGGCGAGGGGCCAGAGCCAGAGGGGCCCGCCATCCGCCCACCACCCCCAGGCGAGACCGATGGGGATGAGGAGCCAGAGAGAGAGGCCCCACGCCCACGACCAGCGGCCGACGAACCGGTCGAACGTCGTCGCGCCGAGCGATCGATCGATCCATCGTCGGCCACTGCTCTCGATGCGGCCGAGCCCGATGACGGCGGCGGCCTGCACCAGGAGCGCCAGGCCGACCACGGTAAGGACCCAGATGCGGGCTACCTGCGAATCGCCCCAACGGGCGAGCGCCACGAACGAGACGCCGACGACCGGCCAGGTGACGCGCGCAGCCCAGGTAAAGCGGCGACCCGCCACAGCCGCGTCACGGACCCAGACAGCTGCCGACCTTGCTGGCAGCAGCCCCGACAGCCCCCGCCCGACACGGAACGTCTCCCCGCCATTCCGCGGCGGCGGTGCGTACGACATCTCGGCAGCGGCGGGCAGGAAGCGGGGCGATACGGCGTCGAAAAGGCGTGCACCGAGCCTGAGCGCCGGCGCCACGAGAAGCGCTGAAGCTGCAGTGATCGCCCATGGGTACCCCCCGGGAGCGCCGGCGCCCACACCCGCAACAGCCCCCAGCACGAAGGGAGGGACGGGTGCGTACACGAGCGGCGCGGCCTTAGCCAGCTCCATGTCGAACCCCATCCCCGCGCCGAGTATACGGCTGATCCCGGGGTTCGTGATGGCGCGTGCCGACCATCCGTAGATCATCACCGCGACGGCGGTCGTGGTAAGGGCGGAAGCCAGCGCAATGGCCAGCGTGCGGCCACCCCCGCTCCCACCTACCAGCGACGGTATCGACAGCGCGAAGGCGATGACCAGCGCCGCGGCGAGCAGCCGACAGCCCCGCTCCAGATAGAGATCCCGGCCGGGAACCCCGAGCCGTCCGAGGAATCGGAGGTCGTCGCCGCCGAAGAGGAGGCCGTGCGAGACGAAGGCGGTGCTTCCGGCGACGAGGAGGCCGAGGGTAAGGGCACCCTCGGGGCCGGCTGCGGTCGGCGCGCGCATCATCCCGAGTGTCCACAGCGCGCTCAGGACGACGGCAACGGGCACCAGCACCGATGCCGCCGAAGCGACGGTCGGGAAGCGCACCAGGCAGAGCAGCCGCTGCCTGTCGAGGCCGATCAGATGTCGGAAAGCGGATGTCGCCTGGCCGCGGGAGGACGTCATTCGGCCTGTCCCCGCTCCTTCATCCGGTCGCGAATCCGGCTCTCTTCGCCCCGATCGCTCGGCTCGTAGAAGCGCGCGTCGGCCAGGGCGTCCGGCAGACACGACATCTCGACGAACGCATCTTCGTAGTTGTGGGCGTATTTGTAGTCGGCGCCGAATCCCCACTCCTTCATCAGGGAGGTCGAGGCGTTGCGAAGGTGCAGGGGCACCGGAGCGTCGGCACTCTGCTGGGCCGCTTCCCGCGCACGTGCGAGCGCCATGTAGGCGCGGTTCGACTTCGGCGCGTTCGCCACATACAGGATGGCGTTGGCCAGAGCCAGCAGCCCTTCGGGCGACCCCATCCGCTCGAATGCCTGCATCGCCGAGGTCGCGACGATGGCCGCCTGCGGATCCGCCAGACCGACATCTTCGTACGCAGCGGCCACCATCCGCCGGAAGAGAACGAGCGGATCCTCTCCCCCTCCGACCATCCGCATCGCCCAGTAGAGCGCGGCGTCGCCCTGGCTCGACCGAAGCGATTTATGGAAGGCGGAGAGCATCTGGAAGGCCGTCGTGGTGTCGTACCTTGCGACGGGCTGTTGAAGCGCAGCGTGGGCGCTTTCGACCGTTATTATGCCTCCGCGCGGCGTGAGTTCGCTCGCCATCTCGAGCGCGTTCAGCGCCTGACGCGCATCGCCCGACGAGCCTTCCACGATCGCCGTCCGGGCTTCCTCCGCGAGCGTCTGGCCGAGATCGCCAAGCCCGCGGTCCCTGTCCTTCAGCGCACGTTCGAGGAGCAAGCCGAGCGCGTCATCGTCCAGTGGCTCGAGCACGAGAACCCGGGTCCGCGAGAGAAGCGCTGCGTTGACCTCGAAGGCAGGATGCTCGGTCGTCGCGCCGACGAGCGTCAGCAGGCCGGACTCGACGAAGGGCAGAAGGAAGTCCTGCTGTCCCTTGTTC
The DNA here is from genome assembly GCA_964424945.1 of uncultured Gemmatimonas sp. Taxonomy (GTDB): domain Bacteria; phylum Gemmatimonadota; class Gemmatimonadetes; order Longimicrobiales; family Longimicrobiaceae; genus WHSP01. Next base: position 9,347 of record CAYRLB010000088.1, read on the forward strand.
AGCCGGTGTATCTCGTCCACAAAGAGCAGCGTGCGCCTTCCGGCGCGCTGACGCTCCTCCGCGATCTTCACGATCTCACGGAGCCGCGGCACCCCTTCGCTTACGGCGCTGAAGGGGACGAAGGTCGACGCCGTCGATGAAGCGATCAGCCGCCCGATCGTCGTCTTGCCACTGCCCGGCGGCCCATGAAGGATGAGGCTCGGTATGCGGCCGGCACCCTGAAGCCGCCGCACGATGCCCTGGGGACCGAGCAGCGCCTCCTGACCGACGACGTCGTCCAGCCCCTGCGGCCGCATCCGTTCGGCGAGAGGCGCATCGCCCTGGATCGGGGCATGGGTCGGCCGGTCGGCACCACCCTTCCCGCCTGAAGGCTTTTCGGCCTTCGGCTCGGATCCGCCGAAAAGGGAGAGAGAGTCGTCGCTCATGCAGCCCTATGTGTGGACGCCTGGAAGGAGCAGGCGGGCGACGATATAGACGAGCATCCCGAAAATCACCGAGGCCCCGGAGATCGCATCCCGCTCCTTCTGTACCTCAGGAATGAGATTCGACGCCGCTACATACAATGTCACCCCCGCGCTTATCGCCAGACCGTAGCGGGCGAGAGGCTCGACGAGGGCGGTCAGGAGGACACCTGCAACCGTCGACAACCCCAGAAGGCTGGCTCCGAGCAGCGCGCGACTCTTGGAGTTGCCGCTCACCAGCATGATCGACGCTGCCGTGACCCCTTCGGGGACCTTGTGGATGAACACCGCCATGAACACCACGATGCCGAGGCTCGTCCCGACATCGAAGGCGCTGGTGATCGCCACCCCGTCGAAGAAGGTGTGGAGGAGCAGGCCGAGAAGCGCTGCCGTTCCCACCCATCGGTCGAGCATCGCCTCTTCGTGCGTTTCCTCCCCGAAATGAAAGTGCGGCGTAAGGACGTGCTGCGTGATGTGGACGAGCGTATAACCGGCCAGAACCCAGAAGGCGCCTTCCGCGCCATCCTCGAGTGCGTGCGGCATCATCGCGAGGAGGCCGACCGCGAGCATGAACCCCGCGCCGAAGCCGACCAGCGCGCGCTGTGCGCGGATCCCCCGCGGCGACGCCGTGGTGATCAGCAGACCGCCGATCAGATTGGCGATCGCCGCAAGCAGAGCGTATCCGAGAACAGTGGTACTCACGGGCTCACACGCTCCCGCGAAGGTTCCACACTGGGTTCAGCGCTTGCGTTGATTGGCCGACTCCTTCCAGATATTCCAACAGACGGGACAGGTCGCAGGTATGGACGGATAAGGAGGACCTGCGCCCCCTGGACCCCTCTCTTCCTGGAAAGCGGACAAGAATACGCGTTCGAAGGCCGCCGCTCAACCGGTCGATGCATACTCCTCGTCAACCGGCCGAGGCACACTACTCGCAAGATGACGTGCATCGCGTGCGGTGCCTGAAGCTCGGAAGGAGCCGCACGCTTCGACTCCCCTGATCGAGTCAGGGATCCGCTCTTCCGGGATGATCCCACAATCTCCACTTTGCATTCGCGGGCGCTCCCGAAAGATCGGGCGTGGCGGGAGTTGAGCACAGGAGACAGTCGACGCACGGAGGCGCGGTGGCACGGGCTAGAATCAAGAGAAAGATCTGGACGGGGTT
>CAYRLB010000089.1:0-1157 GCA_964424945.1 uncultured Gemmatimonas sp.
TTCATGGACATCGGCGGGAACTTCCGCATGGATGGCCGGATCGTGAACGTCGAGACGGGCGAGATCATGCGAACGGTCGAGGTCAGGGATCAGCGGGACAATCTCTACCAGATGCTCGTGGATCTGTCTGGCCGCATCATGGAGGGGGTCTCGCTCCCACCCCTCGCCACTGCGGTGGTCGAAGAGCGTCGGGCTCGAGCGATTCCGGCAGAAGCGGTGACGCTCTATTCGAGGGCCCAGGTCTTTCAGGATGGGGGACGGCAGGCGCAGGCGATCGAGCTGTACCGGCAGATCGCGGAGCGTTTCCCGGAGATGACGGAGGCGCGGGAGGCACTCCAGCAGCTCACCGGGGCGTAAGAAATCGGAGCCCGGTAATTCTGCGGCGTCAGGGATCGCCTGGGGCGGCGGAAGGTCGTTGACGGCTTCGGCGGGTGGAGGTGCCGGGCCTCCGATTGTGCGGCAAGACGGTTCGGAGGTTCACGGCAGGCCTCCCACAAGACGCGATACGGAGAGGGCCGGCACGCCGAACACCAGATGGCCATCGGCGTCGGCGCGCCCGCCGAAGACGACACCGATGACCTCGCCCTGCGAATCGAAGATCGGGCTCCCGCTGGCCCCTACCGACCCGTACCCCTGTACCTGAAGCTCCGCACCCGCCGCCACACGAATCACACCTGCGGTGAGAAGAGGTCGCGCCGGACCAGACCCCTGTTCCTCACCCGCCGAGGAGACACCGGGGAAGCCGATCATCGCCACTGGCGCGCCCGTCGGGATGGTATCGGCCCTGAGGTTCAAGCCCCGGACGATGGGAACTTCCCCTAGAATGTTGTCGACCTTCACAATGGCGAGATCCGCCTCGGACAGCGCCAGGAGACGGGCGGGCCAGATCTGTTCGGAATCGGCGAACTGAATCGCGATGCGGCGCGGGCGGACCTGACCATCCGCATCGTTGAGGACGTGCCTGCTGGTGACGAGCGTCGCATCGGGCCGGATCGCGAAGGCAGTGGCGGTGACGACCTCCCCATCCCCCGTCTCCACGTAGATTCGCGCGACCGCGTGCCGATTTCTCTGCTGGATCGCGGAAAAATCGAGCCCGGCGGCCGCCTGTCGATCCCGCAATCCGTCGCTCGCCGCTCTCAGCTCGCGACGCAAGCCGT
>CAYRLB010000089.1:1257-10714 GCA_964424945.1 uncultured Gemmatimonas sp.
GTACCGAGCGCGAGAAGGGTCGCGCGGTATCGCCGGGTCCGCCGGCCCAGCTCGATCCGCACGCGGTCGAGGGTGGAGGGCCCATTGTGAACCGCGGCTGTCACCGATGTCGCCGCGGCGTTCCCTTCGATTCCTACACGGGCGGTCGGGCCGCCGCTGCCGAAGGTGATCCGGTCCCCGTCCTGCAGCCGGAAAGCATCGGAAACGGGGTGGTCGTTGACGAGGGTTCCGTTGCGACTGCCAAGATCCCGGACGAACCAGCTTCCGTTCTGGAAAAAAAGGACGGCGTGGTGCGTGGAAACCGAGAGGTCGTTCGCCGGGTCGAAGCGGAGGTCGACCTCCGCGTGGCGCCCGATCCGGACCGATGGCTGGGCAAAGGTGAGATCCTCGCCGGCACGGGCTCCGGTCAGGATGGCGAGCTTGATTTCCAAGGCGAGCCGCTCCGCGCGGTGGGAAGAGTGACCCGATGTCAGAGGGCCTCGTAGAGTTCCATCAGACCCCGCAGCAGATCCCGGTAGGGTGCGTAGTTCGGCCGCAGCTCAACCGAGCGCTCGAGCCAGTCGATCGCCTGGGCGGTGTCGCCGAGCGGGATCAGCGCGTTGGCCGCCACATATGCGGCGAATGCCCGCTGCTCGGCCGTGGCGCCCGGATGCGCCCAGGCGCTGACGGCCGTGTCGCGGACCGCGAGAAGCGCTGCCCGCGAAGGTGCGGGCGGGCCGAGGCGGTCGAGCAGCGTGTAGAACTCGTCATCGCTGAGCGGCGGGCGGGTGACGACGGCCGGCGAGATGCCGGCAGCGGGTGCAGCGTCCCCCCCCTGGATCGGCGGCGACCCGCTGACGCCACCACCCGATGATCCGGCTGCGGATCCGGAGGCCGCGGGTAGGGGCGTCGCACTTCCGCCCGATCCCACCGCCGGAGTCGCATCGGCGGAGAGTCCGGCGGCGGCGGGATCGGCGGGGGCAGACATCGATCCGTCCACCTCGGCCAACCCCTCCGTCGTCTGGGTGAGCGCTTCTCCGGCTGGCGCGCCCTGCTCGCGCGTCACGAGCAGCGCCACGACCGCGATCGCACCCACCACGCCTGCCGCCCCCCCGTACAGCCATCCGCGCCGGGAGGCGGGGCGAGCAGCCCCGTCACCGGCCGCCGCAGACGCCGCCTCTGCTGCAACCGGACTCGCTCCCGCCGCCGTCGTTGCAGCCGGTTGGAGCGGGGTGGCCGTGGTACGAGCGGCAGCTTCCGTCGCCCTCAAGACGCCCGGCATCGCTCCGCCAGCAGCATGCGACAGATTCTGCGCTCCGACCGCACCGACCGCTGCCGCAGCCACCTCCTGTCTGAACTCCGCCGCAGACGCCTGACGATCCGCGGGCTTGCGCTGCAGCGCCCGGTGTATCGCGGCTTCCAGTGCAGGAGGATAGCCCGCCCCCGGCATGAACTCGAGTAGCTTCATCGGCTGCTCGGTAAGCCGCTTCACCATCAGATCCTGCGTATCCTCGGCGACGAAGGGTAGCGTACCCGTCAGCATCCGGAAGAGCACGAGCGCCAGCGAGTAGACGTCGCTCCGCCCATCGAGGCGGTCCCCGATGAGCTGTTCCGGACTCATGTACTCGGGGGTGCCGACGACGAAGCCCATACGGGTGACTTCTTCCCCTTCCCCGTCGCTCGAACCCTTCGCGATGTCGAAGTCGACCACCTTCACATCGTAAGAACCGGCGCGGTTCGGCACGACCATGATGTTCGCCGGCTTCAGGTCGCGATGGACGATGCCGACCTCGTGGGCCGCCTGAAGCGCATCCGCAGCCTGACAGGCGATGTGGACGGCGACATCCATCGGGAGCCGGGGCTCATCGTCGAGGAGTTCGCGCAGCGTCCGGCCCGCGACGTACTCCATCGCCACGAACTGCGTATCGCCCGCGAGGTCGCTGTAGTCGTAGATGGTGCAGATGTTGGGGTGGCGGATCATCGCGACATTGCGCGTTCCGCGAACGAAGCGCGCAATGGTGTCCGGGTCGGTTGCGAGCCCCTGCCGCAGCACCTTGATCGCATCGCGCCGACCGATCTTCATGTGCTCGCCGAGGTAGACCGCGCCCATCGCCCCTTCGCCGAGCTTGCTGATGATCCGGTAGCGCCCGCCCAGCACTCGCCCGACGAAGTCCGCATCCGACCCCGCCGCCGGCTCCGGGGTCGATGCGACAGTCGGGGGGAGTTCCCGATCGTCGAACTCTTCCGCCATTCGCTCGCTCATTCCGGGGTGCGAACTCCCGCTGAAGCGAAGCGCTGTGCGCCAGGCGCTTCCAGCGTTGCCCCCGCGCATCCTTCACCGCGTTCGCGGCGCTCCGTGAACCGGACCGGCCCATCGAAGCGTTCCACGCGCACGATCGCGACGGGGTAGGCATCGCTGTTGAAGCCGCCGCACCCGCGAATCGTCCGGACGATCGCCTGCATCACGCGCTCGCTTCCGCCATCCGCGCGGGCCTCCTGATGCACACCGACGCTATCGACGCGCAGCATGTCATCCGGCGTCATCCGTCCGGCTGAAACGATGAGCACCATGGAGCGATCAAAATCGACGTCGGGGAGCGGGGGCGGCGACGGCTGCGTAGATGTGGCGCGGCGCCAGAAGCTCTGGAACTCCCCCGCCTCCCGAACGACGACACGCAGAGAGTCCTGGATTCCACCGCCATTGTCGTAGTAGAGGAGCGCCGCAGGTGCGACAGGGGCAGCGGGTGGCGGGCCCATCGCCGCCGATGGAAGACTTCCTCCGCCACCCCCGCCACCACACGCTGTGACGAGCGCCGCCACCAGCGGAACGATCCCGATTCTGCAGCTGCGGAGATTCATCGGTGCATCGCGAAGCAAAGGGATTCCGTCATCCTCATCGTACCACCTGCGATGTGCAGCCGAGCCTCAGCTCGCCCGGCGCGAGGATCGCCGTTCCGGTCGGGAAGGTAATTGTCGCCGTGAGCGTATTCGGCTCGACCGGCAGGTTCCAGCGAAGGAAGTAGCGGTCCGCTCCCGCCGGCTCCCACTCCGCCAGGCGCAGCACGCGGAAGAGCGTCCATGGTCCCTCGTTCCCCTCCAGCAGCGTCGTCTCGATCCTGTCGCGAACCGCGGTGACGCGGAAGGTCCGCGCGCGCACGCCCTCCCAGGTGAAAGTCCGCGCGGCCACATTCGTCCGGGTGTAGGTCTGCGTCTGGCCATCCATCGAGACGCGCACCTCCGGAAGGGCCTCCGACGTCTGGATGGTCAGCGCGAAACGGAGGGTCGGCGCAGCGGCGCCATCCGGGAAGAGGGCGCGAGACACAGCCGCCGCACGATTGAAGAATGCGGTGAACTCCGCCGTCGGCTGAGGGGACGCCCCGACTCTCGCCGCGTAGCGGCTACCCTGCGGCACGAGAAGGTCCCGAAGCGTCTCATCGTAGAAGCTCCAGAGAGCGCTCGCGCCCGGCTGCAGCGCAGCAGCAACCTCTTCCATCGACGCCTCCTGCGTGGCGCGTTCATCGAAGGGGTACTTCCGCTGCAGCGCCTGGAAGGGCGCACAGAAGCTCGCCCCCGAAGCGTTTACGGACGCAGTCGGCATGGCTCTGACAAGCCCGCGTGCCGAAACGACCGGTGCCTCGAGCAGCCGCTGAACCGCCGCGCCCACGACCGTCGCATCCCCCTCAATATTGAAGGAGGCCGCCAGCTCCTGCGCCTGTACACTGACATTCTCGACGCTGCCCGAAGCACCCGCGAGCGCGATGTCCCGCGTCGGGCCGGTGGCATCGGCGACGGCTGTCATCGCCGACTGAAGCTCGACGAGCGCACTCATGTACTTCGCGTTCCCCTCTGTCACCAGCCGATCATTCTCGCCCGCCGGAATCACAGTGTGAACCGGCTGGAAGACCTGCCGCATGACAGTGGTATCGACCGCCGTATGCCTCGAGACGAGCGCCATGATCTGCAGGAGTGGCGACCGGTTACTGGCGAGGACCGCCAGCTTTCCAGCGGCGTCGGCGGGGCCGGAGAAGGAGGCGACGCTTGCGGCGCTCATGAAGTCGCGCCAGTTCGCTGTATAATCGCGCAGGTACCGCGTCCGCAGTTCGGCCGCGAGGCGTGCGCGTTCGTCCGGATCGATCGTGGCCCGCTCGCCCAGCACCCAATCCTCCCGTGCGAGAAGCCCATCGAGGTCGCCCAGGATCGCCTGCACCCGTTCCCATCCCTCCCGCGTGTACGCCGCCGGAACCTGGTAGCTGCTCGTAACCAGCCCCCCCGCTCCCTCGGCGTCCGCCGCGAAGCGGACCGGATCGGCATCCCGGGACGCCTCGGCGATGAGCGCTTCGTAAAATGGTTCGAGGACGGTAAAGCCCTGCAGGAAGCCGCGGACCTGAACGACGAGCGGCTCACTCGGCTCCCCCGGGTACGGATTGCCGAGAGGAAGCTCGGAAGCGAAAAAGTCGAACTGCCTGCTGGTGAGCTCCCGCCGCTCGGGGTCCAGTTCGGGGGTGTGCCGCCAGCTCGCCAGCAGCGTGGGCGTAAGGAAATCGGCCTTGCTCTCACCCGGGTAGCTCGTCGTCACCAGGTATCCCTTCAGCGCACCATAGATGCGCCGGTAATCCTCGGTGGCGCGCGCGTCGACCGGGAGGGTCTGCAGTGAGCGCAGCAGATCTTCCCGACCCGAAGCCCAGATCAACCGGTCGAAGCGGTCGAAGTAGAGCTGTCGAAGGGGCACCCGCGCTTCGTCGCCCGAGTAGAGGCCCCAGCGCAGACGGAGGGGCCGACCGTCCCGCTGATGATCGCTCAGCTCCTCGACTACCTGACGCAGACTGTCGAGCAGCATCAGCGAGGAGAGGGAGGGCGCCTCGGCGATCGGTGCGCCGAGCTGTCTGACGCTCTCCATGCTCGCGCGGCCCTGCGCGAGGAGCTGCCGGTTGTTCGCGTACGACACGCTCATACCGATCGTCGTGATCAGCAGTAGCGCGATTCCGACCCCGATGAGGCCCCGTCGCAGAAGGTCGACCCGCGCCCCCCCGGCCGTAAGCGCCTGGGCTCGTCGGTCGGCGAGGACGATGTCCGGGAGGATGCGGCGCAGGAACACCCAGTCGGGCACCCTGCGGAGGCCACCCGACGGGGGCGCGGTCTGCTCGGCAGAAGGCACGGCCGGGATCCCGAAGACGGCTGTGGCCCCCAGCGAGATGCGCGGCTGACGGGAGGGCTCAGCCCGGCTCGCGGCGACGTCCGCCACCTGGACGGGCCGAACGCCTGTGAAGTAGAAGCCACGCAGGAAGGGGTTGATCCCGAGATGGCTGGGCCGGCATACCTCGATCAGGAATGAGGTCGCCAGCTCCCGGATCTTGGTGAGCTCCCGCGGGAATTCGTACGCCCCTGTGCGGGTAAGCTCAGCCCCCTCGCGCGGGAGCACCTCGAGACGCCAATGCGCGAGCGAGTTGAGCATCTGGTCGAAGGCGGCCCGAACCCGCCCCGCCTGGCTGTCGGCATAACCGCTCGGCGGGATCTCATGGAGCGGGAGGGTCGCGCCGAGGATCTGCTGAGCTTCTGCGGGCGTCAGGTGCCGGACGAACTCCTCGAAGTGGGCGATCCGGTCGGCTTTCGTGAAAACGACATAGACGGGGAGCCTCACGCCGAAGCTACGCGACACACCGGCGAGCGTCTCGCGGAGGCTCTTCGCGGCCGCGGCCACCGTCTGCGCGGCGCCCTGCCGGAGCAGATCCTCGCAGCTGAAGCAGAGCACCGCCATCCGCGGCGCCTGTCTGCCCCGCCCCATCGCCGCGGCGAAGCGGCTCGGCCGGAGCTTCCGAAGCAGCCCGCCCCATCGCGACGAATCGTCGGGGACGGAGCCCCCCGCCTCCACAATCAGCGCACCCTCGGAATACCAGACGTTGACAGCTTCCGTGGGGCGCGGCGTTTCCCCTCGCGACCCCTCCCCAGCGAGCAGCTCCGGGCCGTCCGCCGACTGCAGGGCAAGACTCGTCTTCGCGCTTCCGGTCGGCCCCAGAAGCAGCGTCACCGGGAGCTTCCCGATCTTTGCGTTCTTCATCCCCGAAGCAGCGAGCCGCTTCCTCGCGGTCTCGAGCATCAGCTCGATATCCTTTCCGGTGCGGTCTTCTTTCGGCTGACGGGGCGCGAGGTACAGATAGACCAGCACGGCCGAGATCAGTCCCATCAGGGCGAGGCCGCCCCAGAGGAGCCACCGATCGCGGCCGGCGACGGGCAGGAGGAAGTCGAGCAGCGCGGCGATGACGAGGAAAACCGCCAGCGTCAGGAGCGCGGAGAGGATCGGTTTCTTCTTCATCAGCAGCGAGGGGTGCGGATCCGGCGGTGCAGCGGAGCAGAAGTCGTGTGAGCACGGAGCACATCGGGGTGCGCCGGCTCGGAGGCGCCGGGCCGCAGGAAGAGCAGCACTGATCCAGCTCCCGGGCTGCGCAGGAGCCCGTGCTGCAGCGGCGTGCGAATGTCGCAGGACATCTGCATCGTTTTCCTAGGTCAGGAGCTGCGCGGCGATGGCTCGCAGTTCATCGACTTCGCGGCCGAGTGCGAGAGAGAAGACGATGTAGAGCGCGACGGTCACGACGAGCATGAGGATGAGCGCAGTCAGCATCTTCCGCAGCCACGGGTCCCGCAGCTTCGGCGTCGGCTCGTCGGTCGGGAGCGGGGCTGGCGGGGAGAGCACGGCGGCCGTCCCGCGGATGCGCTCGATCTTCCGGCGGACTGCCTCCTGGCGAGCTCTCAGCCCACCATCGTCACCCAGTCCGTAGCGCCCCCGGAAGCCGAGCAGCAGCGAGAGCTGGAAAACCTCCAGTACATCTGCAACCTGCTCCGTATCCGGACGAGCGAGGAGGTCATCGATGTGCGCGAAGAAGGTCTGGCCGCCGCGATGATCCCCGAAGATCTCCTCCTGAAGGGGCTGTCGAGGCCAGCTCGAGAACATCGGCTGGCCGGAGTTGAGCACCGACTCGTCGAGGAAGGCGATGAAGCCGTAGATCGCCAGCTTCACATCGGCGGGGTCATATCCCGCCTGGCGAGCTTCGAGATCGGCTTTGCCCAGGAGATGTTTGATCTGGACGCGGAAGGAATCGGCGTCCGCTGCCACCTGGCGGTTGGCGCGTAGCCGGGCGGCCGCGGTGAAGGCCTCCTGGAGCGCAATCGCGAGAAGTCCCCTGCCACCAGGGATCGGCGGAGCGGCGATGGAGACCGGCATCGATGGCGCGTCGATCGTCATGAGCGAACGGCGGGAAAGGAGTGGAGGACGACCGCCGGAATATAGAGCGATCGGCGGTGCTCGACTACCCGCCTGAAGCTCTACTCCTCTACGGAGATGACCAGTTCGAGCGCTACATCGGGAATCGAGTCCGGCGCATAGATCCCGACCTCGCGCGTTTCGACGATCGACGCCCAGCAGGGTCCCGCCTGCGCGATCGAGAAGTAGGCGGTGTCCGCACGCGGAGAGATCCCCGGCGGTGGCGATATCACATGCGACAGCGGAAGCCCCGGTATCGCTTCACGGACCAGCCGCCGGATATGCTTCGACGAACAGACATTCACGAGCCGCGGAACCCGGCCCGAAAGCTCTGCCGGCCCGACCCCGGACCGCACTGCCAGAAACCACTTCGCCCGCCCCACCAGCCGGACATCTTCCACCCGCGCAGTATAGAAGGACGCCTCAGCGGGGCTCAGGGGAAGAACGACCGTCTTCGACGGGGCCGCCACCTCGAGCATCTCGCGGATGCGCCGAACGAGCGTACGGAACGCATCCCCTGGCAGGTCGTGGTCGTACGCCGGAAGATCCCGCGGATGCGTCGTAAGCGAGAAGGTGCAGAGTGAGCCCGCAAGCCGCGAAAGAGCCCCGAAAAGCTCCGATGGGTGTGACTGGGGCGACCGGTAGAGATGAAGAAGCGCCCCCAGATTCTCATGGATGGCGTGCGCCATCCAGAGGCTGACGAGATCCGCCTGACCTCCCGAGCGTGCCGCGCGAGCGAGCGCATCGGCCCGGCTCGTCAGCAGCTCGATCATGCTGCCGAGCAGCGCGGGAAGGCTCGTCCCGGCGCCGATCTGCAGTGACGGAGGAATGAACTCCTCATCGTAGACGAAATGCCCCGAGCCGTCGCGTCTTACCCGCGCGAGCGGAAGCGTCAGAAGTCCCGTCGTGTCCTCGGAATCGAGGAGGAGTCTGAAACGCTTCTGCGCGATCGCGACGGGCCTCGACTCGGTGCCCGAGACCTCATCGCTCAGCGAGACGACGGTCGACGCGAAACGCGTCCCGGCTGCGTTGTCGGTCGACGCCGCTACATTCGCCTTCCCCTCGAGCAGGGGCGGGATCGCCAACAGGACGAGGTGGCTGTCCTGCGTCGGCGAGAAGATGCCCCGGATCCGACGGATCTCAGGAAGCGGCTCGAGCGGGAAGTTGAAGGGCAGGCCATCCGGCATGATGCCGCGCGCGTGCGTCAGCGCGACAGTATCGTTCTTCAGCGCCTCCGAGTCGAAGCCGAAGCTGATCAGGCCGTACGCGTCCGATTCGAGACTCGTCACCACGAAGTGGATCAGCTCCTCGAAATAGCGGCTCTGCGCCTGAAAGTGGTGCTGGGACAGATGCATTCCGTCCTGCCACACGACCTTTCCGAGCGATTTCACGTCGTTCCGATGCGGGATGAGGGCGGTTTGCGTGGGCGCGTCTGCAGACGCATTTCCGCCTGCGGGCGAGCACTCCGGGGGATTTGCGCTTGACGCGGCGGCGCCTATAGTGTTGAGGTGACGCCACGTTCTCCGGCACATCTTAGGGAAGGCTTCGCCCGGAAACCAGAAGCACGGGCCCCGACCTTCCGTTTATTCCTTCCCGAGGCCTCGGCGCCCAACGATGACCCGTCAGGAGTTCGAAGCCCGCTATCAGCTTCTCCATCCCCTGGAGGGGGACGCGAAGAGGACCTACCTCGCCCGGCACCGGTCCGGCGCGATCGTCATGGTCCACTTCCTCGATACGCATCCCCGAGAATGGGCAGATGGTCGACTGGGCCGGCTCGAAAACCTCGACCCTGCGCGACGCGAGCGAATCCTGGATATCGTCGAGGACGATGAGAAGGGCGCTGTCGTCACGCGGTTCCTCATGGACTTCCACTCCTTCGGCGCGTGGATGGGGTGCGCCGCGGCGGGCGGCATCGACAGCTCGGATACGACTGCCCAGCCGCGCGCCGAAGATGGATCGCCCGGGACGGATAGCGATCGGCATCGGGGCGGAGCCGAGGAACGGGCGGATCCTGCGAAGCCGGAGTCGACTGCGCTGCCTCCTACATTGGGGGCATTTCCGGCTTTCGGACAGGTTGACGGGCTGAGTGCTACGCCCCCGACGACTGCATCGCCGACGCCGCAGATGGGGGAGTTCACCGCGGCGTTCCGCGCTCCGGGAGTGACCTCGTCATCACCTTCGGACGACGATGGCACCGGAGCAGCGGAGGAAACACCGCCCGTG
>CAYRLB010000090.1:0-10233 GCA_964424945.1 uncultured Gemmatimonas sp.
CGATCTCGCGCGTCCGCTCGGTCACCGACACCAGCATGATGTTCATGATGCCGATACCGCCGACGAGGAGCGAGATGGAGGCGATGGCCGCCAGCAAAAGGCTCATCGTTTCGGTCGTGCCCGCCGCCGCACTCGCCAGGTCGGCCTGGTCACGAACGGTGAAGTCGTCCTCGCCACCATAGATCGCGTGTGCCTCGCGCAGAATCACCCGGATCTCCTCCTGCGCGGGCTCGAGTGTCGCCTCCGAGCTCGAGGACGCGATAATCTGCGGCAGGTAGGTGTTTCGTGTAAGGCGGGCGTTCGCCGTCGTGTATGGCATGACGATGAGATCGTCCTGATCCTGCCCGACGGAGCTTTGTCCCTTCGGAGCCAGCACACCGATCACATCGAATACGACATTGCGGATGCGCAGCCGCTGTCCGACCGGGTCCTGATCCGGGAAGAGGTTGTCCGCCACAGTCTTGCCGAGCAGCACCACGCGTCGGTTCGATCGGACGTCCTGGTCCGTGAACCATGAACCCGAAGTCGTCCGCCAGTCACGGATGATCTCGAAGTCGGGGTGGACGCCATTGACACGTGCCCGCCAGTTGTATCCACCGGCGACCGCCTGGCCATTCGCATTCACCACCGGCGAGATGCCCGCGAGCAGCGTCGACTCGCGGCGAAGCTTCTCGACGTCCTCGAAGGTGAGCCGGCTGAACGAGCCTGCGCCCATGCTGACGCCAGTCGTGTTCGCCGCGCCCGGAGTAATGATGATCATGTTCGATCCGAGCGCCGCGATCGAATCCCGGATCTGAGAGCGGGCGCCGAGACCGACCGCCACCATCACGATGACTGCCCCCACCCCGATGATGATCCCGAGCATCGTCAGCAGGGCGCGCATCTTGTTCTTCAGGATGCTCTGCGACGCCACTCGGACGAGATTGGATGTCTTCAAGCCGCCCCCTCCAGCTCAACGTTCTGCAGATAAACTTCCAGTTCGTGCTTCGCATCGAGTCGGTCGGTGACGAGCTGGTCGTGGAGAATCCGACCATCTCTGAACTCGACCATCCGCTTGTGATAGCTGGCGATATCATGCTCGTGGGTAACGAGCACGATGGTCACCCCTTCGTTGTTCAGCTCCTGGAAGAGCGACATCACCTCGATCGAGGTGCGGCTGTCGAGGTTACCAGTCGGTTCGTCGGCCAGGAGGAGCGAGGGCTCTGTCGCAAGAGCCCGGGCGATCGCCACGCGCTGCTGCTGACCGCCGGAAAGCTCGCTGGGGTGGTGGTCGAGCCGCTCGCCAAGCCCCACACGCTCCAGCGCTCTCGCCGCCTGCGCCTTCGTGTCCTTGAAGCGGTGCTTCCGATCGTACAGCAGAGGCAGCTCGACGTTGTCGAGAGCACTGGTGCGCGAAAGCAGGTTGAAGCCCTGGAAGACGAAGCCGATCTTCTGGTTCCGGATGTCCGCGAGCTGGTCCTTGTTCAGGCCATCGACGCGGATGCCGTCGAGGAAGTACGCCCCATCCGTCGGCCGATCGAGGCAGCCGATGATGTTCATGAGCGTCGACTTGCCCGAGCCGGACGTGCCCATGATGGCCGTCATCTCGCCCGCTTCGACGGTGAAGTCCACACCACGCAGGGCGTGGACTTCGTTCGTTCCCATCGTGTAGACCTTCCGGAGACCCTCGGTCCGGATGACTGGTTGAGTTGCCATGTCAGCTCCGAATCAACGGCCGAAGCCGCCGCCGCCGCCAAAGCCGCCACCACCACCGCCGAAGCCGCCGCGCTGCTGCTGGAAGGGGTTCGTGGCGCCGCCGCCCTGGGTCGCTGCGTCGAAGCTGTTCAGACCGACGATGATCTGCATGCCCTCTTCCAGGCCAGCGCCGGAGATCTCCGTATTTGTGCCGTCGCTGATGCCGGTGCGAACCTGCATGACGCCGAGCTTGCCGTCCTTCATGTACCAGAGAGGTGCAACGCCGGGTCGGGTGCCTGCCGTCGTCGGGGCGCCGCCACCGAGGACGAAGACACCGTGCGTGCCCGAAGTCGTCACGGCCTGCGAGGTGACCGCGGGAATCGGAGCCTCCGGACGCGCGTTGGGGGCCGCGTTGCCGGCGCCGGGGAACTGGCCGCCCGCCCCTGCCGGACGCTGCGGCATCCCGCCGCTCGGAGCTCCACCCGCGGCTGCGGGGCCTGCCGGAGCCCCTGCACCCTCACCGGAAGCCGCCGCCGGGGGGCCACCCATGCCAGCCGGAGGTCCGCCCATACCAGCCGGAGGTCCGCCCATCGCCATCATCCCGCCGCGGCCGCCCATGCCACCACCCTGCGCGATCGCGATCATCGCGGAGTCGGTCAGCTGCGCGATCATATCTTCGGTGGGACGGAAGCGGAGCGCCGCGTTCGGCACCACGAAGACGTTCTCGGCGCGCTCGGCGATGAAGTCGACCTCCGCCGTCATGCCGGGAGCAAGCCGCAGATCCTCGTTGTTCACCGAGATGACCGCGGTGTAGTTGACGACGTTCTCCTGCGTCGCGGAGGCGAGCCGGATCTGCCGCACGACACCCTCGAAGGTATCGTTCGGGTACGCCGAGACGGTGAAGCGGACCGGCATTCCGTTGCGGACGAGGCCGATGTCGCTCTCGTCGACGTTCGCAAGGATCTCGATGTTCGCGAGGTCCGTTGCGAGGAGGTACAGCTGCGGTGCCGACATGCTGGCGGCGACCGTCTGCCCGATCTCGACGTTACGCTCCACGACAACGCCATCGATGGGCGAATAGATGTCGGTGTAGCTCAGGTTTCGACGCGCCTGCTCGACGGCGACCTCGGCCGAGGTCAGGTTGGCACGTGCGGAGGTCAGGCTGTAGTAGACCTGATCCATCTCCGTCTGGGTGATGATCTCCTGATCGAAGAGCGTCTGGCTCCGGATCGAGTCACGCACCGCCTGATCGAGCGCTGCCTTCACCCGCTCCAGGCTCGCTTCCGCATTGAGGAGCGACTGCTGCTGGAGAATGGGATCGATTTTCGCGATGAGCTGGCCCTCGCGAACGCGGTCGTTGTAGTCGGCGTAAAGCTCGATCACCATGCCGGAGACCTGTGTGCCGACTGCAACGGACTGAATCGCGGTAAGGCGGCCGGTCGAGGTGACCGTCGACTCGACCGTGCCCATCGCTATCTCACCCATGCGGTAGGGCGAGGCACTCTCGGCCTTGGCTCCGCGGGCAAACCAGGCGCCGATAGCGATGACCATCACCACTACGATCGCCCCGATAGTCAGGTTCTTTTTCATCATTCCCTCGTGAACGTGATCGAACAGGTGCCCGTGTAGCCGCACCGGATGCGAGAGCCGGCCAGAGTCGGGACGGAGATGTCGGGAAACGGCGTGACGCGAGGCCTGATCAGAGGATCAGACCGCCGGCGCCATCCGCAGACGTGATGCGACCGATGCGAGAATCGGCCGACCCATCAGACGTTCCTCAGGCAAACTCCCGCGAACGCCGGTTTCGACTGTCTTTACCATCGAGCCGGCCAATACGTTTGGAGATTAGTATTAGGGCTGGGTTAAGATGCCGAGTTTTATCGGTAGGTAGGGGTGCCGCGAGCGGGAGTGGTCCGGCGAACTGACGGGTCCCCACTTCTGCGGGGACCACGGTGAAGGAGGAAGGGAGCGTGGGCGCCTATCGGTCGATCGCCTTCATCTTCCTTTCGGGGTAGCGCTCCCCGGCGACCCGGTCTCGGGAGAGCGCTTCTTCGAGGGTAGCGACCTCGGCAGGATCGAGGAGGATGTTCACTGCCGCGACATTCTCCTCCAGGTAAGAGCGCCGCTTCGTGCCCGGGATCGGCACTACGTCGTCGCCCTTCTGGAGCAGCCAGGCGAGGGCGATCTGTCCGGGTGTTGCACCCTTCCCGGCTGCGATCTCCCTGACGGCCTCTGCCGCCTTCATGTTCGCCTCGAAGTTGCCCGGCTGATAGCGGGGATCCTCCCGTCGGAAGTCATCTTCCGAATATTCCGTGGCGGGTTTTGCGCTGCCGGTGAGGAATCCGCGCCCGAGCGGGCTGAAGGGAACGAGGCCGATTCCCAGCTCCCTGAGGAGCGGGATGATTTCCTCCTCCAGATTCCGCTCCCAGAGGGAGTATTCGCTCTGCAGTGCAGTGATCGGGTGAACCGCGTGCGCCCTGCGGATGTTCGCTGCCCCTGCCTCGGAAAGCCCCAGGAAACGGGCCTTCCCCTCGGCGACGAGATCGGACATCGTGCCCACCACATCTTCGATCGGCACCTCCGGATCGACCCGATGCTGATAGAGAAGGTCGATGTAATCCGTCCTCAGACGTTGGAGGGAGCCTTCGACTGCCCGTCGGATGCTCTTCGGGTAGCTGTCGACGCCTACCGACCGCCCATCGCGGATGAGCCAGCCGAACTTCGTCGCGATCAGCACATCCTTCCGACGACGCCCGAGCGCGCGACCGAGCAGTTCCTCGTTCCCGTACGGCCCGTAGACTTCCGCGGTATCGAACATCGTCACGCCCAGATCGAGCGCGCGGTGGATCGTCGCGATCGACTCCTTCTCATCGCGCTCCTGCTCCGTTCCGTACGAGCGCGTCATGCCCATGCAGCCGAGGCCGAGTGCCGACGTCGTGAGCTCACCGAGTCTGCGGACAGGTAACATGGTCGAAAAGCTGTGCTGTAATGAGATCAGGGGCAGGTCGCCATCCGCGATTCCGATCCGGAGAGTCGGACGGTGGGCGCGGATTGCCGGTTGCGCAAGCCTCAGGGCAGCCTCGCCCGTGCCTGCCCGATGTATTCCATCATCCGGGGGTCGAGGCCAGGACCATGGCGCGAGGAAAGCTCGTTCCGCTGCTCCTCCCAGAGCCGGTCGAGAGAGTTCCGGATTTCAGGATTGCCACCCGTAAAGGCAGCGATGAGACCGTTCCAGCGCCGAGCCAGTTCGAGTACTCGCTCCTCTGCGGGATCCGTACCCTTCTCCATCTCGATCCGCACTTCCTCGATGAGGGTCGTCCAATCTTCCTGTGCCTTCTGCATGCCCTCCGGTCCCAGATCGTCTGCCCGCTGCCGCAGTTCATCCAGCTGCTCGGGCGTGTAGTACTTTTCGAACATCGTCGTCTCCTCGATCAGTTGTATTAAGTCGTCGGGGGATATGTTCTCCGACATCCGCAGGCGTTCCAGGATGGCGACCAGCCGGCTGCGGAGCTTCTGTTGCCTCGCGATCATTGCATTCAGCCGCTCGAGCTGGAGCTCGATCACCTGCTCCGCGGAGAGCTGTCGACCATCCAGGCAGATTCTTACCTCCTCCAGCGAAAGCCCTAGCTGCCGGAGCGAGACGACCTGCTGGAGGCGGTGCAGATCCGCTTCCGAATACAGGCGATAGCCGGCGGCAGACCGCTTCGTCGGGCGGCAGAGGCCGATCTCGTCGTAATGGCGCAGCATCCGAACGCTCAGGCCAGTGCGGTGTGCGAGCTCTCCGATCTTCCAGAAGATCATTGCCCTCCTTTCCGGGTTCGAAGAACGGGCGTGGCCAGGTGGCTCGATGTGGCGCCGGCAGCATATCGCCGGACGAAGTCCATCCGAGCCGATGCATCAGAAGGGTAAGCAGTCTCACGGTGTGAGGGTCAATAGGAAGGGTTCTTGCGGAGGTGGTACCGGAGCCGGCGGATCGGGATTTCCGGCAGATGAATCGGCGGGCTTGGCTTGACTTCCATACAGTAAGGCAAGTATACCTGACCGGTGCGCGGAACCATCCCGTCGTTCCCTGACGGCGATGCAACGGCGATCTCTCCCCCGTGGCCCGCACCGCCCGCAGGCGGCTCGTTTCCGGTCATGCTTTCCCACCGGACGGCCCCCGGTTCTGCCCATGTGCTGCTGCCAGGCACGCGTCTGTTCGCTCTTCCGCCGTCGTCATGCGGGTCATCGCAAGCGCTGAGATTCACCGCTCCGACGCCGGGGGCGTGTCTCGATCTCCCAACCACCACCTCTGCACGGTACGAATCCACGAACCTATCCAGTCATGAAGCTGCGGCGCAGATGTGACGAACGTGCCAGAGCGCCTCCTCCCCCTGTCGGGAATGTTGCCTCTGCCCGGTCCGGGGGGTCCCGGATCCATCCCAGAATTCACTTCAATCTTTCCGGAGCAATGAAACAGAAGATCCTTCTCGGGGCTGTAGCATCGCTGGTGCTGTATGGCTGTCCTGCTCCATTCGGCCCTTTTCCCGACCGCCCTGGTCAAGAGCCGCCGTGCACCCCTACGTACTTCGACCCGGCCGGGTTGGCGGACAACTGTGACGAGCTCGACCAGCTCGGAACGGGATTCAGATTTACTGAAGGACCTGCTGTAGACCATTTCGGGAATGTGTACTTCACCGACCAGCCGAATAACCGGATTCACTTCTGGGACTGGAAGACGGGCGAGGTCAGCCTCTTCATGGAAGGGACGGGACGTGCGAATGGTATGACGTTCGACCGGCGCGGGTATCTGCTCACTGCCTCCGACATGCATGGGGAGATTTGGAGCATCGATACGAAGACCGGCCAGCATACCGTCATTCTGGATAATTTCGAGGGGAAGCTGCTGAATGGTCCGAACGACATCTGGGAGGCTCCGAACGGCGGGCTGTACATCACGGACGCGCTCGTTTACCGCGACTGGTGGGATCAGGATGACCCGCGTCGCTCGGGTTCACAGGTCGGCGGCGGGTACGTCTATCATCTGAGCCCGGACCGTAAGAAGCTGACGCGCGTGGCGGGGATGGAGCAGGATCAGAGCGATATCGCGGGTAACATGAGGATCCAGCCGAACGGCATCGTCGGGACGCCGGATGGCAAGACGCTGTATGTGGGTTACATCTATCCGCGGGAGATCTGGGCGTACGACATCAACAGGAATGGCACGCTCTCCAATCCGCGGAAGTTCGCGGACTCCCATTCGGACGGGATGACGATCGATTCGAAGGGGAACGTCTATGTCACCACCCGGGAAGCGGGCGTAACCGCGTTCCATCCGAGCGGCGAGCGGATCTTCAATGTTCCGACGGGTCGCTTCTGGACGGGGAACGTTGCGTTCGCCGGTCCGAACCGGAAGACGCTGTTCATCACCGCGGCTGACGGGATCTTCAGCCTCGATATGTCGGTCAAGGGCGTCAGGTAAGCGCCTACTGAAAGCAGGGAAGATTCGGAGCGGCGTCACCCACCTTGGGCGGCGCCGCTTCGTTCGTCAGCAGGCAGGGAGGAGCGTCTTGCCGCGCGAGGGAGGCGGCTTCCTCGAAATATGGGGATGGCGCAGAACGATTGAAGTGGAAGGTGCTCAGGAATGGCTCCCCGGCGCTCCGCCCCCGTGCGCCTTCAAGGTTGCCGCTGTTCAGGCCGGATGCTATCGTGCCTGCCCGTTCCCCGGTCTGCAATTTCTTTGATTCTACGCGCGTCCGTTTTCACTGGAATCGGATCACCTGCAAGTCAAGAAGCTTCATACATGCCTTCGATAGTTTACATCATCCCGCTGCTGGGCGTCCTGGCGCTTGTCTACACGGCGCTCCGGTCTGCATGGGTGACGCGGCAGAGTGCCGGCAATGAAACGATGGGCTTCATCGCAGGGCACATCTCGGAGGGGGCGCTGGCGTTCCTGAAGGCGGAGTACCGGATGCTGGTGGTATTCGTTGCGCTGGCATCCGCGGCGCTCGTCTACCTGGGTATGGCGGACGAGCGATCGCACCCGCTCATCGTGGGGGCGTTCCTTGTCGGTGCGCTCTTTTCGGCGCTGGCGGGCTACATCGGGATGCGGATCGCCACGAAGGCGAATGTTCGGACGGCGGACGCCGCCCGGAGCAGTCTGTCGAAGGCGCTCGCCGTCTCCTTCGCGGGCGGCTCGGTGATGGGGATGGGCGTTGCGGGGCTGGCGGTTCTCGGCCTCGGGTCGCTTTTCATCATCCTCTACGCCGTCTTCGTGCGCGGTGGTGATCCTACAGGGCCGGAGATGGAGCGGGCCCTCGAGGTGCTGACCGGCTTCTCGCTTGGGGCCGAGAGCATCGCCCTCTTCGCCCGCGTCGGTGGCGGCATCTATACGAAGGCCGCGGACGTCGGAGCGGACCTCGTCGGCAAGGTCGAGGCGGGGATTCCGGAGGACGACCCGCGCAACCCTGCGACGATCGCGGACAACGTCGGCGACAATGTCGGGGACGTCGCGGGCATGGGGGCGGATCTGTTCGGCTCCTACGTCGCGACGATTCTCGCCACGATGGTGCTCGGCCGCGAGGTCGCCGCCAGCGGTGACAACTTCGGCGGTCTCTCGCCGATCCTCCTGCCGATGTTCATCGCCGGTCTGGGCATCGTCTTCTCGCTCATCGGCATCCTTTCGGTGCGGGTGAGCGATGATGGGGACGTTCATGCGGTTCAGCGTTCGCTCAATCTTGGGAACTGGATCTCGGTGCTGCTGACCGCCGCCGCATCCTTCTTTGCCATCCGCTGGATGCTTCCGGCGGGGGAGATGCGGATCGGTCGCGAGGGATCGGAGACTTTCACCTCGATCGACGTCTTCTGGGCGGTGCTGATCGGCCTCGTGGTCGGGGCGCTGATGAGCCTCATCACCGAGCACTACACCGCGATGGGGCGGCGGCCGGTGCAGTCGATCGTCGAGAGTTCGTCGACCGGGCATGCGACGAATGTGATCAGCGGGCTTGCCGTTGGCATGGAGTCGACCGCCCTGCCGACTATCGTGCTCGGGGCGGGCATCGTTCTTTCCTATAGCGTGGCGGGCCTCTATGGCGTGGCCATCGCCGCGGCGGGCATGATGGCGACGACCGCGATGCAGCTCGCGATCGACGCATTCGGACCGATTGCGGACAACGCGGGCGGCATCGCCGAGATGAGCGCGCTGCCGAAGGAGGTACGGCAACGGACGGATATCCTGGATGCAGTGGGCAACACCACCGCTGCGACGGGGAAGGGTTTCGCCATCGCGTCTGCTGCACTCACCTCCCTCGCTCTGCTCGCCGCCTTTATGGGCATCGCCCGGATCGACAGCATCGACATCTCCAACGCCCAGGTGCTGGGTGGCCTGTTCGTGGGGGCGATGGTTCCCTTCCTCTTCTCGTCGCTCGCGATCAAGGCGGTCGGGTCGGCGGCGATGGCGATGGTGCAGGAGGTCCGTCGCCAGTTCCGCGAGATCCCCGGCATCATGGAAGGCACCGGGACGCCGCAGTATGATCGCTGCGTCGCCATCTCGACCGAGGCCGCGATCCGTCAGATGATAGCACCGGGCGCGCTCGCGTTCGTGGTGCCGATTTTCTTCGGCTTCGCCTTCGGCCCCGAGGTTCTGGGCGGCGTGCTGGCGGGGACGACTGTCGCGGGTGTGCTGATGGCGATGTTCCAGTCGAACGCCGGCGGTGCCTGGGACAACGCGAAGAAGTCGTTCGAGTCGGGCGTGGAGATCGAGGGGAAGATGGTGTTCAAGGGGTCGGATGCGCATAAGGCAGCCGTCACGGGTGACACCGTGGGCGATCCGTTCAAGGACACGTCGGGACCGTCGATGAACATCCTGATCAAGCTGATGTCGATCGTTGCGCTCGTTATCGCGCCGCATATCGCGATGGAGCAGGTCGGAGTGATCGGACCGGAGGGCTTCCTCCAGTCGATCGAGTCGGTGAGCGTCGAGGCGACCCAGGCAGACGGGGTGGAAGCGCTCGGGGTGCCGCCGGTGGAGGTCGGGGAGACGGCGCCTTAGGCAAGACCGTCGTCCCGGCGGAAGCCGGGACCCAGGGGTTTGATTTGGGCTGTGGGGAACGATGTGAATTGTCCGGTCTGAAGAGGGGGACGAAGCGGAGCGATGTTGATGGGCCCCAACGAATGAACAGCTGAGTCCCGGCTTTCGCCGGGACGACGGTTGGGGGTCAGTGGTAACTTCCAACAGCTGGGTCCCGGCTTTCGCCGGGTCGACGGGCTGGGGGTTGGCTGCGGGATAACGCTGTAGGCTGCAGGGCGACGGTTGGCTACGTACGGTTGTGAGTTCCTTCCATTCGCCGTCGGTATCTCCTGCCGACGGCTTCCTACCCCGAACGCTGATCCACATGACGAATTCCCCCGCGCCGGGTTCTCAGTCGCCGGATGATGCGCCGACCGCAGCCGACTGGGCGAAGGTCGAGGCCGACCCTGACTTCCGTGAGCTCGTCCGCGCCAAACGCGGATTCATCTTCCCAGCCACGGTCTTCTTCATCGTCTACTACTTTGCGCTGCCGGTGCTGGTCGGGTACTGGC
>CAYRLB010000091.1:0-10136 GCA_964424945.1 uncultured Gemmatimonas sp.
AGATCGACGCGATGGAGGCGGATGATGTGATCCGCTTCTGCGAGATGCTCCAGCCTACGGTCGGCGGCATCAACCTCGAAGATATCCGCTCGCCGGAGTGTTTCTACATCGAGGAAGAGCTGAAGCGCCGGCTTAGCATCCCGGTCTTCCATGATGACCAGCATGGAACGGCGGTCATCTCCGGTGCGGCGCTGCTGAACGCACTCGAAGTCAGCGGCAAGAAGATCGATGAGATCCGGGTCGTCTTTTCCGGCGCGGGTGCCGCGGCGATCTCCACGGCAGAGCACTACGTCCTCCTCGGGGTGCAGCGGTCGAACATCCTGATGGCGGACGTCAACGGGATCATCCACTCGGGCCGGACCGACCTCGATCCCTACCGGGCGCGCTTCGCCCACGATACCCCCCTCCGGACGATCGACGAGGCGCTCGCAGGGGCGGATGTCCTCGTCGGCCTTTCCGCGGCGGGGGCCATCAAGCCGCACATGATCGAGAAGATGGCCGAACCTCCGATCGTCTTCGCGCTTGCGAACCCTGATCCGGAAATCACCCCCGAAGACGTTCGCGCAGTCCGGCCCAACGCGATCACCGCCACCGGCCGGACCGATCTTCCGAACCAGATCAACAACGTCCTCGGCTTCCCCTTCATCTTCCGTGGCGCTCTCGACGTCCGGGCCAGGGCGATCAACGACGAGATGAAGCTCGCCGCGACCTGGGCGCTGGCGCGGCTCGCCCGAGCGGACGTCCCCGAAGTGGTCGAGCGGGCCTACGGGAATGAGCGCTTCCGCTTCGGCCCGGACTACCTCATCCCGAAGCCCTTCGACCCCCGCATCATGCTCTGGGTGGCGCCTGCCGTGGCCGGAGCGGCGATGGAAACGGGCGTGGCGAGCCTGGAGATCGACCTCGAAAAGTACACGGAGCAGCTCGAATCGCGCCTCGGTCGGGGCCGCGAAGTGATGCGCGGCATCATCAACCAGGCACGGAGAAGCCCGCAGCGCGTCGTCTTCCCGGAAGGCACGCACGAGCGGATCATCCGTGCTGCGACGCGGATCGTCGAGGAGCGAATCGCCTATCCCGTTCTACTCGGGCCGCCCGACCAGATCAGTGCCCGCGCCAAGAGCCTCGGCGTTTCACTCGATGGCATTGAGATCCTCGATCCGGCCGATGCGGAGGAGAAGCGGGAGGCATACGCGCAGGTCCTCTATGAGTTCCGCCAGCGGAAGGGTGTAACCCTCGCCGAAGCCCGCGACAGGATGCGGACGCCCCTCCACTTCGGCTACATGATGCTCCGCGAGGGCGATGCGGATGCACTCGTCGCCGGCGAGGAGATGTACTATCCCGAGACGCTTCGTCCCGGCCTTCAGACGATCGGCACGGCGGAGGGGGTCAACCGCGTCGCGGGTCTCTACATGATGGTTCTCGAACGCGAACTGATCTTCTTCTCCGACACGACGGTCAACATCGAGCCGGACGCGGAAACGCTGGCCGAGATCGCCGTTCTCAGCGCCAACTTCGTCAAATGGCTCGGCATGGATCCCCGCGTGGCGATGCTCTCCTTCTCCAATTTCGGGTCGGTGGAGCACTCCGAATCGCTCCACGTCCGGCGCGCGGTCGAACTGGTGAAGGAGCGTCACCCCGATCTCATGATCGACGGAGAGATGCAGGTCGAGATCGCGGTGAGCGGTGACCAACGCGCGGAATTGTACCCCTTCAGCTCCCTCAAGGGTGACGCGAACGTCTTCATCTTCCCCGACCTCAACTCGGCCAACGTCAGCTACAAGCTGATGGCCGGCCTGGGTGGAGCGGAGGCGATCGGGCCGGTGCTGCTGGGCATGGCGAAGCCGGTACAGGTGCTCCAGCGCGGTAGCACGGCGGCCGACATCCTCAACCTCACGGCGATCGCGGTGGTCGACGCGCAGGAGCGGAAGAACACGCAGCCCGACGGAGTCCGGCCCTGAAAAGAGCAACCGTCGAGATCTACTACCGTCGCCCGCCGGACAAGCTGAACATCTTCCGGCAGACGGTCGTCGATGAGCAGGACAGCTACGTCGTGACGCTCATCGAGAATGTTGAAAGGGCCGCACCATCGCTGGTGAATGGGGAGGTGATTCTCGAGTCGGGCTCGTCGATCGTCTGGTTCAGCTACCCGGGCCGGTGGCACGACATCGGGCTCTTTCACCGCCGGGACGGGACCTTTACAGGCTATTACGCGAACATCCTGACGCCCGTTCTGATGGATGGCGCACGCTGGGACACGACTGATCTCTTCCTGGACGTATGGCTCGGCGTCCAGGGTGAGCCTACGGTGCTGGACGAGGACGAACTGCTCGAAGCGCTGGAAGCCGGCTGGATCGACGAGGCGACGGCGGAGCGAGCACGGGAGGAAGCGGCCGCCCTGGTGGCAGCCGCGCGGGAAGGAAGATGGCCCCCGCAGGAAGTCCGGGAGTGGACGATGGAGCGGGCCCTGGAAGCGGGGCGATCGATGCACCGATCACCCCACTAGCCGATCGGCTGAAGCCGGGGGCTACTCCTCCACGACGGAAGCAGAGACCAGCCGACGCATATCGACGTACAGATCCCGCGTCACATCCGGATCCTCGCGCAGGAGGTCGACGAGTCGGTCGTACTGCTCGAGGCTCTCCGCCCGGATCGTGACGATTTCCGAGTGGAAGGTCCCCTCGTCGGCAAAGACGAGTCTCAGCTGGCGTGTGGTTTCGGTGCTCATCCGGAGTAATCAGCCGTTCGGAAGGGTGGCCGCCGGAGCCGTCATGCCGGCCGCTTCCATCACCCGCGCTTCGAGCTCGTTGTAGTCGGCCGGGTTCAGCCGCTCCCCATTGAGCATCATCGTGGGGGTTCCATTGACGCCGAGCGATTCGCCCAGCCGGAGATTGCGCGTCACCTCCTCGGCGTGCATATCCGAGTTGAGGCACTGCTCGAACTGCGCCTCGTCGATCCCCACCCGACCGGCGTAGTCCACGAAGAGCGCGCTGGGCTCCCGGCCGACGGACCAGGTTCTCTGGTCAGCGTAGACGACGTCATGGTACTCCCAGAACTTGCCCTGGTCGTTGGCGCAGCGGGAGGCGCGCGCCGCCAGGAAGGCGTGCGGATGACCTGACACGATCGGGAAGTCGTAGCGCACCAGCTGAACGATGTTCTGATCGATCAGTCGCTCCTTGATGAGCGGATGCACGAACGTCGAAAAGTTCGCGCAGGCGGGGCACTGGAAATCCGCGAACTCGATGAGCGTGACCGGCGCGCCGTCCGGGCCCATCTTGATGCCGACCGCGGTTTGCAGCGATGCGGGATCGTCCTGAATTGCCACCGGTTCCGTGGCTCCCGAGAAGCCGCGACCGGAGAGGAGGAGGTAGGTCGCGATCAGCAGGATCGCAATTCCTCCCAGGATCAGGTAGGTCCGGTTCGGACCTGACTTCGCTGAAGATCTGGTTGACTTCGCCACGGGTTTCTCCACTCCAGGAAAGGGTCCCGCGCCGGAACGTCCCCGCCGCGTGCGCATAATATCCTTCGTGGCGCGGAAGAAGTCCAGCGGGAAGCGTTGATTTTCCATCCGGGTCCGGGGAATGCTCTTTGCACCCCTTCGACACGGTCACTCACTGAAAGCTTGCCTCCATGGCCGATATACGCCTTGCTCGCTCCCGAGGAATGAACCCCGCCTTCATCATGGTGGGCTTCGCCATTCTCGGGCTTCTCTTCTGGGCATCCGCCTTCGTAGTTGGCGACGCTACGGAGGAGACGCGTGCGGTCGGGGCTGCGGCCGGGTTCGGCGCGGTTCGCGCACCGATCCTGCCGATGGAGGCGGTGCCATTCGGCAGCCTCTTCCCGCTGCAGACGCGCGATCTCGGAAGACTCGTCCGGGTCCGCGGGGTGGCGGAGAGCGGGGTGCGTGTAAATTCGGTCTGGATCCGCACCACGGATGGCTATCGAATCCTCGCGCGCTTCCAGCCTGCTCCAGAAGCAGAGCAGCTTCGAGGCATCGGGCCGGGATCGAGCGTCGACTTCGACGGCTATCTCCAGAATATTGCCCTCGCCGAGTTCCACCAACTCGTGGACTCCCTCGGCGTTCGCATCCCGAGACCGCCCCCGGCACGGAAATTCGGCGACCTCCCCGACCCGAGCTTCGCGCGGGTGGACTCGCTCTTCATCAAGAACTATTACGTGTCGGTTCGACCCGAGGGGATCGAGCGCGAGCGGACACCATCGACCGACTGAGGATTGCAGCGTGGGAATGAACTGGTCACCTGACTCGATGGAACAGCTCGAAAGGGCAGTTATCGAAGGGATGCGGGTGCAGCTTACGAGACGGGGGACCGAATACGTCGTTCTGCCCAAAGAGGTGCGTACGGATGGCCCGTCAGATGTCCTGATCGCGGTGACCAGCACCGGTGATGAGCTGAACTTCGCCCTCACCGAGGTGGATGACTTCGTCGTGCTGGAATAGCGCTGCCTCCCTCCTGCAGCGACTGCCCGGGTGCCGGAGCGTCTACCGCTCGATCATCAGAGCACTCTCGGACACACTCTCCCCGTTGGACCGATCGGAGCCGGCTGCGGCCACATTCTCATCGATTCGAGTCAGCAGTTCGTTCAACCGGAAGGGCTTCATCAGAAGATCCACCCGGTCGCCCGCTAGCTTCGACGCCGGCAGGAACTCCTCGGCGGCCGCCGTGATCAGCATAACCGGAAGTTCAGCGGTACGCGGATTGGCGCGGACCGCTTCAAGAACCTCGAGGCCGGTCATCCCAGGCATCATGACATCGACGACCACGATGTCCGGGAGCGCGGGCTCGTCGAGAAGGCCGAGGAGAGCCTGGCCGCCCTCAGCCGTGCGGACGTCATAGCCGCTCGAAGAGAGCGCCCGCTCCAGCCCCTGAAGCAGGATCGGATTGTCCTCGGCGATATAGACGCTGGTTGGTTTGCCGGAACTCTTCGTCACGGCGCCTCCTTGGAGGATGGATCGGGCAGGGTCTGGAGTACCGAAGACGGATTTACCGTAGATTGGCAATTTCGACGCCAGAATGTCCGAACGAGGGGGTGAAAAAGATGGGGTGCTTCGCATCGGATGAGACTAATAATGACGCTTCGGCGAAAAAATTCAAAGCTCGCTACCAGCCGGCTTTCTCCTCTCGCCCATCTTCGGTGCCCGACCGGCGCCCTTCTGGCCCTCCTGATCCTGGGCGCCTGCGGTAGCAGCATTGACCCGGACGCGGCGGCGGAAGCACGCCTCCAGTCT
This sequence comes from uncultured Gemmatimonas sp., assembly GCA_964424945.1. GTDB lineage: Bacteria > Gemmatimonadota > Gemmatimonadetes > Longimicrobiales > Longimicrobiaceae > WHSP01. The sequence continues at coordinate 5,243 of CAYRLB010000091.1, forward strand.
CTCTCGATCGTCGAACGCGCGGCGCTCCTTGTCGCCGTACCGGTGCGACTCGATGAGGGCGGGGCAGAAGTCGATTCGATCGTCGGGGTGGCGAGTGCGCCGGATACTGGCGCAAGGCCCGGTGCTCTCTGGATCGAGGCCGCATCCACCGCGAATCTGGAAGCGCTTCGTGCCAGGCTGCCCTCTGTCTGGGCGCCTATCCTCGCCGCCTCGTCCGATGAGGGTCTGGGGACAACGGTCTCAGGACTTCCCTCGTTCCCGCCGATATCCGATCTGGTGCGCGCGGGATGGAACGTCCGGAGCCTCCGTGAGGTCGGCAGCGTGATCGGAAGAGACGCGGTTTCCGCAGGGATCACGCTCCCCATCGTGAGTGGACCGCCGATTTCCATGGGGGTCGATCGGCTGGCCATCGTCCGGGACTCCAGCGCCATCGCGGCGGGCTATGGGGCGATCGTGGAAGGTGCCATGACTGCGGGAGCGCAGGTCGGGCTGCACCTCTACTGGTCGCCGGACTCCCTTCTGACGGAGACCGCCTGGGATGTGAATCGTTTCGCTGCACTGGAGGGCGCTGCCCTCGATGGGAGCATGAACTCGGAAGTCACCGCACTCCTCACCGGAGGGGTCCGGCTGGCGTCGCTCGATCCGGAGGGCATACCGGCCATGCTAAGCACGACCATCATCCGCGGGAGGTTGCGGCGCGACGCGGCTTTCGATGGGCTCGTAATCGCCAGTCTCCTCGGTGTCCATGATGAAGAAGACGCGATGGCGGACCTCCTCACCGCCGTGGGCGCGGGGGCGGATCTCGTGATAGCGCGCGTCGAACCGGCGGCTGCTGCCGCGGCGCTCGTCCAGGCGGTTACCGACGGCACGATACCCCAATCCCGTATAGATGATGCCGCCCGGAAGATCATCCTCCACATGCTTCGGCGGGATGGATCGGGAAGTCCCGTAGCGGACCCGGCGGTGGACGGTTCCAGCGGAATCCCGCCCGACGAGACGAACCGGCTCCAGGAGAGCGCGCAACGCTTCATCGCTCAGTTCCAGCCCCCGCCAGCAGGTGGAGCGGACTCCCTGCGAAGCGCTGCGGCAGCCATGCACATCAGCCGGATCGATCCCCTATCCGCCGGAATAAGTGCGGAGAGGCTGGGTCAGGTCACCACACTGATGCGAGCGGCGCTCAGAGACAGCGTCATCACGGCCGGGGCGGTCCTCGTCCTCCGTGAGGGTAGAGTCGCATTCGCCGAGGGGTTCGGAGTCACCGGCGACGATTCTCCAGTCGATGTGAACTCCACACTTTTCGACCTCGCCTCGCTGACCAAGGTCGTGGCAACCACAACCGCGGTGTCGATCCTCGTCGACCGGGGAGACCTTCATCTCGATGATGCCGTGAGGGATCACCTGCCGGAGTTCCGAGGCGAAGGGAAGCCCGATGTAACCATCCGCCACCTGCTCAGCCACACCGCCGGACTTCCCTCGGGATTGTGGTTGTACGGGAGCGCATCCTCGGCGGAGGAAGCGCTGGACGCGGTGCTGGAGCACCGGCTCATCCGGCCAGCGGGGACGGACGCACTCTACAGCGACCTGGGATTCATCCTCCTGGCGGAGATTGTCGAGCGGGTGACACGCCGGAGCATCGATCGCTTCCTCACCGAGGAGCTCTTCATACCGCTCGGGATGTCGAATACGATGTACCTGCCGCCCTGGACTGCCCGGGGCAGGATCGTACCGACGGCGGGCAATAACGAGCGGCCCTATCCCCTGGTCGGGGTCGTACACGACGCCAATGCCTTCCGCCTCGACGGGGTGGCGGGACACGCCGGCCTCTTTTCCACGGCGGCCGACCTCGCGGTATTTTCGGAGATGATGCTTCGGAGCGGGGAGGTCGATGGCGTGCGGATCCTCTCCGACTCCATCGTCGACATCTTCCGGGCGGGCCAGCCGGGCGCCGGTGAGCGGGCGCTGGGGTGGGACACGCCGGCAGACGTCAGCTCAGCCGGCCGCTTCGCGTCCAGTCGCGCGTTCGGGCACACCGGCTACACAGGCACATCCCTCTGGATCGACCCCGAGTACGATTTGACGCTTATCCTGCTGACGAACCGGACCTACCCGCGAGCGACTTCCCGCCAGATTCTCGATCTGCGAACGAGGGTCCACGAGAATGTCTATCAGTCGATAACAGACCGTGCGGTGCCCCGCCGGCCGGGCGCCCGATAGCCACAAAAAGCCGACCCCCGCGGCGAAGGATCTCACCGCGGGGTTCGGTCTGGGCGTTCTACTGGACGTTCTACTGGACGTTCTACTCGACGTCTTCTTCCTCTTCCTCGACAACGCCGTCTTCGATCTCCGTATCGTCGAGAAGGGCATCCACCCCTACCTCTACCTGGACCTCGTCGGGATCGGCAACGCCTTCGTCCACCGCCTCCGGCAGTTTGTCCTCGTCCACGCTGCACGCGACGTCGACGACCGAATCGCGGGGGTCGAGGTTTACCAGGCGCACGCCCTGGGTATTTCGCCCGATAACGCGAATCCCGTCCACGGACTGGCGGTTCACCACCCCGTTCTTGGTGATGATGATCAGTTCGTCCCCCGGAACGACCGGCCTGATCGCGACCACCTTCCCCGTCTTGGGGGTCGTGCGGATATTGATAACCCCGCGCCCGCCGCGCTTCTGCCGACGGTAGTCTGCGACCTCAGTGCGCTTACCCATCCCCTTCTCCGAGACGACCAGCAGCGTCGCATCTTCGCGGTTGACGACCATCCCCACGACGTAATCATCGTCGCGAAGCATGATCCCCCGGACCCCCGTCGTCGCGCGTCCCATCTCGCGAACGTCGCTCTCCGGGAAGCGGATCGCCATCCCTTCGTGGGTTGCGAGGATGATTTCGCTGTTGCCGTCGGTAAGCTGGACATCGATCAGACGGTCCCCTTCGAGGACGTTGATCGCATTGATACCCGTGACGCGCGGGTTCCCGTAGGCCGAGAGAACGGTCTTCTTGACCACTCCCTTGCGCGTGACAAACATCAGATACCGATCGGGCGAAAACTTCCGAACGGGAACGAGCGCCGCGATGCCATCCGAAGCCGGCACATTGATCAGGTTGACGATCGGCTTCCCGCGGCTCGTGCGCTGGCCCTGGGGGATCTCGTGAACCTTCAGCCAGTAGCAGCGGCCGTTGCGGGTGAAGAACATCAGATAGTCGTGGGTGCTGGCGAGGAAGAGGTGCTCGACCCAGTCCTCGTCCTTCGTACCCATGCCCGCGATTCCGCGGCCACCGCGCCCCTGCGCCCGGTAGGTATCGGCCGGCAGTCGCTTGATGTAGCCGCTGTGCGTGACGGTGATGACCATCTCCTCGTCCGGGATCAGGTCCTCGATCGAGAAGTCGCCCGCGTCACCGAGAATCTGAGACCTGCGCTCGTCGCCATACTTGTCGGCGACTTCCTGCAGCTCATCCTTGATGATACGGTAGCGGCGATCCTCATTGGCGAGGATGTCCCGCAGATCCGCGATGATTGCGCGGACCTCGGCGAGTTCAGCCTCCGTCTGCTCGATCTCCAGTGCCGTGAGCTTCGCGAGGCGGAGATTGAGAATCGCGTCCGACTGGCGCTCCGAGAGGGCGAAGCGGCTGCGGAGAGCAATCCCTGCATCTTCCGTATTCTGGGCGCCCCGGATGATCTGGATCACCTCATCGATGTTGTCGATGGCGATCTTGTATCCTTCCAGGATGTGCTCGCGATCGAGCCTCTGGGCCAGTTCGAACTCCGTGCGACGGACGATGACCTCATGGCGGTGCTCCACGAAGTAGTGGAGCATCTCCTTCAGATTGAGCACGCGGGGGACGCCATTCACCAGCGCCAGCATGATCACGCCGAAGGTGGCCTGCAGCTGCGTGTGCTTGTAGAGCTGATTGAGCACGATGTGCGGGATCGCGTCGCGCTTGAGATCGATAACGATCCGCATTCCCTCGCGGTCCGACTCGTCGCGAAGGTCCGAAATCCCGTCGAGCTTCTTGTCGCGGACGAGCTCGGCGATATGCTCGATCAGCCTCGACTTGTTGACCTGGAAGGGGATCTCGCTGATGACGATCCGCTCTCCCCTGCCACCCTCGCGCTCCTCGATCTCCGCGCGCGCGCGCATGAGGATGCGACCGCGCCCCTGCGTATACGCGTCGTTGATCCCATCCTTCCCGAAGATGAAGCCGCCGGTGGGGAAGTCCGGCCCGCGCACGAACTGGCGCAGATCATCGATCGTGCAGTCGCGGTTGTCGATCAGGTGAACGCACGCGTCGACGACCTCCCGCAGGTTGTGCGGCGGGATGTTCGTCGCCATGCCGACCGCGATGCCGCTGCTTCCATTGATCAGAAGATTCGGGACCTTCGACGGAAGCACGACGGGCTCCATGAGCCGATCGTCGAAGTTCGGCGCGAAATCGACCGTCTCCTTGTCGATATCCGCGAGAAGCTCCGTCGCCAGTGGCGCGAGGCGTGCCTCGGTGTAGCGGTACGCCGCCGCGGAGTCGCCATCGATCGAGCCGAAGTTCCCCTGGCCGCCGACGAGCGGATAGCGCAGCGAGAAGTCCTGGACCATCCGGACCATGGCATCGTAAACCGCCGAGTCGCCATGCGGGTGGTACTTTCCGAGCACATCGCCGACGACCGTCGCACTCTTCTTGAACGGTCGGTTCGGCTGAAGTCCGGTCTCGTGCATCGAGAAGAGGATGCGGCGATGGACCGGCTTGAGACCGTCACGAACGTCTGGAAGAGCACGCTGCACGATCACACTCATCGAATAGTCGATGAACGAATCGCGCATCTCGTCTTCGATCAGTCTGGGAAGGATCTTCGAGGGCGTCTGGTCGCTCATGAGTGGCTTGAAGAGGGATTATCTTCGCAGGGC
>CAYRLB010000092.1:0-10131 GCA_964424945.1 uncultured Gemmatimonas sp.
GAGGTCGTCGGCTTCCACGACGGGGGGGTGATGCTGATGCCGCTCGGCGAGATGGAGGGGCTCCACCCGGGCAGCAGCGTTCAGCCCCTTGGCCGATCCTTCGGGGTCGATGTCGGGCCGGGGCTGCTTGGACGCGTCCTCAACGGGCTTGGACATCCAATCGATGGCAAGGGCCGAATCGAGGTGGAGGAGCGCCGTCCGCTGCTCACCGATCCTCCCAACCCGCTCGATCGAGCGCTCGTTGAGGAGTCCCTCGAAACGGGGGTCCGCGCGCTCGACGGCGTCCTGACGATGGGGCGCGGGCAGCGAATCGGGATCTTTGCCGGCTCCGGCGTCGGCAAGTCGACCCTGCTCGGGATGGTCGCGCGGAAAGCCGCCGCCGATGTGAATGTCATTGCTTTGCTCGGGGAACGCGGTCGCGAGGTGCGCGACTTCCTCGAGCAGTCCCTCGGTCCTGAGGGCCTCGCACGGTCGGTGGTGATCGTCGCAACCGGTGACCAGGCCGCCCTCATCCGGGCGCGTGGGGCACTCGTGGCCACCGCAATCGCCGAATACTTCAGGGATCAGGGCAAGCAGGTCATGCTGATGGTCGACTCCGTCACCCGGGTGGCAATGGCGTGGCGTGAAATCGGCCTGGCGGTGGGCGAACCTCCCACGACGAAGGGCTATCCGCCGTCGGTCTTCGCCAATCTTCCGAAGCTTCTTGAACGTGCCGGCAACGCGGCGGTCGGCGGAATCACCGGGATCTACACGGTTCTGGTCGATGGCGACGACTTCAATGAACCCGTCGCCGATGCGGCGCGTTCGATCCTCGACGGGCACCTCGTGCTGACCCGGAAGCTCGCGGCCGCAGGGCACTATCCACCGATCGACGTGCTCGACAGCAAGAGCCGTGTCCGGAACGATGTGATCGATGAGGAGCACAGGCGCGCCGCAGACGATCTGCTGAGGATGGAGGCGGCGTATCGGGAGAAGGAGGACCTCATTCTCGTGGGCGCCTACCAGAAGGGGAGCGATCCCACTGTCGATGCGGCGATCGAGCTCAGGCCCAACGTCCTGAAGTTCCTGCAGCAGAGGCCGGACGAGCCATCGGATTTCGCGGAGATCCGCAGCGAGCTGGCGAACATTTCAGCAAAGATACCGCGGGTTCCCGCGAGGAGATCATAGATGACGCCGAGGTTTTCCCTGCAGCGGGTACTGGAGCTGAGAGAGCGGAAGGAGCAGGCGCTCGCCATTCGCCTCGCCCACGCGAGGTCGAGGGTGGAAGAGGTCCGGGATTTCGCGGCATCCGTTGCGGCGGAGCGCGATGAAGGCGAGGCGCAGATGCGCGCGGGCGCGGCGGAAGCGTGCCGGGTCGGGACGATCCAGAACGCGAACTACGTTGTCGCGAGGCTCGACGAACGGCTCGCAGAGGCCCGGCTGGCCGTACAGACGGTCGAGGCCGAGCTGGACGTCTGTCTCAGCGAATTCACCGCGGCAATGCAGGAGCGGCAGGTTCTCGACCGGCTGAAGGAGAAGCGGCTGACGGCGGCCTTCGTTGCGGGGAACCGGGCGGAGCAGGCGAAGAATGACGACATCGCTCTCACCCGCTTCCTTCGCCGCGAAGATTCATCGGTGGGAGGAAGATCGTGAAGAAGATGATCGTGCCGGTGGTGATCGGGCTCGTCATCGGTCTCGGTGGCTCGATGGCCGCGCGGATGCTCTTCGCGAAGGAGCCCGCGTCGCTCGAGGAGACCCTCGCCGCCGCGATCGGCGAGGAGGCTGTCGACAGCACCTCGCTTCTCGACACAGAAGCTGCGCCCCCCGTTATGGCTTCTGCGGACAGCACCGCCCCGGCGGATGCTGCCGAGCCGCTTCACGGCCCCGCGGTCGCCGAAACGACCCATGTATCGGGTCATCCATCGGGTTCCGCGCCCTTCGCGGGAGGTGGTGCGGCGGCTCCCTCGAATCCAACATCTGCGGATCTCCCCGAGGGCGCTCTGACCAGCGCCGGGCTGGCGAAGCTATTCGCCTCGATGCAGGCGAGGGACGCCGCGAAGGTGCTCGAGAAGATGGAGGATTACGAGGTGCAGGTCATTCTCGGTGCACTCGGCAACCGAGAGGCGGCGGCCATCCTCAGCAGCTTGCCGCCGGAGCGCGCTGCCGGAATCAGCCGCGCGGTCATCCTCGGCGAGCGGGGCGTGCGATGACGGTAATCGCATCCTTCACGAGCACGGTCTCCGCTGCTGCGGTCGATCGGCGGGCGGGCCGGGGCGCATCGGCGCCCGATCCGGCTAGCCCGCACTTCGCCTCGGTGCTCGCGACCATGACGTCGGGCTCGAACCGGGCGCTCCCGGGCCGCGCCAGAGATCTTCGCGCTGCAGACGATGCGCGCGAAGCACGCGCGGTCGAGCGCAAGGAGGATGAATCCGCCGCGGAACGGGCCCGGGAAAGGGCGGCCGCGGCAACCGCCGAGCCACCTCTTGCCGCATCCAGCGACGCGGCATCGGACGCTTCGCGGGAGGTCGAGATCTCCGCAGAGGAGCGCAGAAGCGTCGACGAGACGGAGCGGGCGGAAGCAGTAAGCGGTGCATCAGGCACGGTCCCGCCCGCGGATGTGCGAAGCGTCAACCGCAGCCTCGACAGCGTCGTCCCGGAGCTGAGGAATCGCCTGGACCGGGTCATGTCGAGGATGGAAGCCGAGTTCGGCCATTCAGTAACCGTGGTCGAGGCGCATCGGTCGCAGGAGCGACAGGACTTCCTGTACGAACAGGGCCGCAGCCGTCCGGGAGATGTGGTCACCTGGACCCGGAACTCGAATCACCTGGGCGGTCGTGCAGTCGACGTGATGATCGACGGCACCTACAACAATGCGCTCGGCTATCAGCGGCTCGCGAAGATTGCGGCGGAAGAGGGACTTCGGACGCTTGGTGCGAAGGACCCCGGCCACCTGGAGCTGCCGAAGGGCGTCGACGGGGGCGGGCCCGCTCCTCAGCCGGGAGGTGTGGCGCACACCTTTGCCGCGCTTCCAACGGATCCCGCGCAGTCGATCGATCTGGCAGGCGTCGCGCGAGTGGCAGACGTCGCGCGGGTCGCAGACGTCGCAGCGCTCGCACAGGTGGCCGACCCCGCCCGCGTCGCACATCCCTCGGCTCTGGCGATGAACGCCGCGGCGGGGGCTGCATCGGTAGCGGCAGCGACGCTTGCCTCGCGTGCCTCGTCGAGCGGCACGACCGGCGATGGCTCATCCGGCAGGGGGCGGCAGCAGGGCGGCGATTCCCAACTGACATCGGCGATCGAGTCGGAGCTGCTTCGAGCTGATCCGGGGCTGGGGCGGGTTCTGGCGCTGAACAGCTCGCTCGAGGCCGCCGGCGGCGTGGGCGGAACCGATGCCGTGCAGCGCGCCGCCCAGATACTCGCGCTCCGGGATGGCGCAGCTGCGAGCCCCCTGAATCACCTCCTGCTCAGGCTCGACAATGCCGCGGGCGGCGAGGACCGCATCCGCGTCGATCTCCGGGGCGCCACGGTCGGCACGACGCTGAATATCTCGGACGCCGGGGAGGCCGAGCGTCTCGCCGCACGCATCGGCGAACTGCGGCAGTCGCTGGAGCGGCATGGTCTGGAAGCGGAGTCCGTTCGGATCCGGACGGCCCCGCTGTCTACGGAGCGCGGCGAGCTGCCCCGTGCGGTGCTCGCCTCCGCGGATCCGGAGTCTGCTCGCTCCGGTAGCGGCCGTTCGACCCCGGATCCCTCCCAGAGAGAAGGTTGGAAGGAGTCGCACGAACAGCAGCTTCGCCGCGATACCGACGATTCCCGTCATCGCTCCCCGAGGGAGCAGCCGAATGAGGACAAAGCGTGATCAACGATATCGGAACGACGGGCGGGGTGACCACTGCGCCGCAACTACCCGTCAACCCCGGCGGAAAGATGGGGAAGGACGAGTTCCTGAAGCTGCTGGTCGCACAGCTCAAGAACCAGGACCCCATGAACCCGACCAATGGTGAGGATATGGCGGCCCAGCTCGCCCAGTTCTCGAGCCTGGAGCAGCTCACCAACATCGGGAAGGTGCTCGAGGCGCAGGCGGCATCGCAGGAGGCGCTGATCGGCAGCATCAACGATACCACGGCGATGAACATCCTCGGGAAGACGATCCTCGCGGTCGGCGACCAGGTGGAGATCGCCGCGAGTGGCGAAGCGTCCGTTCAGTTCGAAGTCGGGGGAGCGGGCGGTCTCGCCACCCTGAAGATCCTGGACGACGCCGGGAAGGAAATCGGTTCGCGGGAGCTCGGTTTCGTCACCCCGGGACGCCATGAAATGGAGGTCGGGAGCGCCGCCGACGGTCTGCCATCGGGCGCATATCGTTACACGATCGATGTGGTCGATACGGCGGGCAAGCGGGTCGCCGCGCAACCCCTGGTCTCCGCCAAAGTCGATGGCGTCCGGTATGGTGCCAATGGCCCGGTGCTGACGTCCGGCGAGCTGAAGATCCCGTTCGGAACGGTCCTGCAGATCACAAGCTGAAGTAGCCCGGCACACAACATCTTTCGAGACTCGACAGAGCTCGTACACCCGCCCGGAGCCGCCGGGCATCCAACAAGGAGTCCAGTTCCATGATGCGTTCCCTCTCCTCTGGCGTCGCCGGCCTCAAGAACCACCAGGTCCGGATGGATGTGATCGGCAACAACGTTGCGAACGTCAACACCGTCGCCTTCAAGAGCGGCCGGGTCACCTTCAAGGAAGGCTTCGCGCAGATGCTGCACGGCGCCAGCCGCCCGCAGGAGGGCCAGGGCGGCACCAACGCGCGTCAGGTCGGGCTCGGGATGCAGGTCGGCTCGATGGATACCATCTTCAGCCAGGGGAATCTCGAGACGACGGGTGTAATGACGGACCTCGCCATCCAGGGTGACGCCTTCTTCGTTGTGTCGAACGGTTCGGAAAAGTCGTTCACGCGGGCGGGCAACTTCACCCTGGACGCTGCTGGCCGTCTCGTCAGCGCCACGAACGGGAGTCGGGTGCAGGGGCGCATGGCGGTGGATGGCGTGCTTCAACATTCGATGAGTGACATCGTCCTTCCGAGCGGGCTTCAGACACGTGCCTCGCAGACCGGATACGTCCGAGCAGGCGGCAATCTCAACGCATCGGTGGGAGCAGGCGTGGGCTCGACCATCGAGTCGCCGATCACCGTGTACGATTCTCAGGGCAACTTCCATGAGCTGAAGCTCGTCTTCACCAAGACGGACGCCAACACGTGGGACTGGTCGGTCGACCCGGAATCGCTCGGTCTGGCGGCGGGGGAGATTACGGATAATGACGGAGATGCGATGGTCGGCGGTGGCTCGCTCACCTTCAGCGGTGAAACCGGGCTCCTGACCGACCCGGCGGGAAATCCGTCGATCTCATTCACCCCTCCGGGAGGTGGCGCGGCGATGACGATCGAGATCGACTTCGGGGCCGGGGACGCGAACGGGCTCACCCAGTTCGCCGGTATGACGAGCGCGTCGCTTCTGGAGCAGGATGGCTACATGGCCGGCACGCTTCAGAGCTACAGCATCGACAGCACCGGCACGATCATGGGCTCCTTCAGCAATGGCAACTCGATGGTACTCGGGCAGATCGGTCTTGCCTACTTCAACAACCCGGGTGGCCTTGTCCGCACCGGCGACAACCTCTACAGCATGTCGGCGAACTCCGGCGAGGTGCAGTACTCGTACGCTTCGGAGAACACCCGCTCCGCGATCTCCGCAGGGACTCTTGAAATGTCGAACGTCGACCTTACGCAGGAGTTTACCAACATGATCATTGCACAGCGCGGATTCCAGGCGAATGGGCGGGTCATCACCAGCACCGATGAGATGCTGCAGGAGGTTGTCAATCTCAAGCGGTAATCGATAATCGTTCCGCGGATGATTGACTGATCGGCAGATGCGGGGTCGGCTCTTCTCGAAAAGAGCCGGCCCTTTCTATCGGTCGCTGGATGAAGGAGCACGACGGATCGCACGAGCAACTCAACCGATCGTCTCTCGCCTCCGATACTCCTTCCTGAAACGATGTCGATCACCCGTGGAGGGATGTCAGAATGTCGGATGAATTTCAGGGACAGGAAGATGGCCCTGCAGGGTCGAAGATGCCGGGACGGAAGGTCCTCGTTCTCAGTCTCTCAGTGGGGATGGTGGCTGGAGCGATCCTCGGGTCCTTCATCGTAGGGCCGCTCCTCGCGGACTCCCCCGAAGCAACCGCAAGTTCGGCTGTGGAGTGCGTCCCGGCCGATGGCGGGAGCAAGGCAAAGGCTCCTGCGGCAGTGCACTCGATCGAGAACATCGTCATCAACCCTGCGCAGTCGAATGGTACGCGCTTCCTGATGGCGAGCGTAGGGTTCGGGATGACGGATGCGCATGGCGCCGACCTGATGAAGCTGCGCGACGCCGAAGTCCGTGACATCGTCGTGCGGGTGCTCGGCTCCCGAAGTGTGGCAGAGCTCTCGGACGTCGCCTCCCGGGACGATATCAAAGCCGAAATGCGTGAGAAGGTCGGCGCCATTGCGGGAGACAACGCTTTGGTGGATGTGTACTTCTCCCAGTTCGTGATTCAGTAGTAGTTCCGCAGGAAGTTCCGCCTGATCTCGAGCCGGCCGCTCCTTCACGGGGTCGGCCGGTTCGTCGTTCGGGCTTGCTCTGCGCGATAATGGCGGCGCGTGCCCCGGCCCCGCTTCGTTGCCATCGATCACCCCTCCTCTCAGCCTCGGCACCCCTACCCAGTGCAGCGCTGCCACCGCCCGGCTTCTGCGCCTGCACGGAAAAAACCGCCGCGTAAGTACCGGCAGAGACTGCCGGCCGGCACCCGCTGCGCCCGCGACAGCCCATCCGGGCATCTTCGCGCGTACCCATGTAAATAGCGTTTCCGCAACAGGTTGCGAGGATGCTAAGGTTTGTCTTCCGACCTTCTGTAACGGGTATGGCCCGTGCCTCTGGAGGGTGCCCGGCGGCGACCGACCGTCGCAGCGCAGAACACCGCAACAGATACGGTTCATGTCATCCCACGAGCTCACGCCGGAACTGGTCGACGAGCTGTTTACCAATGCCGACCGGACGCCCGAGCACACAGCGGGGCGCCGCGGAAAGGCGGCCGCCGATGTGGCGCCGTACGACTTCCGCCGGCCGCATCGCGTTTCGAAGGAGCGTCTGCGCACCCTCGAAGCGATGTACGAGAGGCTCGTGAAGTCGCTCGAGGGGTGGTTGATGGGCCGGGTCCGCGGGCAGATCGAACTGAATCTGAAGAACGTCGACCAGCTGAGCTTTTCGGACTTCATCGCGTCGCTATCGACGCCCTGTTGTGCGTACCTGGTCGATATCCGTGACTCCGGGGGCCAGCAGGGGGTGATCGAGTTCGGGCGAGATTTCGCCTTCTTCCTCGTCGATCGCTTCCTCGGTGGGCGTGGGAAGGACTTTCCGCTGCAGCGCGCCCTCACCCCGATCGAGCGGATGATCGTGCGCACGGTGGCCGAGCGGATCAGCAGCGGCGTGCAGGAGATCTGGGAGGATTACATCCCGCTCAACCTTGGGGTCGCCGGCTTCGAATCCGTCCCCGAAATCCTCGGCGCCACTACCGATGACGCGCCGGTGCTCGTCGGTACCATCGAGGTGAAGGCAGCGGGTCGGACGAGCAGCCTCTCTCTCTGCCTTCCCTTCGGCGTGCTGGACAGCTTTTTCGCGGATGCCGCCGTACACCGGCGGATGAGCGTGACCGGTTCGGATGACGAGCGCCGGGTGAACCGCCGCGTCGTGGAGAAGTCCCTTCGAGTCACGGACCTGCCCGTCGCGGCGCGTCTTCCGGAGTTCAGGGTGTCGATGAAGACGCTCAGCACGCTCCAGCCCGGGTCGATGCTGTTCACGGGCATCCCCCGGAGCGCGGAAGTCGAAGTCAGCGTCGGAACCCATGTGCGCTATCTGGCGCGCCCCGCCCGTGTGGGTGGGCGACTCGCCGTGAGCATCAGTGAAATGATCGATCAGACCGCTGGGCATGAGATGCCGGGCGAGGGAATGAACCAGCTTGCCGAGGAGAACGGGTGATGGATAGCACGGAGATGATCGAAGCGACGATGCCAGCGCAGTTCGAGGAGCTCGCCGAAACGAGGGGTGGCGAAGGGGGTTCCGCGCCGCTTTCGACCCTTTTCGACCTCTCGCTTCCGGTGGCGATCGAGCTGGGGCGGACGTCGATGAAGGTGCAGGACGTCCTTCACCTCGGCAGGGGCTCGGTCATCGAGCTCGATCGCCTTGCAGGCGAGCCCGTCGATGTCTTCGTCGGAGAGCGACGCTTTGCCGAAGGGGAAGTCGTCGTGCTCGGCGAGAACTTCGGCGTGCGCATCACCCGTATCCTGCCCGCGGGCGGCGGAGAAGGCGTCTAACCCCGATGATGGGAATTCTCGCCGGACTGGGCGTCGTTTTCCTGCTCCTGGGATTCGCGATGAAGTGGTTGAAGCGCTTCTCCGGCGGACTCGGGCAGGGGAGCTCGGGGCTGCGCATGGAGGTTGTCCAGCGGCTGGCGCTGGGGCCGAAGCAGGGGGTTGCGGTCGTGCGCATCGGCGAGAAGCTCGTTGCGGTCTCGGTCGGCGAGGGGGGAATTCGTCCACTGATCGAGCTGGGCGAACCGGAGATGGAGGCGATCTCGGCAGGGCGGTTGTCGAACGTCGCTTCGACGACGGAGACGAACCCGCCCTCCACCAGCTTCTCGGCCCTGTTGCAGGCGGCGAGGGAGAACCCCCGCACCCGCCAGCTCACGAAGATCGTCCGATCGACGATCCGGTCCGCGGCGACGGTTGCGCTTCTGATCGGCGTCGCGGCGATCATCGAGCCGTCATCTGTGCAGGCACAGGCGCAGGCGGCGGACGCGCTCACGCCGGTCACGATGGAGCAGGCCGACACGATGCTGACCCGGCTCGCCCCGCAGATCGACGTCCGGGTCGGCGAAGGTGAAGGCGGCCTGCGGCTGAGCGGAACCGTCGGGGTGGTCGTGATGATGGGTCTGCTGACCCTCCTCCCGACTCTCGTCCTGATGATGACGAGCTTCACACGGATCTTCATCGTCCTGCACTTCCTGCGTCAGGCACTCGGGACGCAGAGCGCGCCTCCGGGACATCTGATGGCGGCGCTGGCTCTTCTGCTGACCGGCTTCATCATGGCGCCGACCCTCGGCGAGGTGAACCGCACCGCGCTTGAGCCGTGGATGAACGGCCAGATGGAGCAGGGACAGATGCTGAAGACCGCCGCCGTCCCCTTCCGCCAGTTCATGATGGCGGAGACACGGGACCGCGATCTCAATGTCTTTCTGGATATGAGCCCGGGCACCGCCGAAATCCGGACCGAGGATGATATTCCCCTCGTCGTCCTCATGTCCGCCTTCGTGACGAGCGAACTGCGCACCGCATTCCAGATCGGCTTCGCGCTCTTCCTCCCCTTCATCGTGATCGATGTCGTTGTCGCCTCGGTGCTCATGAGCATGGGGATGTTCATGCTGCCGCCTCCGATGATCGCGCTACCCTTCAAGATCCTGCTTTTCGTGCTGGTCGACGGCTGGACGCTGATCGTTCAGGGCCTCGTTTCCAGCTTCCACGGATAGACGACGATGTCACATACGCTCGTTGTCGACCTGGCTCGAAACGCCGTCATGCTCGCGCTGATGCTGGCGGGGCCGCTGTTGCTGATCGCTCTCGCCGTAGGTGTGGTCGTCAGCGTCGTCCAGGCCGTGACGCAGATCCAGGAGCAGACGCTGTCCTTTGTACCGAAGCTTTTCGCAGTGGCAGGAGCGTTTCTCATCGCCCTCCCGTGGATGCTTCAGCTGGCCGTGAAGTACACAACGGAGCTGTTCAGAAGTTTTCCGATGTTGGTGGGGTGATAGCATGGACCTTTTCGCTCCTTCCACCGCCCCCGTGCTCATGCTCCTGGGCTTCCGCCTCGGTGGCCTGGTGCTGATCGGGCCGGTGTTCGCCTCCCGGACGCTGCCTCCCATGCTGAAGGCGAGCGTCGTCGTGCTGCTCACGGCCACGCTCTTCCCGCTCGCGATAGCCTCTGCGGAGGCGGGGGTGCGTATCACGCCGGCGATCGCGCTGACGGAGATGATGATCGGCTTCGCGATCGGGCTCGGCGTCGCGATCATCGT
>CAYRLB010000093.1:0-9892 GCA_964424945.1 uncultured Gemmatimonas sp.
CATCGTCTCGTGGATGCGCTTCTGCGCCTCCGCGCGCTTCTGCTTGGCGATGAGGAGGTTCTTCTTGCGGCGCGCCTCCTCGATCTTGGCGTTGAGCTGGCGAAGCGACTCCTTCAGCTTCTCCGTCTCCGCGGCCTGCTTCTGCCACGTCTCGAAGAACTGCTGCGCGCGCGTTCCATACTCCTGCTGACGCAGCAGCGCCTGACGCGCGAGGTCGTCGCGATTCCCCTGGACGGCGAGCATGGCACGACGCTCCCAGTCGCGGGCCTGTTCTGCTTCCTTCTCGGCTTCTGCCTTCAGCTTGCGCTCGTCGGCGATCGCTACAGCAACCTCCTGCTTCGCCTTCGCGAGCTGATCCCGCATGTCCAGAATGATCTGATTCAGCATCTTCTCCGGGTTCTCCGCCCGGGCGATCAGATCGTTCAGATTGGACCGGATCACGGTCGACAGCTTATTGAATATTCCCATTAGATGGCAGGTGTCGAATGGTCAGCCTCGAGGAGATGACAACGGGCAGGCGCCGGGCCACATGGCGTGCGGCTCAGCAGTCCAGATACTCCGACAGAGGCTCGAGGTGAGACGCCAGAGCGAGCTGCAGGGAGTCCAGCGTCGCCTGAAACTCGCTGAAATCCAGATTCTCCAGCTGAAGCGTATCGGTAAGTATAACATCACCTTCCTCGATTCCGTACGCGCCATGCACGAGGTCGGTGGCATTCAGCTCCAGCAGCCGGCGGAACAGCCGGAAACACCTGCTCTCCTCAGCGGGGAGGGCGAGCACCTTCATTCGCAGGAGCAGGAGCGGCGGGGAATAGTGCAGGACGAGCCTGGTATGCTCGGCTTCGATCACCCACATCCCCTGCTCGATCTCCTCGGCATCGACCTCTGCTCTGAGGAGAAAGCTCTCGATGTCCTCCCTCGTAACCATACGGATCTCCGTTTCAGGGGCTGCGGTCGCTGTCGAACCGCGCGTCAACCTTCCATCGTCGGGGCATCGGGTCGACCGCTTCTGTCATCTTCCGAAGAGAGCGACTCCCCGAGGAGCATCGCAGTATAACGGAAGCGGCACCGATGTGAACAGTTACGGATCTCGCAGCTCCGAGGTTTCATCCCCCGTGCTACGCAGGCTGGCTCAGCATCCCGGCGAGGAACTCTCCGGTGAAGGAGCCCGGCTGCCTGGCGACATGTTCGGGCGTACCCTCCGCCACGATCCGCCCGCCATGCACGCCCCCCTCCGGACCGAGATCGATCACCCAGTCCGCCGTTTTGATGACGTCCAGATTGTGCTCGATCACCAGCACCGTGTTCCCCTTCTCCACGAGGCGATGAAGCACCTCCAGCAACATCCGCACATCTTCGAAATGAAGACCGGTCGTCGGCTCATCGAGGATGTAGAGGGTGTCGCCGGTCGCCTGGCGCGCGAGCTCGGTCGCGAGCTTCACCCGCTGCGCCTCGCCTCCTGACAGCGTGGTCGCGGACTGCCCGAGATGGATGTACCCGAGCCCGACGTCGGAAAGGGTGCTCAGGTGACGATTGAGTCTCGGCACCGCCTCGAACAGCTCGAGCGCCTCATCGACCGTCAGGTCGAGAACATCGGCGATCGAGTGGCCCTTGTAAAAGACCTCGAGCGTTTCCCGGTTGTAGCGCTTCCCATTGCAGACGTCGCAGGGCACATACACATCCGGGAGGAAGTGCATCTCGATTTTGACCAGCCCCTCCCCCTGACACGCTTCGCACCGCCCACCCTTCACGTTGAAGGAGAAGCGGCCCGGCGAATACCCTCGCATGCGGCTCTCCGGGAGATCCGCGAAAAGATCACGGATGACGGTGAAGAGCCCTGTGTAGGTCGCCGGGTTCGACCGCGGGGTCCGCCCGATCGGTGACTGGTCGATATCCACGACCTTGTCGATGAGGTCGAGCCCCTCGACCCTGTCGTGCACGCCGGGAACGACCTTCGCACGATAGAAGCGCCGCGAAAGCGTCTTCCAGAGGATGTCGTTGATGAGCGTTGACTTGCCCGACCCGGAGACGCCCGTCACAGCAACGAAGCACGCCAGCGGGATCCTGGCGGTGACGTCCTTCAGATTGTGCTCCCGCGCCCCCTGGATGACCAGCTCGCGGCCCGGTGCAGCAGCGCGACGGCTCGGCGGAATGGCAATCTGGACATCCCCCCGGAGGTAGGCGCCGGTCAGTGAACCTTCCGCGCGCTCGATATCCTCAATCGTGCCCTCCGCGACGATCTCTCCGCCATGGCGGCCGGCGCGCGGGCCGAGATCGATCACATAGTCGGCCGCGCGGATCGTCTCCTCGTCATGCTCCACGACGATGACCGTGTTCCCGAGATCACGGAGCTGCTGCAGGGTGCCGAGCAGACGCTGGTTGTCCCGCTGATGAAGGCCGATCGAGGGCTCATCGAGGATGTAGAGGACCCCGACCAGACGCGACCCGATCTGCGTAGCGAGCCGGATCCGCTGCGCCTCCCCTCCTGACAGCGTTTCGGCGGAGCGGCCAAGTGTCAGGTACTCCAGCCCGACGTCGGTGAGGAAGGAGAGTCGCTCCGTGACTTCCTTCAGGATGGGACCGGCGATCTCGGGGGGCAGCGATCCATCGCGTGCGATCGGCTCGAAGAAGGCGAGTGCCTCCTGGACGGACATATCGACGACTTGGCCCAGCGAGGTACCTGCGACATGGACCGCAAGGCTCTCCGGCCGCAGCCGGGTACCGCCGCACACGGTGCAGGGGAGCGTCGACATGTACTCATCGAGCTGGCTCCTGACCGAATCGCTCGTGGTGTCGCGGTAGCGCTGTTCGACATCGCGGAGGATTCCCGTCCACTTCAGCCCCTTCGGCAGCTTCGACCCGCGGGGCGCCGCATCGGCGCCGTGCAGGAGCACATCCCGCACGAGGGGCGAGAGCTGGCCCCAGGGGGTGTTCAGCTCGAAGTCGAGCGCCGCAGCGAGGCCATCGAGGATGGTCGTTCGAAGGTGCCCGCGCGGCACGCCCCAGGGGAGCACGACCCCTTCGAGAATCGAAATCGAGGCATCCCCGACGATGAGCTCCGCGTTCGGCTCCTTCCGGGTGCCGAGTCCCCCGCATCCGGTGCATGCACCGTACGGGGAATTGAAGGAAAACTGCCTCGGCTCGAGCTCGGGAAGATTCACCCCGCAGTTCGGGCAGGCGTACTTCTCCGAGAAGATCAGTGTTTCGGAGCTATCGCCATCGTGGATCGCGACTTCGACGACCCCATCCGCGGTGCGTAGCGCCGTCTCGACCGAATCCGCGAGCCGCGTCCGGTCCTCCTCGCGGATCACCAGGCGATCGACGACGACCGAGATGTCGTGGTTCTGGCGCCTGGCGAGGGTGGGGGCGGCCTGCAGGTCCACCAGCTCGCCATCCACCCGGGCTCTGACGAAGCCCTTCCGCAGCATCTCCTCGAAGAGGTCGCGGAACTCACCCTTCCGCCCACGCACGAGCGGCGCGAGAATTTCGATGCGGATGCCTTCGGGGCGGGTAAGCAGCTGGTCGACGATCTGGGTCGCCGTCTGCCGACGGACCGGCAGCCCGCAGTTCGGACAGTGTGGCGTGCCGGTGCGCGCCCAGAGGAGGCGGAGATAGTCGTAGATTTCCGTGACCGTGCCCACCGTCGAGCGAGGGTTCCGGCCGGCAGTCTTCTGTTCGATCGAGATGGCGGGCGAGAGCCCCTCGATCGTGTCGACGTCGGGCTTCTCCATCAGCCCGAGGAACTGGCGCGCGTACGCGGAGAGCGACTCGACGTACCGTCGCTGCCCTTCGGCGTAGATCGTGTCGAAGGCGAGTGACGATTTACCGCTTCCGCTGAGCCCCGTAAGGACAGTCAGGCGGTCGCGGGGAATCGCGACGTCGATGTTCTTGAGATTGTGCTCGCGGGCGCCGCGGACGATGAGATATTCTTCTTCAGGCATCCAGCTAGTTTACGGAAGAACCCCTTGAGATTCAACGGGGCCTCCTCCCGAGCCGCGTAAGGCCCGCCCGCCCCGCCGGCCCTTTTCGCGCTGGGTCGGGACGAAGATGGAAACACCGCCGGGTATGGCGCGGGCTGTCAGTGGTGTGGTACCCGTCACATCCCCGTCGACCTGAACGATCGTCGCGGGGTCCGATTCGATCCGGATTGTCTTCGCCTTGAGATAGATCATCCGCTGATCGCCGACATAGCGGCGGCTGGCGACCTTCCACAGAACCGCCGCGACATCGGGAAGCGTTCTCGGCGCGAAGATGCAGATGTCCAGCATTCCGTCGTTCACCGAGGTCGCCGGTGCGAGCTTGAACTCGACGGGGAGCAGGGAGTGGAAGATCTGCCCGACATTCGCGACGAGCACGGTGGCGGCGCGAATCTCGAACTCCTGATCGTCGGCCTGTATGCGGAAGAGGGAGGAGGGGGGCGAAGCGACATTTCTCAGCGCCGCGAAGAGATAGGCGCCGAATCCGAGCCTGTCCTTCAGCTCGCGCGTGGCGTCGCGCATCACCTCGCCGTCCCAGCCGGCCCCGGCAATCAGCGCGAAGTACCGGCCATCGTCCATCTGGCCGATGTCCATGGGGACGGGCGAGCCATTGACGATGACATCGACCGCGCCCTCGACCTCGAAGGGGAGATTGAGGTTGGATGCGACGATGTTCGCCGTGCCCTGCGGGATGATGCCCAAGGGAACGCCGCTCCCCGCCAGCCCGGTGATCACCTCCGCGAGAGTACCGTCACCGCCTGCGGCGACCACCGCGCGAAAGCCGAGTTCCGCGGCAGTCCGGGCGAGGCGCTCGGCGTCCCCTCCGCCCGTCGTTTCCACCATCTCGAACGATGCCCCCCGAACGGCAAATGCGCCGCCGATCTGGCGACGCACCCGCTCCGGATCAGCCTGACCCGCGGTGGGATTGAAGACGACGAGGGTCCGCGACGCGTTCCCCGACGTGAGCCGGTGCTCTACCGGTTCGCCCACGCGATGCCCTGGTTCGCAGCGATTTCCTGCAGGCGCGCGACGCGATCTTCCGTGGGAGGATGCGTCCGGAAGAGGCCCATCATGCCTCCTGCACCTGCCAGCGGATTGACGATGGCGAGGTGCGCTGCCGACTGCGCGACCGGCATCGGCCGGGAGAGCGCGATCGACTCGATCTTCTGAAGAGCGCCCGCCAGCGCGAGCGGATTGCCGGAGATAGCCGCGGCGGCCGCATCGGCCTCGAACTCGTTGCGACGGGAGATCATGAGCTGCACGACCGTCGCCGCGATGGGTGCCAGGATCGCCAGCGCGAGAAGTGCGAAGGGATTGCCGCGCTCCCCGTCACGACCGCCGAAGCCGAGCATCGCGCCCCACTGCAGCGCATTCCCGATCATCATCACGGCGCCGGCCATACCCGCCGCGATCGTTCCGACCAGCATGTGGTACTTCTGGATGTGCGCGAGTTCGTGCGCCATCACACCCTCGAGCTCGTCGGTCGTCATCCGCCCGCTGACCACCAGCTCCCACATCCCGCGCGTCACGCAAACGACCGCATGCGAGGGGTTGCGGCCGGTCGCGAAGGCGTTCGGCTGAGCCTGCTCGGAGACCGCGACGACGGGCATCGGAAGATTCGCCTTCTGACGCAGCCGGTCGACCATCTTGTAGAGCTCGTCGAAGCGGCCACCCTCCTCACCCGGCTGAATGATGTGCGCACGATACTGTTTCAGCACGATCTTATCGCTGAACCAGTACATGCCTACATTCATCGCCATCGCGATGACGAAGAATACCGCCGACCCGGCAGCCCCTCCGATGTACTGCCCCAGCCCGACGAGCAGCAGGGTCAGAAGCGTCATCAGGCCAACTACTTTCAACCTCTCCATTCCTTGACTCTCCTTTAGGTCGAACGGCGGAACGATGATCTCTGTTACACTGCCGAATCGTCCGTTGTTTCGGTTCTGAGCCCCTACTTTCCGGGCGGTGCGGCCCCTTTCACAGAGGCATGTCGACCCGCTCTAGACCACCCACTCCGAAGACTTGGCGGGTGAGGCTTCCCACTCGGCCCGCCGCTCCTCGAACCCAGCCCTTCCCATGATCCCGTAGGTGAGCTGCTTGCCGAGTTCCACGCCCGGCTGGTCCAGTGGATCCACGCCGTAGAACGCTCCGGCGTACACCGTCGCGATCTGCAGGAAATTGAAGAGTTCGCCGATCGATGCAGCATCGATCGAGGTGAGTTCGATCGTCATGTTCATCCGTCCGCGGGCCAGGAGTGCAGCTTCCGTCGCCTCCTTCTCCACGCGCAGCAGTTCGCCGAGCGAGTGTCCCCCCAGATAGCCGAGCTCCGGCACCTCGCCGTACAGGGATGGGATGACCACATCCTCCTCCGGCTGCAGGCTGCTCACGAAGGTGATCGTCTTGTCGTAGGGCCCTTCCATGTAAAGCTGGACCTGCGAATGCTGGTCCGTCGCGCCCAGCGACTTCACAGGGGTCGGGCCCGCGTTGATCGTCTCTCCCTTCAGGCTCGTCTGCTTGCCGAGACTCTCCGCCCAGAGCTGCCTGAACCAGTCCGCCACATCGCGGAGGGGATCCGCGTAGGGCATCATGACGTGAATCGGCGCCTTCAGCTCCGTGTCCGCGAGGTACTGGAGGGCAGCGTAAAGGCCGGCCGGGTTCTTCAGCAGGTCGTCGGTCCGGCAGCGCTCATCCATCTGCCGGGCGCCGTCGAGCAGCTCCCGGATCGGGATGCCGACCATCGCGGCGGGCAGCAGACCGACGGCGGACAGCACACTGAACCGCCCCCCGACGTTCGGCGGGACGGGGAAGGCGGTGATCCCCTCTTCCTGCGCCAGCTTGCGGAGAACGCCGTTCTCGGGATCGGTCGTGAAGACGATGTGCCGTCGATATCCATCGCCGAACTCGGCTTCGAGCTGCTTTCGGATGATCAGGAACTGGCTCATCGTTTCGGCGGTGCCGCCCGACTTCGAAACGATATTGAAGAGCGTCTTGCCGAGTTCGAGGTGGCGCAGAAGTGCGGCGAAGGTGGTCGGGTCCGGGTTGTCCACCACGTACAGCCGGGGGTAATACTCCCGCGCCTCATCGTCCAGCTCGTTCCAGTACGAATCGAGCAGGGCGGTTCGCAGCGCGGTCGTGCCCAGAGCCGAGCCGCCGATCCCCAGCACCACGATGTTGGAGAACGCCTGACCGGCCACCTCAGCAAACTGCTGCACATCATCGACGACGCTGCCGGCGTAGGGCAGGTCGTAGAAGCCGAGCTCCGAGGCACTTCGGCGCGCCTCGACATCCGCGTGGATCTCGCGGAAGCGGTCGGCGAGCGCACGAAGACGCTCGGGATCGATCCCGCGCCCTTCGGCCACCCGGGGCGCGAGCATGTTGTTGTAGTCGAGTCGAATGGCCATCGTCGTCCTGATCGGTTTAGGTCGGGATTTCGATCTCGAGCCCGTCCCACGCGGCTTCCACACCAGGTGGAAGGCGGCGGACGAGCTCGGCATGCCCTGCGCGGTGACTGATATGGGTCAGGAAAGTTCGCTCGGCGCCCACCTCGCGCGCGGCGCTGACCGCCTCCTCCACATTGAAATGCGTCGGATGCGAGCTGCCGAACCAGAGCGCATTCAGAACCAGTACCTTCACACCCTTCAGCGCCTCCAGCGTCCGGGGCGGAAGCTCCTTGGCGTCGGTGATGTACCCGAGCGGACCCGCCCGGAAGCCGTACACCTCCACATGGCCATGCGGAACGGGGAGCGGTGTCAGCCGCATACCTGCAATCTCCGTCTCCACATACGCCTCGAGAATCCGCGCATCCCCTTCCGGGCGGCTGACGCCGGGGACGGGGTTCGTCGGCTCCTCGAAAACATAGTGGAACCGGTCGGCCAGCACGTCGAAGCAGGAGCGCGCGGCGTAAAGTGGCACCTTCCGGCGTCCGTGCATCGAGAAGACCCGCAGATCGTCGATGCCGTGGACGTGATCGGCGTGGAAGTGGGTGAACCAGACCGCGTCGACCTCCCGGATATCTGCTCGCAGGAGCTGAAGGCGCAGTTCGGGGGGAGTATCGATAAGGATCCGCCCACCCTCCCCTTCGAGGACCGCCGCGTGCCGCGTCCTCCGGTCCCGCGGGTCGGTGGAGCTGCACGTTTCGCAGTCGCACCCGATGACGGGTATGCCGAAGGACGTTCCCGTCCCCAGGAAGCGCAGCTTCATGAGACCGGGCCCGGCGAGGAGGGGCGGACCATGCGGAGCATCAGCACTCCGCCTGTCAGAGCACCACGACGCGCATGGTGTTCGTCGTCCCGGAGGTCGCATGCAGAGGGAGTCCCGCGGTCAGAACCACCCGCTGACCGACCTGCGCGAGCGACATCTCCACCGCCGTGTCCCGCCCATAGGCAAGCATATCATCGTACGATGAACCCTGTGGGCAGAGCACCGGGATCACCCCCCACACCAGCGCGAGCTGATTGTAGGTGCGCGGGCTGTCCGTTATCGCGAGGATCGGGACCGGCGGTCTGAAGGCCGACACGACCCTGGCCGTCACGCCACTTCGCGTGAAGGTGAGAATGATGGGCGCATGAAGACGGCGCACTGCTTCCACGGAGGCGGCGGCGACCGCCCACTCCGTCGGCATGACCCGCGCGGCGACCGGCTCCACCGGCACGTCGTAGTGCGGGCCGGCATCGAGCAGCGAGGACGCCTCGATCTCGTCCGCGATGCGGGTCATCGCCTTCACGGCCTCGACGGGGAAGCGGCCGGTCGCAGTCTCTGCGGAGAGCATGACTGCGTCCGTCCCATCGATGATGGCGTTCGCCACGTCCGACGCTTCTGCGCGGGTCGGCCGCGGATTCTCGATCATCGACTCGAGCATCTGCGTCGCGGTGATGACCGGACGGCTCGAGAGATTCGCGAGGTGGATCATCTTCTTCTGGGCGAGCGGGACCTGTTCGAAGGGGAGTTCCACTCCCAGGTCGCCGCGGGCCACCATCACGGCGGCCGACACGTCCATGATGTCCTGCAGATTGTCGAGCGCCATCCCCTTTTCGATCTTCACGATCACCGGGGGGCCGTCCGCCGGGATGCGGCGGGTCAGATCGAGAACGTCCTCGGCCTCCCGAACGAAGGAGAGCGCGACGTAATCGACATTCGCCGCGAGGGCGAACTCCAGGTCCCGCAGATCCTTCTCGGTGAGCGATGGAACGCTCATCCGGACGCCCGGGAGATTGATCCCCTTGTTCGAGGTGAGTGTCCCGCCGTGGATCACCTGCATCTCGACCCGGGGGGGCGTCGAAACGGTGACGATGAGCTCCATCAGCCCATCGGCGAGAAGAACGACGTCGCCCGCCTGCAGATCGGCGGCGAGATCGGCGTAGGTGGTGGGGATCTCGTCCCCGACATGTTCCCCCTCGGGGGCGAAAGTGACCCGGTCCCCCGCGCGGAGGGCGAGCGGCTCGGGGAGCACGCCGACCCTGATCTTGGGGCCCTGCAGGTCGGCGAGAATCGCGATCGGCTGCTTCATCGAAGCCGCGACTTCCCGGACCGTTCGGATGGCCCGACCGTGCGTTTCGTGATCCGCGTGGGAGAAGTTGATTCTGGCCACGTTCATCCCCGCCTTGATCAGCGAACTGACGACCTGGGGCGATGACGAGGCAGGACCGAGAGTACAAACGATCTTCGTTTGACGGGGCATGTGGCAGCTCGGTGTATTTCAACAGGTATCCCGAGGCGTCGAGGACGCCGCGCACAATGTGTTCGTCGGGATGTGGCCGTGCAAGCGACAGAGGGGAAGGCTTGCGGGCCGAAAGACGGCTCGGCATCTTCCGCCGGCCTTCATACGAACACGACATCTGCAGGTGCGGGGTCACGAGTGGGTCCTTCCGCTCGGCTCGCCAGCGGAAGAGCCACCCAGCGATGGACCACGAGTACAT
>CAYRLB010000094.1:0-5957 GCA_964424945.1 uncultured Gemmatimonas sp.
GTTCGGAACTTCTGCCTGACCCCCGAGCTTCCCTTCGGTGCCGACCTCACGGGCCACGCGGGTGACTTCATCGGCGAAGACGCTGAGGCGGTCGACCATCGTGTTGATGGTCTCCTTCAGCTCGAGGATTTCGCCGCGTACATCGATGGTGATCTTCTGCGAGAGGTCGCCATTGGCGACAGCGGTTGTGACATCCTTTATGGAGCGAACCTGTGAGGTCAGGTTGCTCGCCATGAAGTTGACGTTGTCGGTGAGATCCTTCCAAGTGCCGGCGACGTTGGGGACTTCCGCCTGTCCGCCGAGCATTCCGTCGGTGCCGACCTCCCGTGCGACGCGGGTCACCTCGGAGGCGAAGGAGCTGAGCTGGTCGACCATCGTGTTCACGGTCGTCCCTATCCGCAGAAACTCACCCTGCAGCGGAATCCCGTCGATTTCGAGCCCCATCTGCTGGGAGAGATCGCCGCGCGCGACGGCTTCGAGCACGCGCGCCACCTCGGTCGTGGGCTGCATGAGGTCGGTGATGAGGGAGTTCATCGATCCGAGCGTCTCGGCCCAGCCACCCTCCGCGCCCTCCATCGACGCACGTTCGGCCATCTGCCCCTTTCGGCCGACCGTCGTGCTCACCCTGACGACCTCCTCGGTCAGCTCCTCGTTCAGGCTCGCGATCCGGTTGAAGGCTTCGGAGATCTCGACCAGCAGAGGATCACCCTCGAGGTTTACCCGGACGCTGAAGTCCCCGTCCTCGAGCGCGTGCATCGCTTCAAGGAGCTCAGGAAGTCCGCCAGCCGGAGGCTTTCTGGGCCCCGTGCGCTTCCGGGCGCGGCTTCTCGTGGTCCGGCCTGAAGGAGCCGGGGATGATGCGGCCTCTGCGGCGCCTTCGTCGGTGGCTCTCGGCTTCGCCCGTTTCGGCACGGTATCCTCTTTCTTCGCTTCGGTGGTGATCGACAGGACGGAACAGCCGGACGGCAGGTGCCCGCAGAGAGAGAGTCGGGACTTCGCCATGCCGGAGGATCGCTCTCCGGTGCGTTGGCCCCGATTTCCCTGCAGCAGCACCAGCCATCCTCCGGTGCGGAGCGTCGGCTGTCTTCGCGACTGCGGGCGAATGCAGAAGCCGCGCCATGGAGGGATGAGATTCCTCAGGGCGCGGCGGGAGCGATGGATGATGTGGGTGGGAGGCCGCCTACCGGAGCTGTGCCTCCCCAGGAGTCGGCCTCCCCCTGTGCGTCAGCGGACGACAACCCCGAAGTCCTGGGCCAGAGACCGTTCCGCGCGGCTACGGGACACGTTCCATTCGTGCCAGCTTCGGTCGAAGTTGGAACCCTGCTCTGAATACCGAAGGCGGACTTCCTCCCTGATCGCTTCCTGCTCCGCAGGCGGAAGCTCGGTCAGCCGCTCGCCCACAGCGGGAAGAGCATCCGGAGAGAGTTCACGGATCAGATAGTGGATGTCCAGCTCACCCCCGGCCTGGAAGCGGTCGATATTCCGGCTGGCGATCCATGCTTCGTGGTTCCAGTAGGCGAGTCCGACGAAGAGAATCGTCACCACCGCCAGAACACGCCGGAAGAGGCGGCCGCTATTGAACTTCCCGGCGATCTCCAGGCCTAGCGCCACCACGCCGAACGCGACCGCGATCATATACGTCTTTCCGTAAAGCCGCGCGACGGTGTGACCATATGCCTCCTCGTAGAGAAGAACGCGGTTGAACGCCGAAGCGACGAGAAGCATGACCGCGACAAGCACCGCGATGGTGACGACCCGTAGCGCCTTCCGTCGTCCCCCCTCCGGTCGACCGAGAACCTCCCCGGCAATGATGAGCAGCGCGGTCGCCGTCGAGACGACGGTGAGTTCCGCAAAGCCACTGCGGGCATACTCGGCGAAGGTGACCCCACTGCCGGGCTGCGCCGGGCTCGTGCCGAAGAGATAGCTCAACTGAACCGCGAGGAAGACCCAGAAGAGCGCCGCGACGCTGCCGAGGAGCATCAGGCGTTCTGTTGCGCCGAGAATCCTCCACTCCGAAGTGGGCGTGGGCAACGTGACCGACCGTTGCGCGGCGGCGAAGCCATACGCACCTACCACGAGCGTCAGAAGCGCGAGGAAGAAGATGGCTCGTGGCAGGAAGTCGAGGCCTTCGAGCCATGCATCGGCGGTGTTCCGCCACCCGGCGAAGACGGGATCTGCGTTGGAGAGCAGAAGGGCGAAGATGATCAGGACGGGAAGCGTGAGTGCAGCACCGCGGAGCAGCGCGCCACCGAGGGGCGAGCGAAGCTCGTTGGTGAGGCCGACCGCCCGCCGGACACTTTCGGCGACGGCGCTGCCGAATGCCAGGAAGGGTGCAGCGAGCGTCAGAGGCAACGTCAGTGGGCGCCACTCTCGCCCCCCGGAGAGGAGCATCTGCAGGGCGAGAACGAGGATCACAGCGGCGCAACAGAGAACATTGATGATGGGATTGGAGGTTACCATTGCCGAACCCGCAACCACCGTCGCCGCCCCTCCCATGACCGCAACCGGCGCTACCGGAGTGCCGAGCGCCTCGAGACGTGCCGTGATCCCGACGAGACCCAGCGAGGCGACGGCTACCCAGACGGTCCACCCTGCACCAGGCAACGTGTCGAAGAGCAGCCAGCTCCCCAGCAGCGCCATTCCCGCGGCCAGGGCCCAGAGGGTACGAGATCGGATCTTCATCGGCGGGTGAGCGGTTCGGGTTCGGCTTGGGACGAGCGCGGGTGAGGCACATCCAAACTGCACAAACTGCACCGCACCGGCAAGTGCTTTGTCCTACAAAGTCTATTAATGAGGAGATGCGGCACAGCGGTTCCGGGCGCATGGCGGTCGTGAGACCGTACTCACCTATCTTCGATGAGGAAAACGGCTGAGATCTTCCCGCGACGGGCCGGTGTCTGTCTGACGTCGCGACGAACCCATGCTCCTGTGCGGAGAAACGCTCGTTCGGAGCCATAACGTGTTGCCCGGCTAAGAACCTCCCTCGTGTCACGCTCCCTCTTGCCAGCGGCGGGAAGGGTTCGTTTAGCGACGAATATTGATGGCTACGCCTTGTCCGATATGCCTGACGGGGCGAGGTTACTCCCTGAAGTAACCTGCAGGAGGGTTTCAATGGGCAGAGAACGCCGCTTTTTTCAGCTTCCGGGAAATTGGGAAGATCTGAGCGAGGCCGAGATGGAGCAGCTCTCGATCCGGGCGGATCGCGTTCAACAGATTCTTCCCGATCTTCCACCGCTGGATCGAAGCATCATCGCGCGGTCCCACGCCAAGGAGCCTGGTTCGGCGGAGGCTGACGCGGAAGAAGGCTCGTCCGCGCAGCGATCTTCTGCCCGCTCTGATCGTGAGACCGATCTCGACCAGTCCGTCGAGAATGGGTGACTTGCGCCCGCAAATATCCAGTACGCCTCCCGCTGCCCTGCCCCTCTTCCGGCGTTCCGATAAGGCTGACCGTTCCACCCTTCGGTCCTCGATCCGTGTCGCTGGCGCGTGCCTTCTGAGCTTCGGCGCCGATTCACCGCTGTTCCCCGCCCGCGCCCTCGCGCAGAAGCCTTCGAAACCGCCGAATTTCCTCCTTCGGAAGGATCTGAGGCGCGGTTGCCGTTGCTTTCAGCGCGCCTATTTTGCCTGGAGCGATCTGAGTCGACTGCTGTTTTCTCCGCTCCCCTCAATAGCTTGAGCGAAGGCGACCCTGAGGGAACCAGGCGCCCTCGAGCGGCTCGGTGCGGATGAGCAGCCTGCTCATCTCACACAATCCAAGCGCAGCGACGGAGCTTTCGGGGAGCAGCCCAAGCCTGCGCTTACCGGAGGATGGGCGGCCCACCCTGCGGAGGTCGATGCGAGGGATACCGTTACACGACATACCCAACGCTCTTCGGCATCGCCATACCTCATGAACGAACGCTGCGCTGTAAGTATCCTGCCCGTTCAATCCTCGCACTCAACCCGACAGCGCCTTGCAACTCGATTTCCTGGATCTCGTCTTCTACGACAATACTGTGCGCGCCTGGGGGCTGGCACTCACAACCTCCCTTGTAACATTCCTCGCGCTCCTGCTGGTACGTACGCTTCTGCGGCGGAGTCTGAACCGCATCTCGAACCGGACACGTAACTACCTGGATGACCTGGTCGCTCAGGCGGTTCAGGCGATCAGGGTGTGGCTGATCCTCGTCGTCGCGATCGGTGTCGGGGTTCAGGGGCTCGAGTTGCACCCGAGGGTCGCCTGGTTGGTCGAGAATGGAACGATCCTCCTGATCCTCCTTCAAATCGGGATCTGCGGCGTCGCTGTGATAAGGGCGCATGTCGCCGGCTACACGGACCGTCATATCGAGAAGGATGTCGGGAGCGTTTCGACAGTCCGGGCGGTGGGTTTCCTGGCGACGATCGTTCTCTGGGCGATCCTTGGGCTCATGGCGCTCGACAACTTCGGCATCGAGGTTACGGCGCTGATCGCCGGCCTCGGTATTGGAGGGATCGCCGTTGCACTGGCGGTGCAGAACATCCTCGGTGACCTGTTCGCATCGCTTTCAATCGTTCTCGACAAGCCGTTCGTTTACGGGGACTTTATTGTTGTCGGCGACCTGTCGGGCTCCGTCGAGAAGGTCGGGCTGAAGACGACCCGCGTACGCAGCATTTCCGGGGAGCAACTCGTCTTCTCGAATTCCGACCTGCTCCAGAGCCGGATCCGTAACTACAAGCGGATGCAGCAGCGACGGGTGGTCCTCAACATCTCCGTCGTTTACGACACGCCTGCTGAAGCCCTCTCCGCAATCCCTGGAATGATGAGGGAAGTGATCGAGGATGGTCAGGGGCTTCGGTTCGAACGCGCCCACCTTCAGGGCCTCGGGGCATCGTCAATCGATTTCGAGGCGGTTTATCACGTCGATAGTGCGGACTTCAATCTCCACATGGACCGCCAGCAGGTGATCCTGCTGGAACTCATACGCCGCTTCCGAACGAAGGGAATCGAGTTCGCCTACCCGACCCAGACCCTGCACATCATTGATCCGGCGGAGGTGGCGCTATCCGGATCGACCAGGTCGGGGTCGAACTGAAACAATCCGGAGTCGCAGCGGTCCCGCCGGCAGGTTGATGGGAACCGCTGCGGAATTGCTGGCGTAAGACGGCCCGTCGGGCGAGAATGAGCGCGACGATGGACGGGGACGACCCCGTTGACCGAATCGCCAAGTGGGGACGACCCCGCATCCAGTCGGAGGAAGAAAGATGGCGTGGGGTTATCTGCTGCTTGCCGGGCTTCTGGAAGTCGCCTGGGCGGTCGGGTTGAAGTACACCGAAGGGTTTACCCGGCT
This sequence comes from uncultured Gemmatimonas sp., assembly GCA_964424945.1. GTDB lineage: Bacteria > Gemmatimonadota > Gemmatimonadetes > Longimicrobiales > Longimicrobiaceae > WHSP01. The sequence continues at coordinate 5,307 of CAYRLB010000094.1, forward strand.
CTGGCCGACAGTCGGAACGGCGGCCGCGCTCATATGCAGCATGGCGCTACTCGGGCTCTCCCTCCGCACGCTGCCACTGGGGACGGCATATGCGATCTGGACCGGGATCGGGACCGTCGGAACGACGATCCTGGGGATTTTCCTCTTTGCGGAACCGGTCGTCGCAATCCGGCTCGTGTGTATCGGTCTCATCGTATCCGGCATTCTTGGGCTGAAGCTTTTCAGCCCGGGCTGATGAACAGGGATGGAGCGGCTCCAGGCGCCGCTCTGTCCGCCGGGTCGGTTCTCCCCTGTTCCGACCGGCTGCTCCACCGCCTCGCTCGGTTCCTCCACCCCCGCGGATCCCATCGTCGCCCCCCGGATGCTGGTCCCGAATTCGATCCCTTCGGAAGGGTTTCTTCTGCAGATGGCATCTTCGACGGCAGCTCGACGACAGCTCCCAGGTCGTCGAATTCTGGCACGACCTCTGCCTTGAATAGTGTCATTTCGCTCCCTTCCCTTTAGCACGGCGCACCGCCATGAAAATGCCATTGACGCTCGAAGAAATCATCATGAGAAAGAGGGAGCTCGTCGAACCCCGTGAAGGGGACAGACGTTACGTCCGACGAGACGATCAGGGCCGATTCACGGAGGATCAGGTCGACGTGAGCC
>CAYRLB010000094.1:6057-8411 GCA_964424945.1 uncultured Gemmatimonas sp.
TACAGGAGCAATGGAGAAGTTCGTTCGACGTTTTCTGAAGGCGAGCCTGATCTGGTTCGGGATTGGTGTTCTCATCGGCGTTTCCATGGCCTGGTGGCCGATTCAGGCGCTCGTTTACCGGCCCGCGCACGTTCACGCCAATCTGCTCGGATTCGTGAGCATGATGATCTTCGGCGTCGCCTATCATGTCGTCCCCCGCTTCACGGGTAATCCGCTGCACAGCAGGCGACTTCCGGTAGTCCATCTCGTTGCTGCAAACGTCGGTCTGGCCGGCTTGGTGTCGGGGTGGTTCGCACGGGTTTCCAGCGCAGTGGCGGGCGGCGCTCTGATCCAGTTCGGCGCCGCACTCAGCGCGGTCGGCGCAGCGCTTTTCATCTACAACATCTGGCGCACCCTGGAGCCTCAGCCGAGACGCTGACCCCGCAAGCATCATCAGCCGGGAAGGCCGCCCCCGAGGCAACCTGGACCACCCAACAGAAGGAGCCGACTGTGACGAAGAAAGCGCTGAACTCTGACCCGACGGTAAACGAGCTGATCGCCACCTGCCCGGAATCGGTGGCGGTGTTCAACAGGCATGGAATCGACGCCTGCTGCGGTGGGGATGTACCGCCCCGCGAGGCTGCGCTCCGCGACGGCGTGGATGTCGATCTTCTGCTCAGCGAACTTGCTCTCCTCACCGGAATCGTCCGATGAAGGTCGCGGACCTCGCTCCGGCGTTCAGGGAGGAGCGCTTCGCCAGCCGCATCGTTCACGCAGAGGAGCGACTTCGACTGGTCGTCTTTGATCTGCTTCCCGGGCAGCGCGTCCCGCCACACCGCAATCCGGCGACTGTTACGCTGCATGTTCTGCAGGGGCGCGGTCTTTTCGGCGGGGAAGATGGGGCTGTGCGTGCTTCTGCGGGGAGTCTTCTCGTCTACGCGGCCGGCGAAGAACATTCGATCGAGGCGGAAGATGAGCCGCTGCGCTTCCTCGCGATCCTCACCCCCTCCGCCGGATGATCGCCGGGGTGGCACCTCCCGTTCGACCGGCCACGGCCCGCCCCGTCGACCCCGGCGCCAGCGCGCAGCCCTCCTACAGGCTGCCGATGGAACACTTCGTTGCCGCGATCGTGTTCCTGCTTCTCGGAGCCGCCGGCCTCGTCCGCGTCGCCCCGCAACTCACCGCGGGATACTTCGCCGCACGCGAGGTCGCCGCCGTCACGCACCTCTTCACCCTGGGATGGATCACGACGAGCATCCTCGGCGCGCTGTATCAGTTTCTTCCGGTCGCGCTCGGCGTGTCGATCCGGTCGGAGCGGCTGGCTCACATAACCTTTCTTGCCTACACCGCCGGCCTGCCCCTCTTCATTCTCGGATTTCTGTCGGGACGACATCCGCTGATGCTCGGAGGTGCTGCACTCTTCGGAAGTGGCCTGCTCCTCTTCGTGCTGAATCTGGGCCTGACGCTGCGCGACGCACCTGAACGGGGCCTTACCTGGTGGTGCCTCGCGGGGGCGGCGCTCTTCCTGGTCGCGACGGTGATCCTGGGAGCTTCACTCGCAGGGAATCTCCGCTGGGGGTACATCGGCGACCAGCGGCTGCTCGCGATCGGCGTTCATCTGCATGTCGCCCTCGCCGGGTGGGTGCTTCTCGTGGCGATCGGTGTTGCGCATCGGCTCCTCCCGATGTTCCTGCTTTCGCATGAAGTCCCAGCATGGCCGGCGACACTCTCTGCCTGGTTCACGGCTCTGGGCGCGGGACTTCTCCTGCTTTTCCATCATTTCCTTGTGCCGCCGGTGCTCTGGCTCGTGACGGCGTTGATCGCTGTCGGCACGCTCAGCTTCGTGGGGTACGCGGCGACACACTTCCGCAGCCGGAAGCGGCGCGCGCTGGATGCAGGGATGAGCCTGGCTGCCGCCGGCATTGGCTATCTTCTTCTGGGCGTTGCCCTTGCCCCCTTTGTCATCACACAGGGTGTGAGCGCCCCGAGGCTTGCTGTCGCCTACGTCCTCGCCCTCGTCGTAGGTGGCTTCTCACTTTTCGTCGCCGGGCACCAGTACAAGATCGTCCCCTTCCTGGTCTGGTTCCATCGCTATTCCTCGCTGATGGGGAAACGCCAGCTGCCTGTGGTGGCGGATCTCTACTCCGCACGGACTGCGCGCTCGGCGGGCCTTCTGTTCGCGGCCGGGTCGGCGCTCCTCCTCGTCGGGGTCCTCACCGGCAACAGCCTCCTGGGCCGTGCTGGCGCTGTGCTCTTCTTCGGGGGCGCAGCACTCCTCGGCGCGCAGCTTCTCCCACTGGTCCTTCGGAGGTCACATGTCGACTGACCCATATTCCGCCCTCGATCGCGTCACCCCTGCTTCCGGGATGCGAGCC
>CAYRLB010000094.1:8511-9887 GCA_964424945.1 uncultured Gemmatimonas sp.
GCCGCGGGCGTTGCCGGTACAGACCTCGATGCGCTTCTCAGGGCGTTGAACGGAGGGTCGGCCGGGGAATCCGGAGGCGGTCCTGCGCAGCGCGACGCCGCTCCAACCCCCTCGCAGCCGCGCCCGCTCATCCTCGATGCCCTTCTGCCGGATCAGATCATCGAACTCGATGTGAGGGATGACCTACGCGCCGGCATCGAGCCATTCGGTCGCATCATGGCTGCGGCGAAGGAGATCGGCGGGGGGAAGGTGCTGCGGCTCCGTGCCACCTTCGAGCCCGTTCCACTCTATCACGTCATGGCGAAGCGCGGCCTCGACCGCTGGACCGAACGTCTTGATGAAGATGACTGGGTCGTGTGGTTCTTCGCACCGGCTCCGAACGGGGCTGCGGTGGCCGAACGCGAACCCGGATCCGAGGCGTCCCTCCGTCCCAGCGGGGGGCCCAAACTCCGTTCGTCCGGAGAGGATAATGCCGAGAACGGCAGTCAAGCGCCGCCAGAGGCTGATCGCGAGCCGCACGTTGTGGTCAGGCTGGACGTCCGCGGTCTCGAACCGCCCGAACCGATGATGCGGACACTCGAAGCCATCGATGCCCTACCCTCCGGGGGGACATTGATACAGACGAATGTCCGCGTTCCGCGCTTCCTGATCGAGGAACTGAACCGCCGCGGCCTTCCGAACGAATCACGGACGGTCGCCCCGGGGATCGTCGAGCTGACGATCCGGAAGCCCTGAAGCGCGATGCACCGGCGCGTGGAGGGCTCATTCCAACACCACCATCCTTACAGACAAGGAGATTTGAGATGATAGACGGTCAGAACCGGCCTGCGGAGCTCGATGTACGCGTGATTCCGCCGCGGGAGAAGCACCCGACGATCTTCCGGACCTTCGAGGAGTTGCCGGTGGGAACATCGTTCGACCTCGTCAACGACCACGATCCCTTCCCGCTGCGTTATCAGTTCGAGGCACAGCGACCAGGAGAGTTCGAGTGGACATATGTAGAGGAAGGACCTGAGGTGTGGCGGGTGCGTATCGGCCGGGTAGCCGGGTCTGCAGGCAACGCGCAGATGCCCCGCGGCGGATGCGCTACTTCAGCCCCGCGGGGACTGCCGATCCACGAAGCGTCCCCCGGGAAGGGCTGACATGGCACAGTTCACGACCCGACTGGATGTCCGGCCGGTGGAGCCGCGTGACCGCTTCGAGGCGATTATGAATGCCTTCGAGGCGGTCCCGAAGGGCGGTTCGCTCGACCTCCTCGTGGACCACGACCCGCTCTGTATGTACTACACACTGCGAGCGACCCGCGGAGAGGAGAGCTTCTCCTTTGACTACCTGGAGAGCGGGCCGGAACTTTGGAGGGTGGCCGTCGGGAAGCT
>CAYRLB010000095.1:0-9597 GCA_964424945.1 uncultured Gemmatimonas sp.
GCGGCCATGTGGAATCGGGCGATACGATCCACGACATGATCCGCTTCGTGAAGCCGCGTGTGCGGATTGTGGGGACGGGGTGGGTGGCGAGTGCCGGGGCGCTGATCTATGTCGCGGTCGATCTGAAGGACCGATTCTGTCTGCCGCAGACGCGCTTCCTTCTTCATCAGCCGGCGGGCGGCGTAGGCGGGACGGCAGCGGACATCGACATCGAGGCACGGGAGATCATCAAGATGCGGGAGCGCCTCAACAAGGTGTTCGCCGAACGTACAGGCCAGCCCCTGGCCCGCATCGAAGAGGATACCCGACGCAACTTCTGGCTGTCCGCCGAAGAAGCGAAGGAATACGGGCTCGTCGGTTCGATCATCGAAAGTTCAGACGAACTGAAGTGATCCGGCGAAGTGTCAGTGGCAGGGACTTCACCCGCGGCTCCAGGAGGGCCGCGGGTGTCTTTTTCTGTGTCTGCTCTTATCCTGGCGGGATGTGGGAGCGCATACCTCCGGAGCGGTGAGCGGGCTCCGCTCGCACCATGGGGAGCGCGGCTTCATAAATCCGTGGCCGACCTCCTGGATGCCCTCGAACGGGGACCTGCTTCGATGGCGACGGGAGCGGCTCAGCAGCGCTATCCCGCCTACGCCAACGGCAGCTTCCTTCCCGAGAGCAGCTCCCGACATCGTCAGTCGGACAGGCGCGACGGAGCTCGTCGCTACATGGGTCGGCCACTCCTCCTGGCTTCTGCAGGTCGGGGGGTGCAACATCCTGACGGACCCGCAGTGGAGCGAAAGAGCTTCCCCGGTCCAATGGGCGGGCCCGCGCCGCATGACCCCTCCCGGAATCTCCTTCGATCTCCTTCCGCCGATCGATGTCGTACTCCTTTCGCACGATCATTACGATCATCTCGATGTGCCCACGGTCCGCCGCCTGAATCGACGGTTCGGCGAAAGGCTCGTATGGGTGACGCCGCTGGGCTATACCGGCTGGTTCCGCCGCTTCGGCATCGAGCCGGTGGAGATGGACTGGTGGGAGCGGCGGTCGATCGGTGCTGTCGGGTCGGCGTTGGAGGTTGTCTGTCTTCCGGCACAGCACTGGACGTCCCGCACGCCGTGGGATCGTATGAAGCGGCTCTGGTGTTCATGGGCGGTGTCGGGCGGCGGACGGGCGGTCTACTTCGGGGGAGATTCAGGCTGGTTCCCGGGGTATCCGCAGATCGGCGAGGCGGTGGGCAAGCTCGACCTCACACTGCTGCCGGTCGGCGCCTATGCGCCCCGCTGGTTTATGCAGCCGAGCCATATGGATCCAGCCGATGCGGTCCGCGCGTTCACGGAGATCGACGGGGCGGCCGGAGCCGGAGTAATGGCAGGGATGCACTGGGGGACGTTCCGGCTCACCGATGAAGATCCATTGGAGCCGCCGATCAAGCTCCTTGATGCATGGCGGTGGGCGGAGCTTCCCGACGAGCGCCTATGGATTCCGGCGATCGGGGAGACACGGCGGATCGACCGATAACGGGCCGATTCGCTTTCCTGACCATCGCCAGCGGTCTTCGCGCGGAAACGCACTGATCGCGGCGAGGCGAACCGCTGCGGTGCCGGCAGGAAAGCAGCTGCTGATCCACGCCTTCCCTCCTACCTCAACCCGCCGGGCACGTGCAGCCTTCCTGAGGAGCGCCGAAAAATGGACTGCACGCTGCGTCCGGGCGGGCCGGACGTCCTCAGGATCTACGGTGTCAGCAGATCCTGCCGCACGAAAGGCTGAAACACGCACCCTGGCGCCGTCGGGACATAGAGCGCGTCGGGGGGAGGTGCATCGTCCAGACCCGCAAAGAGCAGGATCCCCTGGTACTCGCCGACCCGCTGCAGGAGTGACGCCTGTACTCGTCTCTCCCCACCCGTGCGCGTGAAGGTCGCGCCGCCGAAGGGCAGCGGGTCACCCCGCGTCAGCCAGGGCTCCCCACCGGCGTACCCCGCAATGAGGTCGACCGGATGAACCGCATCCAGCGGTGTGACCTGCCCCTCCGAAAGAATGACGACCCGCCCCGCCTCAACCTTCGCGGGGAGCTCCCGAAGGCCCAGTGGCACCGCTCGGTCGACCACGCAGACGAGACTGTCCGGAAGCGCCGCATAGGATGGCGGGAAGCTCGGCTGCGGCCCTCCGGACGGCCCTCCACCTGAACAGCCGGCGCCGAACAGAGCCAGAAGAACGACGAATAACGTACGCGGTTGGTTCATAGCGAGCATGCCCCGTTGGATCACGAATCGGTGGTCATATCGATGGTAACGCCATGGCGATTTCCGGTCCAGCGCATCGCCGATTCCGACACAGCACCTTCAGCGCCATCGCCACCTCTGGCGGAGATCGCGCCGCCATGACCATCGTGAAGCGCGACTCGCCATTGATATCAACCTCGTGAGGCTCCGGCCATGGGCGTTCTGCCGAAAACCATCCTGCTCCTGCTCATCTCGAACGTCTTCATGACCTTCGCGTGGTACGGACATCTCAGGAATCTGAATCACCGCGCATGGTACGTCGCCGCTCTCATCAGCTGGTCGATCGCCCTCTTCGAATATCTCTTCCAGGTTCCCGCCAACCGCATCGGCTTCACGCAACTCTCGGTGGCGCAGCTCAAGATTCTCCAGGAGGTCATCACGCTGGCGGTGTTCGTCCCTTTCGCAATCTTCTATCTGCGGCAGCCGCTCAGCTGGAACTTCCTCTGGGCTGGTCTGTGTATGGTCGGCGCGGTCTTCTTCATGTTCCGCGGTGTGGCGAGCTGACCGATTTCGACTATTGGAAGAGGGTCAGCTGCGAAGCCCCGGAGTCCCCGCCTACCCTGATCGGCCGGGGAAAACGCCACGCTGCGGTCGATAGCGGCTCCCGCTGCCGGTTCAGCCCCAGTCTGCTCGCGGTCACCTGAAAAAGCGCCTCGATCTGCAGCGCGTACGGCCCTTCGCCCCGCATCCTCTGGCCGAAGCGCGAATCGTACAGCTTCCCACCGCGCATCCCCTTGAGAAGGCTGACCACTTTCGCCGCCCGGTCCGGGTAATGAACTTTCAGCCAATCCTCGAACAGAGAGGATACGGCGAAAGGCAGTCGAAGAACTACAAAGCCGGCCGTCCGCGCCCCGGCGTCCGCAACGGCCTGGAGGATCGCCGGAAGCTCATGGTCGGTCAGCCCGGGTACGACAGGCGCCACCATCACCCCCACGGGAATTCCCGCGCGTGAGAGCTCCTGGATCGCCGCAAGCCGCCGGGCGGGTGAAGAGGTCCGCGGCTCCATCCTGCGCTGAAGAACCGGATCGAGCGTAGTCACCGAAAGATTCACCGCCGCCGCCCCATCGCCCGCCATGTCAGCCAGGATATCCGCGTCGCGCGTCACCAGATGATTCTTCGTGATGACGCTCACCGGGTTCCGGACCTCCGCCAGCACCTCCAGACAGCGCCGGGTGATTCCCAGCTTCCGCTCGACCGGCTGATACGGATCGGTCACGCCTGAGAGCGCGATCGTCGCGGGCTTCCAGCTCCGCGCGCTCAACTCGCGGCGGAGAAGCTCGGGCGCATCTTCCTTGACGAAAATCTTCGACTCGAAGTCGAGCCCGGCGGAAAGCCCGAGATACTCATGCGTCGGCCGCGCGTAACAGTAGATGCAGCCATGCTCGCAGCCCCGATACGGATTGAGCGAAAACTCGAAGCCCACATCCGGACTGTCATTCCGGCTGATGATCTTCTGCGTCGAGTCCCGGAAGAAGCGCGTCGTCGGACCCGGCTCGACCGATGCATGCTCCGGATCCAACTCGATCGAGAGCGGCACGAACCGGTTATCGGGATTACCCGTCGCGCCCCGCCCATGGATCGGGTGAATCGGCAGAGGTCGGGGATCGTGCGCCATGGTGCCTCAGGGTGTTCGGTGTTTCTTCGGCTCAATAATAACTAGGTGGCTTCGTCTGCGGCACCCCCTCGGCAGAACAGTTTGCTGGAAGGCCATGCGCGCGGCGTGAAACTCGCGGCTCGGCAGCACGCTCAGGCATCGGCCCGCGGCTGACCGCCGCGCTGCCGCAGCATTCCCGTTGAAGACGCCGCCCATGAATTTCATCAGCCGTCGAATGAAGCCTTTCGGGTCGACCGTTGAGATCGCATCGCACCCTCTGGCTGGATCCGCCTCGCCTACCGTTGCGACTCTCGCCGGTGGTGGTGCCCGATGAGCCGGTGGCTCGAGGCAAGGGGGCGCCCCGAAGGGACGGGCATCTCGATCGGACTCTCCGAGGAGGTGAACCTTCTTGGAGATATGCTCGGGGCCGCGGTGAGGGAGGAGGGGGGTACGCGCATCTTCGAGCTCGTCGAGCAGCTTCGGGCGCTCTGCAAGCGAGCCGGCAGGGAGGGCGATGAAGACGCCCTCGCCGAAGCGGAGATGATGCTGAAGGAGCTATCCACCGAGGATCTTTCCTGGCTGCTCCGCTCGTTCACCGCGTACTTCCACCTGACGAACCAGGCGGAGCAGCAGGAGATCGTCCGCATCAACCGCCAGCGCGCAGGCGCGATCGGACGGGGCGGCACCCGCCCGGAGTCGATCGACGATGCGATCGGCCGTCTGAAGGCCGGTGGCGTGCCCCTCGCGGATGTACTCGATCTGCTCGGGACGCTAGAGATCGAACCGACCCTCACCGCCCACCCTACAGAGGCGCGCCGCCGAAGTATCCTCGACAAGCAGCGGCGAATCGCAGCGATTCTGCGAACCCTCGGCGGGAGCCCGACGCCGGAAGAGGAATCGGTCGCTCTCGACAATCTTTTTGCGCAGATCTCCCTACTGATCGCGACCGATGAGGTCCGGACGGAGCGTCCCTCGGTGGAACACGAGGTCGAGCAGGGGCTCTACTTCCTCCAGGGGACGATCTGGGAAGTGCTTCCGTGGATCCACCGGGATATTCTGCGCGCCCTGAGGCGGCATTACGACGTCTGCGTCGAGCTCCGGCCCACCGTCCGGTACCGCTCCTGGATCGGCGGGGACCGGGATGGCAATCCGAATGTGACCGCAGTGCTCACCCGTGCGACGTTACGGACCCATCGTCTGGTCGCCCTTCGGAAGCACATCGAGGAGCTGCGGGTGCTGCTGGTCGAGCTGAGCATCTCGGAACGTCGCGCCACGATTCCGGATCAGTTGATAACATCCTTGGAGGAGGACGCCGTCGAGCTGGGGCGCGAAGGGGAGCGGAAGTCCCACTACCGCCACGAACCCTATCGCCAGAAGGTCGCCAACATCCTCGAGAGGTTGCAGCTCCTGGTTGCCCACGAGGAAGATGGGGTCCCAACGGGTTCGGGCGAGCCCGCGCCTCCGGCATACGATGCCCGGCGCTACCGGAGCGACCTCGAGCTGCTCGACGGCTGCCTGCGAGAAAGTGGCTTCGTGGAGGTCGCTCAGCATGGACGCCTGCAGCGCGTCCGAGTGCTCGCGGAGAGCTTCGGCTTCCACCTGGCCGCCCTCGATATCCGGCAGCACAGCCGCGTGCACGAGCATGCATTGACGGAGATCTTCCGGGTCGCTGGGGTGACGGAGGATTACGCCAGCCTCGAGGAAGATGAGAAGGTAGCGGTCCTGGCGGCGGAGCTCGAAAATCCGCGGCCTCTCCTTCACGCAGGCACCGCACTCGACGATACGACAAGCGAGGCGCTGGCGACCTTCGGGATGATCCGCGACGCGCTTGCGAAGGATCCGGATTCGATCGGGAGCTGCATCGTCAGCATGACCCACGCGGTCAGCGACCTCCTCGAGCCGATGCTGCTCGCGAAGGAGGCGGGTTTCTGGACGCGGGAGTCGGGTGCACCGATCGACTTCGTTCCCCTCTTCGAAACGATCGAGGATCTCGAGGGGTCGGCAGAGCGGATGAAGGCGCTTTTCGCACATCCGGTTTATGCGCGCCACCTCGAGCAGCGGGGACGTTTTCAGGAGATAATGCTGGGCTATTCCGACAGCAACAAAGATGGCGGATACTGGATGGCGAACTGGGCGCTTCATCGTGCGCAGCAGGCTTTAGGACGTGCGTGCGAGGAGGCTGGCGTCGAGTTCCGTCTCTTCCATGGACGCGGCGGAACGGTCGGTCGGGGGGGCGGCAGAGCAAGCCACGCCATTCTCGCGATGCCGCCCGAGGCGCGGAACGGGCGAATCCGGATCACCGAGCAGGGGGAGGTCATCTCCTTCCGCTACGGCCTTGAAGACATCGCGCATCGGCACCTCGAGCAGATCGTCAACGCGATGGTGCTGGCGCAGACGCCCGAAAGTCGCGACGCGATCGACGCCGAGGAGCTGATGACCGCGATCGCGTCACGCTCGATGAAGGCATACCGCGATCTCATCGATGCGCCCGGCTTCTGGGAGTGGTACACGACGATCACCCCTATCGAGCAGATAAGCGGCCTGCCCATTGCTTCCCGGCCCGTGTCACGCGGCTCGGGCGCCGAGGTGGGGTTCGAGGACCTCCGCGCGATACCATGGGTTTTCGCGTGGACGCAGATCCGGCTCATCGTTCCCGGCTGGTACGGCGTGGGATCGGGTCTCGAGGAGGCGATGGGCAGCTCCCCAGAGGTGGAAGCGCGCCTCCGGAAGATGTATAACGAGTGGGCCTTCTTCCGCGCCGTCCTCGACAATGCCGAGCGCGAGCTCGCCCGCGCACGCCTCTCAACGGCCCGGCTCTATGTGCCCTTCGCGGACGGATCCGGCGAGGACTTCTTCGCCCGCATCATTGACGAATTCGAACGTACGCAGTCCGCTATCCTCCGCATCACGGGAAGGCCGGCCCTTCTCGAGGAGACGCCGGTCATCCGGAAGTCCATCGCCCTCCGCAATCCGTACACAGACGCGCTGAACCTCCTCCAGGTCGAGCTGCTGCGACGATATCGTGAGGGCGATGAGGGGGACGCGTATGAAGCGATCCGGCGGGCGCTCTTCCTGAGTGTGAACGGAATCGCCGCGGCCATGCAGAGTACCGGCTGAGCCAAACGGATCAGCGGCGAAGACGTAAAGAGTGGGAAGGACCCTTCAACCTCGCATTGGAATGTATCGGCGCTCTCTGAAATCCGGTCTGAAAGTGATCCGTGTCATGGCGCTCCTCCTCCCGCTGATCTCCGGGTACGGGGCTCAGGCCTCACCCGCCCAGGCACAGCAGTTCGGCGCTGAGGAGCGCAACGCGATCGACGTCACTAGGCGGGTCACCCCGGCCGTCGTCGGCATCCAGACGGGGTCGGGCTCCGGTTCGGGGGTCCTGATCCGGGAGGATGGGGTCATCCTGACGAATGCCCACGTCGTGGAGGGGTGGGCGCAGGTCAGAGTCAGTCTTGCGGACGGTTCCGAATACGCGGGGCGGGTTCTCGGCCGCGATCCGAGTATCGACATCGCGGTCGTCGCCATTCAGGGCGATAATCTGCCTGCGGCGCCTCTCGCCGATTCCGATCGGATCGAGGTGGGCCAGTTCGTCATCGCGATCGGAAACCCCCTCGGCTTCGAGCGCACCGTGACCCGCGGTATCGTATCAGGCGTCAACCGCGCTCTCGGCAACCAGCTCGATGAACTCATCCAGACAGACGCGGCGATCAATCCCGGCAACTCCGGGGGGCCGCTGCTGAACTCCTCGGGCGAGGTGATCGGGATCAACACCGCCGTCGTCAATCCCGGCCTCGCGACGGGCCTTGGGTTCGCTGTGCCGATCAATCTGGCGAGGAGCGTCGCGGAGCAGCTACTTACCACTGGAGAGATCCGACGCGCGCTCCTGGGGATTGCCTATCTCGAGGTGACAAGAGAGCTCGCCGCACAGCTCCGACTCCCGGTCGCAGAAGGGCTGATCGTTACGCGGATCGAAGCGGGAAGCGCTGCGGCAGTCGCGGGAATACGGCGCGGCGACATTCTGACCCGGATCAATGACACGAACCTCGACTCGGGGGGCGATCTGCGGCGCTTCCTGAGACAGAACAGCGCCGGGCAGGCCTTTCAGATCGAAGGATTCCGCGGGAGACAGGCTGTTCGCTACGAGGGGCAACTCGGGGAGGTTGTCGTCCGCTGACTCCGGGACCGGCCGGGTCATGGACGCTGATTCCGGCGGCGCCCCGTAGCGGCCCATAGCCGCAGGCGACCTCCTCATAAGGGAGATCGCGCCGTTCCCCTTCCGATTTTGAGAACTTCCGAGAGCTGATGTCCTCAGCCTCGGCATCAGTGCTGCTGCGACCGATCGCCCTTTTTCTCCTGCCTTTTCCTCCCGCCGAACGCGAAGGAAAGCCTCCCTAATCGGCCTCCTCGGTCACGTACGACCTTCCCGTCGCCCAGCGCTCCCTCAACGAAGGCCATAGCCAGCTCGGCATCGCGGCGGGAGCTGTCTGACCTTTGGCCCCCGCGCTGATCCGAGCTCTGCCCCGCCCCCTCCCTTTCGCGCATCCGGATCCGCCATCACGGGCAGGGATGACGCCTATGCCCGAGACGATCGTACCTCAGGACAGGCACCGCCTCTCCCGACCCTCCCGTGCCCTTCTTGCCGAGCCGATCCGGGCCTCTCCTTCTGCCTATTTTTTCAAAGCTATTGACGTCGTATCCCTTACTATCTAAACTAATCGTGCAACTTCGTCGAACTTCAACACGTTTTTCGGGCGAATTGCCGCGCTTTCCTCCGTGGCGTCGGAGGTGGTGAGGGGCCGGTCCAGCCGGACCGAAACAATTACTTACATGGGAGGCGGGAATGATTCGAGGATCGTATGGCGTTATTGCGGTGGGGGCAGCGCTGCTTCTTTCCGGAGCCGGGGATGTCAGTGCACAGGTGGAATTCACCGGAAATGCGTCGGTGCTGAGTGATTATACCTACCGGGGGATTTCGCAGACCCTGGAGGAGCCCGCCGTCCAGGGCGGGATCGATGCAAGCCTCCCGGAGGGTGTGTATGTAGGCGTCTGGGGCTCGAGCGTGAATTTCGGTGAGGATCTCGCGGGCGGAGCCCGGGCTCAGGTTGAGCTCGACGTTTACGGTGGCATCGCCCGTTCGGTCGGCGGCTTCGATGTGGATCTGGGGGCCCTCTACTACGCGTACCCCGGCGCGGCCGATTCCCGGAACTACAACTTCTTCGAGCTTGGCACGGGTCTCGGCCGAGCTTTCGGTCCGGTATCAGTGGGCCTGAACGGCGCTTGGTCGCCTGACTTCTACGCGGGTTCCGGCACCGGGCTGTACGGGGCTGGCAGCCTCTCGTTCGGCGTTCCGAGTACCCCGGTCAGCCTCGATGGCAGCGTCGGTTATCAGTCGATCGAGAAGAATGACATCTTCGGCACCCCGGACTATCTGTCCTGGAATGTGGGCGCTTCGGTCCAGGTCTACGGCCTCGGAATCGGCGCCGGCCTGACGGGCACGGACCTCAGCGAGGACGACTGCTTCGGTGGATCGGAGCTCTGCGGTACCCGCTTCGTCGTAAGCGTGGGCATCTGACCCGAGCACTACGGATATGAACAGGGTCGGCTCCGGAGGGGGCCGGCCCTTTCCCGTTGACAGCATCCGGTCGTCGACTAAGTTTGACGGGTCCGCGCAATTCTGCGCGGCGCGGCGATTTCTAGCGATTGCTCCGCGTTACAAATGTGCTAAACCGT